>NZ_KV797718.1:0-36777 GCF_001809455.1 Corynebacterium sp. HMSC074C11
GAAGATCAACGCACTCTAAAAACGGAAGAGCCCGATTAGGCCGAATCCGAAGACTCCGACAGAGAGGGGTATTGTCCAGGCATCGGAGAGTGCAGTGCTGACGAAAAACAGTCCAATGTAGCAAGTCAAGGCTAAGAGGAGTGTGGCAGCGGCGAGATTGTGGAAGCGATTCATCCTGGTGTCCTACTTCTCTATTCTCGTTGTTTGCATAGTTTATCCAGCACATTAATCGGGTTGGCGCTGCCTAGAGTGTGGTTCGCGCCGGGGTCTAGCTCGAGAAAAGCCACCGCACTCTCACTTTGACTTCGTTACCCTCGGGACATGCCTACTCTTCTTGTCGTCCACCATTCCCCAACCCCGCTCCTGCAGGAAGTCTTAAGCCACGTGCTCGAGGGCGCCAACGATCCCGCGCTAGAGGGCGTGGATGTCAAGGTCGTCGAGGCTCTCGATGCCACCATCGACGACCTGACCAGTGCTGACGCCATTCTGCTCGGCACCTCCGCCAACTTCGGTTACATCTCCGGCGCGCTGAAGCACTTCTTCGACACCACCTTCCGGGAGGCGCAGGAAGCCACTAAGGGGCTGCCATTTTCCTACTGGATCCGCGGCGGTTTCGACACCACCGGCGCGGAAAATGCCATGAAAACCATCACGACCGGCTACAAGTGGGAGCTTGCGGCCGAACCCGTCGTGTTTGTCGGTTCGCTTGACGACGACATCTCCGACCGCCTGGTAAATCTCGGTGGCACCATGGCTGCACAAATCTTGGGTTGATTGAACAATTGGTATCAATGTTGTGAAATAATGGTCCCATGAATGATTCAGGGACACAGGGGTCGCAAGTGACGTCGTCAAGCAAGCCCATGATGAGTCTGCTGGGGCCTGCGTTTGTGGCGGCGATTGCCTACGTGGACCCCGGAAATGTGGCTGCGAACCTGTCTGCGGGGGCTAGCTACGGGTATCTGCTGCTGTGGGTGCTGGTGGTGTCCAACCTCATGGCGATGGTTGTGCAGTACCTGTCGGCGAAGTACGGCCTGGTGACGGGGCGGTCGCTGACCGCAGGCGTTGCCGACCGCTTTGGTTCGAACCGGCCGGGGCGACTGGCGTACTGGGTGCAGGCCGAGATTGTGGCGGCAGCGACGGATGTGGCGGAAATTATTGGTGGTGCCACGGCGCTGTATCTGCTTTTCGGAACGCCGATGCTGCTTGGCGGCGTCATTGTCGGCGTGGTCTCGCTGGGGCTGTTGCTGCTGCAGGGTGGGCGTTCGCAACGCACTTTTGAAGGCGTGATTGTGGCGTTCCTGCTGGTCATTACGGTGGGGTTCCTGGCCGGGCTGTTTGTCACGGGCTTGAGTCTCGGGGAGATGGCCAGCGGAATTCTGCCACGCTTCCAGGGTGCGCACACCGTGGTACTGGCGGCGTCCATGTTGGGTGCGACCGTGATGCCGCATGCGGTCTACCTGCACTCCGGGCTGGTGCGCGACCGCGAGTACAAGGTGGAAGATGATGCCTCGCTGCGCCAACACCTGCGTGCCACGCGTATCGATGTATTCGGTGCGCTCGTGCTGGCTGGGTCGGTGAATATTGGCATGCTGTGTCTCGCAGCCGAAGCACTTCCGGGAGTGGAGGGGACCGACTCCATCGAAGGCGCGCACGCCGCCGTGACCAGCGCGCTCGGCCCTGTAGTGGGCGTGCTTTTTGCGGTTGGGTTGTTGGCCTCCGGGCTGGCGTCGTCCTCCGTCGGCTGCTACGCCGGCGACCTGATTATGCGCGACCTACTGAAGGTGCACGTGCCGATGCTGGTGCGCCGCATAGTCACCATCATTCCGGCGCTGCTCATTATCGCCAGCGGCGTGGAGCCGACGTGGGCGCTGGTGCTCAGCCAGGTGGTGCTGTCGATTGGTATCCCGTTTGCGCTGGTTCCGCTGGTGCGCATGACCTCCTCGCATGCCGAGATGGGTATCTGGGCCAACACCCCGCTACTGCGCCGGGTCGCGTGGGTTATCTGCGGACTCATCATCGCGCTCAACGTGGCGCTGGTGGTTCTGGTGCTGATGGGGAAGGGGTAGTCAGCGGGCGAGGTGGAAGGCGGTAGCTTTCGGGAGTGGAAGGTGGGGGCTTCGTCGTAAAGCGTGCGGGAGATGGTAGACAAAGCTGTCTAGTTGGTGTTAGGGTGGGCGACACGATCACAAGATATCGACGAGAAATGGCCTTTGACAGCGTCGATAGGCAACCGCCCGATTCGCGGACCCGGTGCCCCAAAGGAAGATCAGCCCCACAGACCGCCTGCGGGGAAGAGCGAATAGGAGCGCAAAATGCACACCACAATAAGCGACGTCCACATCATCTGCCTCAGCCGTCACACTGCTGACCTCCTCGTCGACGGCCGACCCGTCGCCATCCGGCTGCAAGAAGCCGACATCGCCCCCCACTCCCGGAATCTCGTCCAACTCCCCGTCGACCCCGCCTTCTACGCCACCCTCCGCGGCCAACAACGCGCCGACTACCTCAGCGCCCACGTCCGCGACGGCGTGCGCTACGGTCGCATCCTCTGGCACGAGCTTGACGACGGCCGCCACTTCCTCACCATCCCCATCATCGGCGGCTACCACGTGCACCAGGTCTTTGAAGTCCGCCGCAGCCGTGAGGGAGTGTGGAGTCGGCACTGAGCTTGGTGCAGTGAGCTTCGCGTGATGGATGCGGCATTGCGTGGATGAGCGCGGCGCGTGCATGAGCGTGGTGATGAGCGCGGCGCGGATGCGAGCGGGAAACTCTCCGCCTAGCCTTGGGATATGCAGGTACGAGACTCCGCAACACCCCCGTTCTGGCCCACCGAAGGCGAAGGCGATTTCTACACCGACGCCGCCGCAGCCGTCGACCGGCTCACCGAAATCCACCGAGCGGGAATGGCCTACCTAATCGAGCAGTACACCGCCGCCACTAACGGAAATTCCGGGAGTGGGCCGGTGCGCGCCTACTACCCCGAACTACGCTTCACCGTCCCAGCCGGCAGCGCCGTCGAGGATGTCGACCCCTCCCTGTCACACGGCTTCGTCGACCGCCCGGGAGTGTACGCCACCACCATCACTCGCCCGGTGATGTTCCGCACCTACCTCATAGAGCAAATCACCGACCTGCTCACCAACCACGGCGGCGAAGTTGAGGTGCGCGTCTCCGACCAGCCCATCCCACTCCGGATGTGCCGCGGCTTCGATGCGGCCGCCGAGGAAGCGGCGAGGAGGGAAGGGGCGTCGGCAAGCATGTTGGCGGCAGTGGAGAAAACGTTTACCCCCATCGACTCCGCCTGCATCGACGACACCATCGCCGACGGTGAAGCCGATTACCTGGGCCTTCTCGTCAAACCCTTGAGCCTCTTTACCGCCCAGCGCATCGACCTCGCCCTCCAGCGCCTTGAGCACTACACCGGGTCGCACGCCGCAAACATCCAGCGCTTCGTACTGTTCACCAACTACCAGCTGCACACCGACGTGTTCCTCGAATATGCCGCCACCCTCACTCCCGGAAATCCGCACGGGTACACGGCGCTGGTGTGCCCGGGTGGGAAGCGCTACGACATCGGCGCCATCCCCACTCCCGGAATTTGCCGTGAGCACGCGCACGCCTCGCAGATGCCGGCGTACCACCTGCTTCGCGACGACAAATGCGGCATCACCATCATCGACATCGGTGTCGGCCCCTCCAATGCCAAAACCATCACCGACTGCCTCGCCGTCACGCGCCCGCACTGCTGGATGATGGTCGGACACTGCGCCGGCCTCGACGGCCGCATGCGCATCGGCGACATGATTCTCGCCAACGGTTACGACCGCGCTGACGGAGTCCTCGATAACTACGTGCCCCTGGAAAAGCCCATCCCGCCGATTGCGGAAATTCAGCTCGCCGTCACCAACGCGCTCGCCCGCGTCTCCGGGCTTTCCGGCGACGAACTGAAAAAGCGCCTGCGCACCGGCACCGTGCTGTCGACCTCCGATCGCAACTGGGAGTGGCGCTCCCAGACCGACCTCTACCGGGAGCTGCAGAAATCCACCGCCATCGGCGTCGAAATGGAATCCGCCACCATCGCCGCCAACGGCTACCGCTTCCGCGTGCCCTACGGCGCGCTGCTCAGCGTCTCCGACATGCCACTGCACGACAAACCCAAACTCCCGAAATCTGCCCGCGAGTTCTACCAATCCTCCAAGGAGGAGCACCTCATGGCCGCCGTGCGCGCGTGCGAGGACATGGCCACCGCTCCCGACACCCTCCACTCCCGGAAGTTGCGTCGGCCGGTGGGAGAGGTTGCGTTCCGGTAGGGCACTTTCGGGAGTGCGTCGTCAAGCCCGTTTGTGCAGATTGTGCATGCTTTACGACGGCTGTGGACAACGCCAAAAAGCGATTGAAGCCGTCCCCTCCCGGACGCTAGCCTTAGCCCCATGACGACATTGGGACTGCTCAGCGCGCTGGCGACACGGGGGATTGACGTGCTCGCCGACCTGCGCGCCGCACTCCCGGAAAAATCCACCGGGCACCGGGAGTTGGCGGCCAGCATCGGCTTCGACCCCTTCCGGCTCAAGCGCCTGCTGCGTTGCGCCGAGCGGCTGTTCGGCACCGTCGAGAAGGATGTTGATGTCGAATCCCGCGACAAAGCCGTCGCGATTGCCCGGGAGCTAAAGCTGTCGCTGGACACGGGCATGCAGATCGACAAGCGCTCCGGGCAGCTCAACAATGTCGAAATCCGGGAGTACTACCGCCTGGACTTCACCCGCGCCGCCGCGGCCTACGACTTCGAGGGCCTCGACACCTACATGCGGACCAAGGTCAAGGAGCTCAACCGCACCGACGAGCCGCCGCAGCACCTGCGCGCCCACGTCTCCCGGAATCCGGACATTCGCGGGATGAAGCACCTGCAGGTCACCGGTCCGGCGAACATGATTGACGACCTGGTCGCGCCGCTGACCGTGCGTGCAGCCGAAATCGCCAAAGCGCACGAGGACTACACCCGGGATCGGTGCGTCGGTCAAGCGCTGGCAGAGCGCCTGGCGCACGGGTCGGAAGGGCCGCTTGACGACGTCGATAAGCTCCGTTACCAGCCCGCGCTCATCGTAACCGCGCAAGACATCGTGGAGTACAGCCCGCGGTTTGCGGCGACCTCCAACGGCTCCGTCCTCACTCCCGGACAATTCGTCGAGGCGCTGCTCGCAGACACCGGCTGGGTGCTGGTCTACGACGAGCACAACACGCCGACCGACCTACTCCCGATGCACAACCCGCGCCTGGCGACGGAGGAGCAGCGCATTGCGATGATCCTCGACAACCCCATCTGCGCGTGGCCCGGGTGCCCGCGCCCCGCCCACGCCGGGCAGGCCCATCACCTGGTCGCCAGGAAAAACGGGGGCGCCACGACCATGGAAAACATGGTTATGACCTGCAAAGAGCACAACGCCGCCAACGATGACGACAGGCAAGGCCTCAACGGGCACCTCGAGCGTGACGACGGCTCCGGCGCGGTCTACCGTCACCCGCCGTCTCCGCACGCGCCGCCCGAATTCAACCTTGCCTTCCCGACAGCTCTCGCGGGGCGGGCCTACTCGGGCTACCGTCAGCGCGAATAGCTTTACATATATACCCGTAGGGGGTATATGTTGGGGTATGGCTAATCAAACTTTTACTGTTACTGGCATGACATGCGGGCACTGCGAGGCGTCGGTGCGGGAGGAAGTCTCTGAACTTCCGGGAATCACCGATGTCCAGGTTGACCGCTCCCGGAATTTCCTCTCCGTGACTTCGGAGGCAGACATCGACACCGCTGCCGTAATCGCAGCAGTGGATGAAGCTGGCTACAAGGCGGTCGCAAACTAACCCCCCAAAAAAAGAGGAAAGTAGATGTCCGAGCAGCAACTTCTCACTCTTGATATCCCCGTCGGCGGGATGACGTGTGCGTCGTGCGCAAACCGTATTCAACGCAAGCTGAACAAACTTGATGGAGTTAACGCGAGCGTGAACTATGCGACCGAGAAGGCGCATGTGGAGGCGCCGGCGGACATCAACCCGCAGCAACTCATCGACACGATCGTGGCGGCAGGTTACACCGCTGAGCTTCCGCAGGAGGAGTCCGAACAGGAACCGGAAGCTGCTCCCGAAGAAAAAGACCGGGAGCTGCAGGACCTGCGCAATCGCGTCGTCGGCGCTGTCATCCTCACGGTTCCCGTCATCGCGATGTCGATGATTCCTGCCCTCCAATTCACTAATTGGCAGTGGCTGTGCCTCACGCTCTCGGCGCCGGTCTTTGTGTGGGCCGGCTGGCCGTTCCATCGCGCGACGCTGAAGAACCTGCGTCATGGTGAAGTCACCATGGACACGCTGATCACCATGGGTACGACCGCCTCGTTCCTCTGGAGCGTCTGGGCGTTGTTCTTCGGGCGCGCCGGGCTGCCGGGGCTTAAGCACGAGTTCCACTTAACGGTCACTCCCGGCGATGCTGATATGAACATCTACCTCGAGGCGATGGCCGGCATCATCATGTTTGTGCTGCTCGGTCGTTATTTCGAGAAGCGTTCTAAGCGCAATGCTGGTCAGGCGCTCCGGGAGTTGATGAAGCTCGGCGCCAAGGAGGTCTCCGTTCTCGAAAGTTCGGGAGTGGAGAAGCGGCTGCCCGTGGAACAGCTCCGCCCGGGAGTGGTGTTCGTCGTTAGGCCTGGTGAGAAGATCGCGACGGATGGCGTTGTCGTGGAGGGTGCGTCGGCGGTGGATGCGTCGATGCTGACCGGAGAGCCGATGCCTGTCGAGGTTGGCCCTGGCGATGAGGTGACAGGGGCGACGATTAATACGTCTGGGCGGTTGCTCGTGCGGGCGACGCGCGTGGGCTCGGAGACGCAGTTGGCGCAGATGGCAGCGATGGTCGAGGCGGCGCAGACGGGCAAGGCACCGGTGCAGCGGCTAGCGGACCGGGTTTCGGGAGTGTTCGTGCCCGCCGTCATCGCGATCGCCGTGGTCACGCTCGGTGCGTGGTTGCTCACGGGGCACGGCGCGAGTGAGGCGGTCACGGCTGCGGTCGCCGTACTTATTATCGCGTGCCCGTGTGCGCTTGGCTTAGCGACGCCCACAGCGCTCCTGGTCGGCACGAGTGAAGGTGCCAAGGCGGGTGTGTTGCTGCGCGGCCCAGAGGTGCTGGAGTCGGCGCGGAAGGTCGACACGGTTGTGCTGGATAAGACCGGCACGGTGACTACGGGTGTGATGGAGTTGACGGAGGTTCCTCCCACTCCCGAAAATCTGGTGCCGCTTGCCGCTTCGGTGGAAGCGGCGTCGCACCACCCGATTGCGCAGGCAATTGTGCGTGCGGCGGATCCGGATTCCCTACTCCCGGTTTCTGATTTCCGGGATATTCCGGGAGTGGGGGTTGAGGGCACCGTAGACGGCCACCGCATCGAGGTCGGCCGCTCCGGGGAAAATTCCGGGAGTGGGGGGACGGTGGTTGCGGTGCGCCGCGACGGCGAGCTCCTGGGCACGTTGGAGGTGTCGGATTCGGTGAAGCCGACGTCGGCGGCTGCGGTCGCGAAATTCCGGGAGTGGGGGGTGCGGCCGATTCTGCTGACCGGCGACGCCGCCGGCCCTGCGTTTCGCGTTGCGGATAAGGTCGGTATTGCTCGCGAGGACGTGATTTCGGGAGTGATGCCGGAGGATAAGGTCGCGACGATTGAGAAGTTGCAGGCCAGCGGCGCGTCCGTGGCGATGGTCGGCGATGGCATTAATGATGCTGCGGCTCTTGCGCAGGCGGATTTGGGCATGGCGATGGGCACGGGCACCGATGTGGCGATGGAGGCCGCGGATATCACGCTGGTGCGTGGTGATTTGTTGGCGGCTGCGGATGCGCTGCGGTTGTCTCGCCGGACGCTCCGCACGATTCGGTCAAATCTTTTTTGGGCGTTTTTCTACAACGTTTTGGCAATTCCTGTCGCCGCACTGGGGTTGTTGAATCCGATGTTGGCTGGCGCTGCAATGGCGTTTTCGTCGGTTTTTGTGGTCGGCAACAGTCTGCGTCTGCGCGGTTTTTCTCCGAGTCAACTAGATAATCAAAAGGAGTAACTCATGAGTGAGTCTTGTTGTTCGTCGCAATTGCATTCGCTTGACGACGGTTCTTGCTGTCATGACACCACTGATCCCGGTTATCTCTCGGAGAAGCGGCGTTATGAGTCCCGTATTCGTCGCATTGAGGGGCAGGTTCGTGGCATTGGTCGGATGATTGAGAACGAAGAGTACTGTATCGATGTTTTGACCCAGATTTCGGCGGTGAATTCGGCGTTGAAGTCGTTGGCGTTGACTCTTCTGGATGCTCACCTTCATCACTGCGTGGTGCATGCGGCTGAGGGCGGCCCGGAGGAGTTGGATGCCAAGCTGGAGGAGGCCTCGGCGGCAATCGCTCGGCTGGCTAAGTAACTCCCGGAAAAATTCCGGGAGTGGGGTGGCCGTCGTGAAGCGAAACGGCGGTCAGCGGTCGGTGGTCGGGTGCCGTCTTTTGCTTTCGGTTGTTGGTTGCACTGGTGGTGTCGATAGTGCCACTTGAATTCTACGTTTCCCCTGTTCGTCGGCGTGTTTTGGGAAAATCGGATTTGTTGGGTAGTCTTTAACGACGTTGGAGGATTCGACTAGCGGCCTATGTCACACGCCTGGAACGCGTGCGGGAGTCACATCCCTCGTGGGTTCAAATCCCACATCCTCCGCAGATTGAAAACCCCCGGTTATCGCCGGGGGTTTTCTTATGTTTTCAGCCATATACGCCACTCCGGAGTACAGTTAGTTTTGTACGTCGAAGCACGGAGTGGTCATTATGTTTAATAAGCGCCCGAGAATCCGAAGAGCCGGTCGAGACCGTACAGGTGCTCCTTTCGGCTCTTTAGGTTCTGGCCGGAAATTACGAGCTGCCATCGCGGCGGTGTCGGCTGTATCGCTCGCCACGCTGGCGGCGGGTTGTGGTTCGGAGGCTCAGCAGGATTCGGCGCCGGTACTGCGGATTATGGGTCCGGCGGATGGTTCGGATCAGTATGCGCAGGCGGCGCAGAAGTGCTCGGATGCGTCGGGCGGGAAGTATCGCCTGGAGTATGACATTTCGGCGAAGCAGACGGATGATCAGCGTCTTCAGTTGGCTCGTCGCATTGTGGGCGGAGATTCCTCGTTCGACATAATGGGCCTTGATGTGACGTGGACTCCGGAGTTTGCGGAGGCGGGCTGGGCGCTCCCACTCCCGGAAGATATGGCCGAGCGCGTTACGGAGGGTACCCTGTCGGGTCCGTTGGATACGGCGACGTGGCAGGATCAGCTCTATGGTGCTCCGTTGAATACGAATACGCAGCTCCTGTGGTATCGAAAGTCGCTGGTAGATGGCCCGCCGAAGACGTGGGATGACTTAATCGCGACGGGGGAGAGGCTCGCCGATGAGGGCAAGCCGTCGATGATTGGCGTCCAGGCTGCCCAGTTTGAGGGCTCGGTGGTGTGGCTCAATTCGATGACAGCGTCGGCGGGCGGTCAGCTAGTCGCGCCGGATGGGCAGTCGGTCACAATTGCGGATAACGATGCCGCGGAGCGCGCCTTGAGCACCATGCATCGCGTGGCCACGGCGAAGGGGCATGACCCGTCGATTTCGCAGTCGGATGAGAACCAGGCTCGTCTGGCATTCGACCGCGGCGATGCATTTGCGCAGGTGAATTACCCATTTGTTTATGCCGGTGCGAAGGAGAAGGCGGAGTCGGGAAATCAGGTGGCCAAGGAGGTCTTCGAAGACATGGCCTGGACCACCTACCCGGCGATGGATGAGGGCACACCGGCGCAGGTCACGATTGGTGGCCTTAACCTTGCGGTGCCGTCGACGTCGAAGCACCCGGAGCTCGCTTTCGAGGCCATCGACTGCCTGCGCAATGAGCAAAACCAGCTCAACAACGCGTTGAAGGGTGGTCTGCCGCCGACGTTGGCGAAGCTTTACACGCAGGCCACGGATGAATTCAAGGAGGAATACCCGTTCTACCGCGAGATCTACGAGCAGTTGAACACGTTGGAGGAAGCCGATTCGGCTGAGCTGTCGCAGGAGGAGCGGGCGCTGTTACCGTCGCCACGCACGGCCGGTGTGGTGACGCGCCCGAAGTCCCCTGCGTACCAGTCGTTGTCGATTTTGATGGCGTCGCGCATTAGTCCACCGGAGGATGTTGATGCGAAGTCGCTGGTCGGCACGCTTGATGAGGAACTTCAGGCGGCCGTGAACTCGGAAGGCCTGGTGCCGTAAATGTCTGATAAATCTACGAAAACTAAGTCTGCGCTTTCCGACGGGCGCCGCGCCGAGCGTCGCCTCGGTCTGCTGTTGGTGGCTCCTGCGCTGATTTTGATGCTGGCGGTGACGGCGTACCCCATTGGGTACGCGATTTGGCTGTCGCTGCAGCGCTATGACCTGCGTTTCCCCGATGACCGCGAGTTTATCGGCCTGCAGAACTACGCATCCGTGTTGACCAGCAGTTATTGGTGGGAAGCGCTGGGTGTGACGGCCTTTATCACGCTGGTTTCGGTAGCGGTTGAACTGGTGCTTGGCATGGCTATCGCGATGGTGATGTACCGCGCGATTTTCGGCCGCGGCCTGATTCGCACGGTGGTGTTGATTCCGTACGGCATCGTCACGGTGGCGGCGGCGTACTCGTGGAATTACGCGTGGACGCCGGGGACGGGGTATCTCGCTAATTTGCTTCCCGACGGCACCGCGCCGCTGACGGAGCAATGGCCGTCGATATTTATCATCATCGGCGCTGAAATTTGGAAGACGACTCCATTCATGGCGCTGCTGCTTCTTGCGGGTCTGGCGCTGGTGCCTGATGACGCGCTGAAGGCGGCCGAGTTGGATGGTGCGGGTTTCTGGCAGCGCTTTTTCAAGATCACCTTGCCGCTGATGAAACCGTCGATTGTGGTGGCTCTGCTGTTCCGCACTCTGGATGCTTTCCGAGTGTTCGACAACATCTACATTCTGACCAAGGGCAATAATGGCACTGGTTCGGTGTCGATTCTGGGTTACAACAACCTGTTTAAGGCGTTCAACCTGGGTATTGGTTCAGCAATTTCGGTGTTGATCTTCGTGTGCGTGGCGCTGATTGCAATTGTGTTCGTCAAGGGCTTCGGGGCCTCGTCGCCAGGCGCGGCCACGGGCAAGGATAATTAGGAGGCGATTGCTGTGCACAACACGGATAAGACACCGAAGCAACGCGTCGCATGGACAATCGGCATCGCCTTGGTGGTCATTTACGCGCTGGTGCCGGTGCTGTGGATCGCCAGCTTGTCGTTCAAGCCGACAACCGATCTGCACGATGGCCACTTCATCCCGCGCAATTGGACGTTGGATAACTACCGCGGCATCTTCCAGACCAGTGAATTTACCCGCGCGCTGATCAACTCGATTGGTATTGGGCTGATCACAACGCTGCTGGCGGTAATTGTCGGCACGATGGCGGCCTACGCAATCGCTCGCCTGGAGTTTCCAGGCAAGTCGGTGATTTTGGGAGTCTCGCTGCTAATCGCCATGTTCCCGCAGGTCTCCCTGGTCAGCCCACTGTTCGACATCGAGCGCAAGCTCGGTCTGTTCGACACCTGGCCGGGCCTGATTCTGCCGTACATCACTTTCGCACTTCCGATGGCGATCTTTATTCTGTCCTCCTTCTTCCGGGAGATTCCCTGGGAGCTGGAGAAGGCGGCGCAAATGGACGGCGCGACCCCTTTCCAGGCATTCCGCCTGGTGGTGGCGCCGCTGGCGATTCCGGGAATTGTCACCGCTGCAATTCTGGTGTTCATCTTCGCGTGGAATGACTTCCTGTTGGCGGTGTCGTTGACCTCGACGGAGGCGGCACGTACGGCACCGGCGGCGATGGCGAACTTCACCGGCTCGTCGCAGTTCGAGGAGCCGACCGGTTCCATCGCGGCGGCCGCGATTGTCATCACCATTCCGATTGTCATCTTTGTGGTTATTTTCCAACGTCGAATTGTCGCTGGTCTTACCTCCGGCGCAGTGAAGGGCTAAAGAAGGTTAGGGCTAAAAATGGCTGAAATTGAACTAAAGCACGTGTACAAGCGCTTTCCTGATGGTCACATCGGTGTGGAAGACGCGAATCTCAAAATCGACGACGGCGAGTTCATCATCCTCGTCGGCCCCTCCGGTTGCGGTAAGTCGACGATGCTGAACATGATTGCAGGGCTGGAGGACATCTCCGAAGGTGACCTGCTCATCGACGGCGAGCGCATGAACGATGTCGCTCCGAAGGACCGTGATATCGCCATGGTGTTTCAGTCCTACGCGCTGTACCCGCACATGAACGTCCGCGAGAACATCGCTTTCCCGCTCAAGCTGGCAAAACTGCCGAAGAAGGAGATCGAGAAGAAGGTCAACGAGGCCGCCGAAATTCTCGATCTGACGGAGTTCCTCGACCGCAAGCCCGCGCATCTCTCGGGTGGTCAGCGTCAGCGCGTGGCGATGGGCCGCGCCATCGTCCGCCGACCGAAGGTCTTCCTCATGGACGAGCCGCTCTCAAACCTGGACGCCAAGCTCCGCGTCCAGATGCGCACCGAAATTGCCCAGCTGCAGGAACGCCTCAGCACCACCACTGTCTACGTCACCCACGATCAAACTGAGGCCATGACGTTGGGCGACCGCGTCGTCGTGCTGAAAAAGGGCGTTATCCAGCAAATTGGCGCTCCGCAAGAGCTCTACCACCGACCGGTCAACGTCTTCGTCGCCGGCTTCATCGGCTCGCCCGCCATGAACTTCCTGCCTGCCACTGTGCTTGACGACGGCCACAGCGTCGACACCGCCCTGGGCCACCTGCCACTCCCGGAAAAATTTGCCCCGGGCCGGAAGGCTATCGTCGGCTTACGACCAGAGGCTTTCGAAGACGCCGCCCTGACCGACGACAATTGCGATGCACCAACGGTCGAGGTCGAGGTGTCCGTCCTGGAGGCGATGGGCTCCGAGCAGTTCATCCACTTCCCACTCCCGGAAATTGATTTGAAGGGTCATGCCGCAGCTGAGGAGGCTGGCCTGGCGGATAACCCGCATGCCATGTTGGTGGCTCGAGTCGATGCGGAGTCGAATGTGCGTCGAGGTCAGAAGATTACGTTGGCCATCAACACGGACAAGTTGAATGTCTTTGATTCTGAGTCAGGTGAGAACTTGGCGTTGAAGGCTAAGAACCAAGACTAAAACTGTTGGCCTGGCAGTGGTGTGACTTTTTGTACGTAGCTGTAGTAGGCTGTCTTCACGGATCCCATGTGGCGTCCATCTCGTGAACTCCCCCAGGGCAGGAATGCAGCAAGGGTCAGCGAGCTCTGACGGGTGCGTGGGGTCCCCTTTTTTTTATCCCCGGCGTTCTTCTGGCACTTGTGGCAAGGTTTCGGGCACTTGTCGACGGTTTCCTGTGACCTATCGATGTTTTTCGGCACTTATCCCCGCGATATTGGCCAGGCCATTTCACCTATCGATGAGCTATTCACTTATGGCCACGCTGCAGCGCATCGATAGGTGAATACCTTGGCCACAAGTGGTCGCGTTTCGCGTTCGCTGGTCTGGAAGAATACTGTGTATGAGCGATGCCAACGACATGCGAGTGGCACCGCAGGCAACACGAGAACCGCTAGAAACTCCAGAACCACAACAGCCACAGGCCCGAGAAGTCCCAGCGCCAATGGGCGTGTGGGATTCCTTCCGGTTCGCAGTTTCTTCACCGAAGCGCCTGCGCACCGAGCTGCTGGCTGGCGCAGCGGTGTCGTTCGCGCTGATCCCCGAGGTCATTTCGTTTTCCATCTTGGCGGGCGTGGACCCGGCGGTGGGGCTGTTTAGCTCGGTGATTATGGCCATCGTGATTGCCTTCACGGGTGGTCGCCCGGCCATGATTACCGCTGCCGCTGGTTCGGTTGCGCTCGTCGTCGCGCCGTTGTCGCGGACGTACGGGATGGATTACCTCATCCCGACGGTGTTGCTCGCGGGCGTGTTGCAGATTGCTTTTGCGGCGTTGGGGATCGCTAAGCTGCAGCGTTTCATTCCGCGTGCGGTCATGATTGGCTTTGTCAACGCGCTGGGCATCCTCATTTTCACCGCGCAGCTGGAGCATCTCATCGATGTGCCGTGGCTGGTGTATCCGCTGGTCGCTCTGGGTATTGCAATTATGGTGTTCCTGCCCCGCGTGTTCACCGCGATTCCGGCTCCGCTGGTAACTGTGCTCGTCGTCACGCTTGTTGCGGTGTTGGCGGATTGGCGCGTGCCGAACGTGAGCGATATGGGTGAGCTCCCGGAATCCCTCCCGCAGCTGTTGATTCCGAATGTGCCCCTGACCTGGGAGACTCTGCGGCTGATTGCGCCGTATTCGGTGGGTGTGGCGATTGTCGGCATCATGGAATCGCTGATGACGGCGAAGCTCGTGGACGACATCACCGACACGCATTCGGACAAGACCCGCGAGACGTGGGGGCTCGGCGTCGCGAATATCGCGGGCGGTTTCTTCGGCGGTATCGCTGGCTGCGCGATGATTGGGCAGACGATGGTGGGCGTGAAGGAATCGTCGGGGCGCACTCGCTTGACGACGCTATTTTCCGGTGTCTTCCTGCTCATTCTGGTCCTTTTGCTCGGTTCTGCAGTCGGTGAGATTCCGATGGCGGCGCTGGTTGCGGTGATGGTTGTGGTGTCGGTGGACACGGTCGATTGGCGCTCGATCTCCCCGCGGACATTGCGCCTGATGCCGCGTTCGGAGACGGTGGTGATGCTGGTGACGGTCATCGCCACGCTGGCGACGGATAACCTCGCCATCGGCGTAGTTTCGGGTGTGGTCGTGGCGTCGCTGATGTTCGCGCGCCGTGTCGCTCATCTGGTCAGGATTGAAGTGCTTGACGACGACCCCAGCGCCCACTCCCGGACGTACAAGGTGCGGGGGCAGCTGTTCTTTGCCTCCAGTAATGACCTGGTGTACCAGTTCGACTACACCGATTCTGCGCAGCGGATTGTCATCGATATGTCGGAGGCTGAGATTTGGGATGCCTCTACGGTGGCGGCGTTGGATTCTGTGCGGGTCAAGTTTGCTGACCGGGGCAAAGAGGTGGAAATTATCGGCTTGGAGGGGCCGAGTAAGCAGCTTCTGGATGCCTTGTCCGGGAAGTTGTAGAAATCCCAATCCGGGGTATGCCTTACACTTAGTTGCAAAGCCAGATGCGGCGCGGGGAAAAGGTTTTCCGTGCCAGGTTTGTCAGGTTTTAACTTATGTCCGATACCTGGGAGGGTGCGTACACCATGGCCGTGGATTCCTTTGATGTCCAGCAGTTGGCGGCACACAAGGATGAGTTTGCGAAGGCATATGAGGAACTGAAGTCCCGTAACCTCGCACTGAATTTGACTCGTGGCAAGCCGTCGTCGGAGCAGCTTGATTTCGCGAATGCCCTGCTGGGTCTCCCGGCGCCGGATTACATTTCGGTTTCTGGGGAGGACGTCCGCAATTACGGCAACGCCAAGGGTATTACTGATATCCGCGCTATCTGGGCGGAACTGATGGATCTGCCGGTGGAAAACGTCCTGGCACAGGATGCTTCCAGCCTGAACATCGAGTTTGACCTGATTTCGTGGGCCATGCAGTTCGGCAACGTCGACTCGGAACGCCCGTGGAACGAGGAGCCGGTGCTTAAGTGGCTGTGCCCGGTTCCGGGGTATGACCGTCACTTTTCCATTACGCAGCACTTCGGCATTGAGATGATCCAGGTGCCGCTGAACGAAGACGGTCCGGATATGGATGTCGTGGAGAAGCTGGTTGCCTCTGACCCGCAGATTAAGGGCATGTGGAATGTCCCGATGTTCTCGAACCCGACGGGCGTGACCTACAGCGCTGAGGTCTGCCGCCGTCTGGTCCAGATGGAAACCGCTGCTCCGGATTTCCGTCTGATGTGGGATAACGCCTACATGGTTCACACGCTGACGGATGAGTTCCCGGAGATTCACAACGTCATTAAGTGGGCGGAAGAGGCGGGCAATCCGAACCGCGTGTGGGCATTCGGCTCGACCTCGAAGATCACCTTCGCTGGTGCCGGCGTTGCTTTCTACGCTTCTTCGGATGCCAACTTGGAGGATTACCTCAAGCACGCTGGTATCCGCGGCATTGGCCCGAACAAGGTCAACCAGCTGGCTCACGCCAAGTTCTTCGGTGACGCGGAGGGTGTGCGCGAGCAGATGCGCCGTCATGCAGGGTCGCTGGCTCCGAAGTTTGAGAAGGTTCTGCAGATTCTGGATGAGCGCCTGACGGAGTACGGCGTGGCAGAGTGGTCGAAGCCGACCGGCGGTTACTTCATCAACCTCGACGTGGTTGATGGCACCGCTCGTCGCGTGGTGGAGCTGGCAAAGGAGGCCGGCATTGCGCTGACCGGTTCGGGTTCTTCCTTCCCGCTGAAGCAGGATCCGAATGACCGCAACATCCGCCTGGCACCGTCGCTGCCTCCGATGGAAGAGCTCGAGGTTGCTATGGACGGCGTCGCTACCTGTGTGCTGCTCGCCGCCGCCGAGAAGGCGACTGCCTAGGCCAAGCAAGCCAGGTAGGTCGGGATAGGACTGTATGAACTTCGAAGAGACGAAGTTTTGGATCTCCGGGCTTTTCCCCGGAGAACCTGAGGTCGGCGAGTATGTGACGGAGCTGCCGGCCAGTGGTCGGCACGGGCAGGAACACGATTCGGCACCGCTTCGGGTCGCTGAGTTCTCGCTTTACGACGAGCCGGAGTGCCAAGCGAACGAGCGTCGTCCGGAAACGGCAGCCGCCACGGTGGAGTTGGGTCGCAACTACTGTGGCCTGACCGGCGCAGCGGAGACCGATATCCGGGTGGAGCTTTTCGCCGTCGCTTACGCTGGTTTTCCCGTGGCCACCATGGTCGCGGCCGCGGGAGCGCTGGTGGAGGAAGAGCCGGAGTTCCTGTCGCCAATTCCGGGCCGTGTCATCCCGAATGCGATTCGGGTAGCGGCCAATCAGGCGGCTGGGGTAGGGGAGTCGTCGTCAAGCACGGCCTTTACCGTGGCACACGTGCTGTGCACGGTGCCGTATGTGTGGAGCGACGGGGTGCCAAATGTGTCTGAGATGCCGGGCAAGATCAGCCTGCATGAGGGCGATGTGGAGTCGCCGCAGGGACGCATGACCACGATGACGCAACTGGTGCCAATTACGGATGCGGAGCTGGTGTTTTATGAGCAGCAGGGGCCGCAGGCGCTGATGCAGAAGTTGGCCGAAGTAGATGCTGACCTGCGGGATTGGTGCCGTGAGTCGGTTGTTTCCCAGGAGGGTTCGAACTAGCCGATCCGGGGTGGAAGGTAGGCTGAGCACGTGGCTCTGTATAGGAAGTATCGTCCGGCATCGTTCGCCGAAGTGGTGGGGCAGCGGCACGTAACTGACCCGCTGTCGGCGGCGTTGGAATCTCGGGATGCGCAGGGGCGTCCCAACCGCATTAACCATGCGTATTTGTTCTCCGGGCCGCGTGGCTGTGGCAAGACCTCGTCGGCGCGCATTATGGCGCGCAGTTTGAACTGTGCGGAGGGGCCGACGGCCACACCGTGTGGCCAGTGTGCGTCGTGTCGTGCGCTAGCGCCGGGCGGTCCGGGCAATTTGGACGTTATTGAGCTGGACGCGGCTTCCCACAATGGTGTGGAAGATATGCGTGAGCTGCGGGAAAAGGCTATCTTCCAGCCGGCGGAGTCGCGCTATCGCATCTTCATTATTGACGAGGCGCATATGATTACCGCTTCGGGTTTCAATGCGCTGTTGAAGATTGTGGAGGAGCCGCCGGAGCACCTCATCTTCATTTTTGCGACCACGGAGCCGGAGCGTGTGCTGCCGACGATTCGCTCCCGTACGCATCACTACCCGTTCCGGTTGCTGACTCCGCCGGATATGCGCGGGTTGCTTGAACGTGTGGTGACGGCCGAGGGCGTGCAGGTGGACCCGGACGTGTATCCGCTGGTCATCCAGGCCGGTGGTGGTTCGCCGCGTGATTCGCTGTCGATTATGGATCAGTTGATCGCTGGCGCTGGCACCGATGGCGTGGATTATGAAACTTCTGCGGCCATTCTCGGTGTCACTGACAGCGTGATTATCACGGATGCGATCGAGGCGCTGGCAGCTGGTGATCGCGCGGCCATGTTTAGTGTGGTCGGGCGTGTGATTATGTCGGGTCAGGATCCGGCTCGGTTTGCCTCGGATCTCCTTGGTCGGGTGCGTGATTTGCTGGTGCTCTCGGCGGTGCCGAATGCGCTGGAGCAGGGTCTTGTGGAGATTCCGGAGAGCCAAATCGACGGTGTCCTGGAGCAGGCCGGGACAATTCCCCCGGCGACGCTGACGCGCTTCACGCAGGTGCTCTCTGATGGTCTGCGGCACTTCCGCGGCGTGACGTCGCCGCGTTTGCTGCTCGAGGTTCTCTGTGCGCGCATGCTCCTGCCCGCTACCGAAGATTCGGTGGAGTCGCTGCTGCAGCGCGTAGAAGCATTGGAGCACGGCAGGCCCGCGCTTGCCGACGGCTCGGGGGCCGCAACCCCCGCAGCGGCACCGGTGTCTTCCGATGCGGGTGCGGCTGAAGCGTCGCCGATGCAGTCTGGCCAGTCGGCTCGGGAGGCGTGGCGCCAGCGGAATGCCCAGCGTAAGAAGGGTGCGCAGTCGGCTTCGGTCACTCAGCGCGGACGTACTGAGCAGGCAGCGCCAGCGCAGGCACCGTCGCAACCTCAGCCCCAGCCGGGACCGCAGCCTAAGGTTCAGTCGGAACCCGTTGAGCAGCAATCGGCACCAGCGGCAGCGGTGTCGCAGGAGTCGGTAACTGAGCCGAAGCCTGCACCAGAAGCACCTACTGCGCCCGCTGAGCAGCCTGAACAGCCTACGCAGGCTACGCCGGCCGAATCAGTTGAGCAGCCTCAGCAGGCTGAACAACCGCAGCAGCCTGAATCGGCTGAGCAGCCGCTGTCCGAGGAAGAGGCTCAGGCAGAGAAGATTCGTGAGTTCCGTCGGAAGATGGCGGAGCATGCCCGGATTAGCGAGCAGCAGACTCGGGCGCAGCTTGCACAGGAGCGTGAGCAGCAGACTCGTGAGCGTGAGGGGGAAGGCGGCTCCATGTCGATTGTCGAGGAGGAGCCAGTTGTCTCTTCCTCGCCAACACACTCTGAACAGCTAACCCAGCCGACTCAGGCCGCACAGTCTGAACAACCAGCCCAGCCCGAGCAATCAGCCGAGTCGGCACGGCCAACTCAGGCCGCCCAGCCCGAGCAGCCTGAACAGCCAACGCAGACTACTCAGTCGCCAGAATCGCAGCCGGAACCGCAGGTTCAGCCAGCACCAGAGCCAGCACCGCAACCGGAACCAACACCACAGCCGGAGCCCGAACCTGCACCCGCCGGTATCGAGCAAATCCGCGAGCGCTGGCAGGACATCCTTGCAGCTGTTGACGGCCCGCACGCGTTCCCCATTCGCGTGCTGGCTGAACAGGCAGTGCCACTCGATGTCGAAAACGATACGCTCATCATCGGCCACAGCACAGGAGCGCTCGCTACCAGGCTCAATACGCCTGATTACGAACAGGCACTGTCTGCTGCCGTAAAGCAGGTGACGGGTTTCAACGGCCAGGTGCACTGTGTCGTCGGTACGCGCCCGCGCGCACCGCGTTCAACAGCTACAGGTGGCGTTGCTGGGGAGGATGATTCGTCGTCAAGAGGTTCGTCCTCGCCGAACGACACCGCCCCTGCACCGACACCAGCAGCATCGGCACAGCCGAAAGCACCCGAGCCCGAGAAGCCGACGCAACCGGAACCGCAGGCGCAGCCAGAGCCCGCACCGCGCCCTCAGCGGTCGTCGGCCTACGCATCTGTTGCGGAACGCCGCGCAAAAATCGAGGCTGCCAAGCGTGCTGCGATGGGTCACCAGGCAGGTCACGACCAGCCAGCGCAGCCACATCAGCAAAGCCAGCCAAGCCAACCGACTCAGCCGAACCCGAACCCGGTCCATCAACAGCCGCAACAGCAGCCAAACCAGCCGCAGCCGCAGTCGTTCCTGCGCGCGGCGCAAGTCAATGCCCAGGCAAATGCCCAAGCTCAGGCCAATCAGGATTCGGGCTTCGGCGGCGTCCCGCTGCCACCAGAGCCCATGGAGGAGTTCGCTCCGCCAGAGGGCGCAGAGGGCGCAGGGGGCTACGGTTCGCGCACCCCGTCCAACGCCAACACCACCTACAACCCGGTTTCCCAAAACCTGCAGGACAACAACTACGAAGAGGACACCTCCGAGTATTTCGAGGCCGCGAACGAGGTCGGGTCGCTCGATCACCGTTCGCTAAAGGACGTGGTCATGGAGATGCTGGAAAAGGAGCTGGGAGCCAAACCGCTAGAAGACCGCTAGAGCCGTTAGAATGGGGCGGCGATGCGCGTCGTAAAGCAAGGGCGATGAGCCTTTAAGCGTGCGCGTAACTATAAATCAGCACGTAAAAAGCACAATAGTTAGGAAAGTTAGTTATGACTCAGCCAGATATGAACGCAATTCTGCAGCAGGCACAGCAGATGCAGGCGCAGCTGCAGGCAGCACAGCAGGAGATCGTCGCCTCCACCATCGTCGGTGAGGCCGGTGGCGGTCTGGTCAAGGTGACTATGCAGGGCTCGGGCGAGGTCACGGACATCGCCATTGATCCGAAGGTCGTAGACCCGGAGGATGTCGACGGGCTGCAGGACCTGGTCCTCGCAGCTTTCCAGGACGCTATCGCTAAGGTGCAGTCGCTGGCAGAGCAGAAGATGGGCCCGCTGTCCCAGGGCTTCGACGGTCTCGGTGGCCTCGGTTTCTAAATTAGCTTTTCAGACCAGTAATTGTAGGTAATTATCATTGTTCGAGGGACCACTCCAAGATCTCATTGATGAGTTCTCGCGCCTGCCGGGCATCGGCCCGAAGTCAGCTCAGCGTATCGCTTTCTACTTGATGAAGGCGGAGCCGGAGGACATCGGGCGACTCCAATCCGCGCTGGGGCGGGTGCGCGAGGGTGTGCAATTCTGCCGGGTCTGCGGCAACATCTCGGAAAGCGACGTGTGCCAGTACTGCTCGGACACACGCCGCGACCGTGGTCTGGTGTGCGTCGTTGAAGAGGCGCGCGATATCCAGGCCATCGAGCGCACGGGGGAGTACAACGGTCGCTACCACGTGCTCGGCGGGGCGCTCGATCCGCTCGGCGGCATCGGTCCGAACGAGCTCAATATCCGCACGCTGCTGCAACGTATCGCCGGCGTGCTTGACGACGTCGACGAGACCGAGCCCCCCGAAATCCACGAGGTCATCATCGCGACTGACCCCAACACCGAGGGCGAAGCAACCGCGACCTATTTGGCCCGGCTGCTCCGGGACTTCCCGGATCTCGAGGTCACTCGGTTGGCCTCCGGCATGCCGCTCGGCGGTGACTTGGAGTTCGTCGATGAACTCACCTTGTCCCGCGCGCTGACGGGCCGGCTGAAGGTCTAGGCCCGCCAACCGGCCGCTGACCAGTCAGCTCGGCCGGTCGCGCGAAACCACAAAAACTAGCGCTCGCTCTTCGGACGCGGCTTGGACAGGATGCGCTCTTCGCGCAGCTTATCCACGACCTCAAGGTCCAGAGGAGCCAGGCTCGACAGGTCCTGGTCGGTCGCGCGGGCCAGCATCAGGTCGGCCAGCTGCGGATTGCGGGCCAACACAGGTCCGTGCAGGTAGGTACAGATAATCGAGCCCTGCACCGCGCCCTCGACGCCACCGGCGGGGTTAAGTGCAGCAACGTCTACTCCCGGAGCAATCCCGGAGTCCGCCTGCTCTACCTCAGGGCCGGAGTTGCCCACGCCACGGACAACCCGACCAAGCGGCTTCGCATCGGCTCCCAGGGTCGTGCGACCCATGTGGTTTTCGAAGCCAGTCAGCGGGCTGGCGTCGACGTCGTCAAGCAAACCGTTCGTGGGATCGACGAGCGTGCAGATTTCGCCGATTGCGCGCGTGGGCAGCGAATCGGTGGTGCAGTCGACAAGACCGAGACCTGCGACGTCGCGTCCGCCCGCGCGGAAAGAATTGCCGAAGATCTGGAAGCCTGCGCAAATTGCGAGGATCTGCTTGCCGGCATCGGCTGCCTTTTTGATGCCGCCGTCGTTAATCAGGTGCTCCACCGCGATGGTCTGCGCGACGTCCTCGCCGCCGCCGACGGTGTAAATATCCAGGTTGGTGGGGACGGCGTCGCCCAGCTTGATCGGGACAATCTCGGCGTCAATCCCACGCATCCGCGCGCGTTGTCGCAGCACCAGCGCATTTCCATCATCGCCGTAGGTGCCCAGCACGTCCGGGAGGATCAGACCGATAGACAGCTCGCTCATTTACTTTTCCTCCTGTGCTCGTTCGATGTCGCGCTTCAGATCGCGGAAGGCGGTGTAGTTCGCCAGCACCTCAACTCGGGTGACGCTTGACGACGACCCCCGCGCTTCACACGACCGGATCGCCTGCAGCGGATTTGCGACCAACCTCGCATCAATGCCCGCATACAGCAACCGCACCGCGAGGTCAGTTCCGCGTTCGCCCGCGGATAACACATCCATGCCGTCGAAGTCTTCGAAGCGGACATCCCATAGCCAGGACAGGTCCTCGCCGTCGGCGACGTGACCGTTGACCGCGATGACCACTGCATCCGCAGTGCGATCGACCATGGACAGCGCCTCTTGCCAGCCGGCTGGGTTCTTGGCCAGCAGCATGCGCACGTGCTTCTCGGCGCCCTTGTCATCCCGCACAACCATGGTGGAGTAGCGGCCTGCAACGTTGTCGACGGTCTCGGTGGCCCGGAGGGATTTCTCCAGGTCCGCGCCCATATCGACAGCGCCCGCGATTGCCAAGGTGGCGTTGCCGCGGTTGGCGTTGCCCGGCAGTGTGAGGTTCATCGGCAGGGTGTCGCCAGCAGGCGTGATGACTCCCTCCGCAGTGATGCGGTAGTCCGGCTCTGGGCGCTTGAACTCCGAGCCGTCCGGGAGTGGCTTCACGGCATACCAGTCGTGGCCGTCCTGGATGATAGGGCCGCCGGTGCGCGGGGAGGAGGTGGCATCGTTGGTCCAGCCGCCGCCCGCGGAGACCCAAATAACCTTCTTGGCATCCCACGCAGCCGATGCGATGAGTGGGTCGTCGCAGTTGGCGATGACCGTCGCCTGCGGGTTAGCGTCCACCGCAGCGCGGAGTGTGGCCTCAATCTTGTTGATCTCGCCGACGCGGTCGAGCTGGTCGCGAGAAAGGTTCAGCAGCACCAGAATCTGCGGTTTCAGATCCTCTGCGATGTGTGGGACGTGCAGCTCATCGACTTCCAGGACCAGGCTGTCCGCATCGGGAGTGGCGAGCAGCGCGGAGATGATGCCCGCGTCCATGTTGTCGCCGCCTTCGTTGGTGGCCACGTTGTGGCCAGCGGCGCGCATGGCGGCCGCGAACATGCGGGTGGTGGTGGACTTGCCGTTGGTGCCAGTGATGATCGCGGCCGGGCGTCCCTTGCCGAGGGAGGCCAGAATGCGCGGGTCAATCTTTTGCGCAATCAGGCCACCGATCATGCCGCCCGCGCCGCGACCGGACTTCCGAGAAGCCCAGGTGGCGGCGTGAGCGGCGGATGTAGCGAACCGTGCGCGCAGGCGGGCGCCGGTGCCGCGCAGGCCACGAGAACTATTCGAGTCGCGGGAGCCACTCGACGCAGTACCGTGCGGGCTGGCATCCGCGCTATCAGCGGAATGCGATTGCGGAGAGGTGCCATTTGTCATGTGTGTAAATATTACGCGCACGAAAGGGCTAGGCCTAAGAAGCAGGCCTGTGAGATCTGATGGAGATCTGCTCGTGGCGAGTTTGAAGTCTTCTTAGGACATTCTGGAGACCCGATTGTTGAGGATGGTGCGAGCAGGTTGGTTTTCGGGAGGTAGGCGGTCATGCGGCGGAAGAAAGGCAGGAAGGAAAGAGATTGTCGAGGTGAGAAAGCGTATTTGAGGAAGCACATACAAGCCCTGAATCAAAAAGGAGTTGTTCTGATTCAGTCGTTGCCCTATACTCTCCACTAGGAGACAAGGGGGAAGAAGAATGGCTAGCACAGAAAGCAACTTCTTCGGTGCGCGCTTGCGTCAGATGCGCACAGATCGTGGCATGACCACACGTGATTTGGCTGACGCCACTGATGGTGTGGTGTCGCAATCTGCAGTTAGTCGCCTGGAAAATGGCAAGGCGGCTTACTCGCTTGAGCAGGTTATGGCGCTTTCATGGGCTCTTGGTGTGCCTCTGGATGAACTTGTGGAGGAAAACTCGGTTAGCCAGCGTGTGCAGGCGGTGGCCCGCACTTCACAGGATGACGCGAGTGTTAAGGAAGCGCAGAAGATGCTTTTGCCCTACCTGCAGCTTCGAGTGCTGCTAACTCAAAATTAAGGAGGGCTCCCCATGTGCAGTGCGAGCAAGGAGGGGCTCGACCTTGCTAAAGGGTTCCGCAAGAAGCACGGCCTAGGAAATGATCCAATCGCTGACATCACTGACTTTATGCAGTTGGTTGATGCAGATTTTATGATTCTGGATTTGCCAGCCAATGTTGATGCACTTGCTTTGCGTGACCCTGTGACGAGAGCGACGGTCATTGGAATTGCGCAGTCATCCGTTCCTTATCGTCAGCGGTTTACCGTTGCGCATGAAATTGGGCATTTTATTTCCGATGATTTCGAGTCGTCGAGAATAGTTGCAGATGATGAGTCCCCTGAGCCTGGAATATACGTCTGCGGCAAGCGTGATCATCAGGAAGTTCGTGCTGATACCTTTGCTCGTAATGTGCTCTGCCCAACTGATGGACTGAAAAAGGACCAAAAACTCGGTGAGCTTATCGGTGGCGGTGACGTCCTTGCTGCGTTGTCCCATGTCGTTCGCAAGTATCAAATTTCGCCAGGGGTGGCACTTATTCAGATGAGGCACGCTGACCTCATTAGCGAAAAACAGTCAGACGAACTCAAAGGAGTATCAGCCCCCACTCTGGCTGCCCGGTATGGCTGGAAAGCCGACTACGACCGTGCGGTAAAGGTCTCCGCACTGGCGCAACCATCGGCGCGGTTGGTGAAAGACGTCTATCGCGCTTACGAACAGGGGATAGTCGACCTTCCGAGCATCGCTTTTGCTGAAATGAGCAGTGTCGACGAGGTGAAAGAACAGATAAGTGCATTGCAGTCACAGTTACAGCCATTGATGCATGATGTGAATGCACAGGATCAGGACGTGGCTGACACAGAAGCAAATCCCTTCGCGGAACTGGACGCTTTCTTCGGCAATGGTCCCGATAGTTCAGAAAGCACCCAATAAACGATGGCCGGTCACCTCTTAGTAGCTGATACAAGCGTAATTCTTAATTTCGTGTGTTCGAAGAATCACCAGTATTTGCTCGACTTCGCAGGCAATAAAACCATCAGCATTCCGGGCGCAGTCAAAAATGAAGTCGAACGCAAGTTGGCTAAACGGCGCTTTGCCTGCGGCAAGGGACACTGGGATTGGTTTCTGGGGCAACCGAATGTCGAAGTGCTCGACGATGACTACAAAAAGCTTTATCCATATGTTCGTCTTTATTCCGGTCCTGGCTTTACCTTTCAAGAGGGCAAAGCTAAACACCTGGGGGAGTACATTGCTATCGCCCATTGTCTTTATGTGAAGGATCAGGATAACGGCGTAGCCACTGCGCTCATCATGGACGACGGTGATGCCTGTGAGCTGGCGCGGAAGCAAAAAGCTGGATACGTATTTAATACCGAGCACGTGCTATTGCAATGTGTGAAGTTGGGATCTATCGGTTCGCGTGGGCAAGCCAAGAATATTTGGAAAAATCTCCAGAAATTTGATGTCCTAGTCAATTTTGAGCACACCAAACTGAATGGCAAGAGCCTATATAAAAGGACGCCGAAAAAAGATGAATCCTGACATCACTCTCCACCCTGACATCACCTTCTACTACGACCGCGATTGTGGGTTCTGCGAGGCAAGTGTGACCCTTCTAGCCAAACTCAGTCGTGTCCGCATGATTGGTCCCAGCCCCGAAGACCAGTCTTTGCCAGCGGAAGTTCGGCAACACATCTCAGCTGAGGCGGTCGCCATGATTCCAGCCGAAGCGGCAGTCGTCGAACCTGGTGTTAAAAGTGCTCGCAAATTTTGGTATGGCCACGAGGCGATAGGCATCGCCCTGCGTGAGGGTGGCACCAAGACACTATTCCGATGTGCGGGTACACTTCTGCTTTTCCCGCCACTAACAAAACTGTGGAGCTCTATCTATAAGGTTGTCGCTTCCAACCGTCACAAAATCAGTGCGGTCCTGGGGCTTAAAGCCTGCAAACTAGACTCCGCAAGGTGACCATCCGGCAGGACCGTTGCCCCAGTGCCACTGCAACTACGCAATGAGTAGTCACCGAGTCAGTCGTTAGTCTCATCCTTCACGGCGTCCGGCGACATCTCTCCGACCAGCCGCAAAAACGCCTCATCGGAAACGATCGGAATGTCCTTCCGGTGGGCATGCATGGCCTTGCCCGTCAGCTGATCCGGCGTCACATCCGCCGGCCGGTTGCACACCAGCACCGACGACTCCCGAGTGACCTTCTCCGAGTACGCCAACCCAGCCCGCACACCCGCCGCGATCAGCTCATCCGGGTCCAGCGACACCTCTGGTGCCACGACGAACTCCATGCCCGTCGCGAGCTTCCGCCCCGGCGTATAACGGCCGGGGTTCTCCACGGGGCGCGGCGCTTCCATCGCGTCGACACGCACTGTCGAGCGCTGCAGGCCCACAATGTCCTCGCGCAGCTGGTCGGGCGTGTACATGTTCAGGGTTGTACCCTCGTCGAGCCCGCCCTGTGCGCGGAAGAGCGCAAGCGTGGTGGTGACGTCATCCAACGTCCGCACCCGCTCGGGCACCGAGATGCCAGCAATCGATGCCTCGGGCGAAGGCACATCGAGGCCGTAGGCGCGCGCGACGGCGCGCAGGCGAGCGTCGTCAAGCCGTTTGCCCTGGCGACGCGCCGTTTCCAACGTATCGGCAATCCGTGCGGGCGCCGGAATCCGCGCGACGCGAGTGCGCGTACGACGACGCCCCCGCTTATTCCGCGCGGACCGCTCACGATTCGCTTGACGACGGGCCCTCTTGGCCTCGGCAACTATAAAACCCCAGACCAGCGGCGCATTATGAGCAACCAACGTGCGTCCATCGAGCGCGTGCGCGAGCTTGGCCTGGATCACCCCGAATTTCGGAGCCCCCTCGAAGTCCGCGGGCTCGAGGCCGTGGAGGTGTGTCGGGCCGGGATCTTCGGTGGGATTGATGACGACATGCCAGGTGTCCACGATGTTGCCGCTGCTGTCGGCGGTGGATACTCCCAGACTGACCAGCCGAGACGTCTTGGGGTGGATGCCCGTGGCCTGGATGGACACGATTGCGTAAGGAGCTTCCTCCGCCGACGAGAACTGTTTGTGCTCGTCAGCGGCCTTTGTTGCGGCGGTCTCGGCTGTGGCCGGTGTGGGTGTGCCAGCGGTACTCGCGCCGGTTGCGGTTGCGCCGGTAATAGCCGCGCTGGTCGTGGCCGCGTCGGTGGTGGTTGAGGCCGGCGTAGCTGCGTTGGTCGTGGCTGCGTCCGTTGTGGTGGAAGCCGGTGCTGTTGGTGGTGTTTTCGCGCCCGCTGCCGACGCGCGTTGAGAACGGCGACGATTCCGCCGCCGCCTCTTCGTCTGAGAAGAGGTCCCAGTCGCTTTGCGCTCCTCGCGCGCCGATTCAGTCATGCCTCAAGACTAGCGGGTGCGCTCACCCGCGGAGAAAGTGACTAGGTTTATGACACTTTGAGCACAAAATTTGCCACGAAAGTGTCATAAACCTAGTCAGTAACTTGGGCACTAGCTCGGCCTCAAGCTCAGAAGGACCGTGGGGCACGGTCACACGGGTCCCGTAAACCACGCAAACTACAAAAACCACGCAAGGCCCAAAAGTTTTCCCCCGACTGGGTGCTCAGCCGAAAAGGAATGGAACCGCGAGGGCAATTTCCGCGCCTTATTAAATAGGGGCCACAAAACAGTGCCACAAGCCAAGGCAACGAAATAGAGCCACAAAACAGCGCCACAAAAATAGGGACGAAATAACTACCACGGGGCAACAGCCACAGGACAACAACCACGGGGCGGGGGAGAAATGGTCAACAAGAAACGCAAGCAACTGGTGGCGGACCAGTTTGGAATCATTAGGCCGGATGACCAGCCGGGGAATGGATACCGCGAGGTCGCAAGGCAAGCGCGAGCTGGTTATCTGGAGCGGCTTTGCCGAGGTCACTATGTAGTCGCGCACGCCTGGGAGGGGCTCCACCGCGAGAAACGCCTGGCTATTACTGCTTTGGCGGTGGTCTCCGAGACGTCGTCAGGCGTCATTTCGGGAGCTGCAGCGCTGGCCTTGCACGGTTCGTGGGTGCTGGTGCGCGATGCGAAGATTGTGGTCGTGGGCGGGAGTCAGGAGTTCCACGGCATCGACTATTGCATGCGCTTGCGCTCGGAGATCCATCTGGATCACACGCAGGGGCTCGCGGACCGGCGGGTCGCGGTGCTCGCGCGTGCGGCCTTCGATGAGTGTCGCGTCCGGTTCAGGCAGAAGGGGCCGGAGTCCGTGTCGTGGCGGGCGGCGGTGTTGGCTGTCGAAGGTGCGCTGCGGCATGGCGCCACGCGCGATCAGCTTGAGGAGCTCCCGGTGCATTATCCCAGCGTGCGGGGCCAAGAGCTGTTTCACCGTGCGCTCGCGGTCTGTCATGGTCGTTGCGAAACGCCCGGTGAGGCGCTGACTAAAGCCGCTCTTCTCGAACTCGGCCTGAAATTCCACGAGCAAGCCGAAATCTGGACTTGCGGCACCAGCCACGATCCGCCGCACTTTCTCGCCCGCGTGGATTTTTATATCCCTGACCTGCTGCTTGTCGTGGAGTTCGATGGCCACATCAAGTATTCGGCGAGCGAGGTCGCGCCGACGCCCGAGGCTCAGTCCGAGCTGCTCACGCGGGAGACTTACCGCGAGCGTTCGCTGCGCGCGACGGGGCTGGATGTCGCGCGGGTGGTGTGGAAAGAGGTGGAATTGCACGCAGTTCGCTTATCGACGCTCCGTTCAATCCTCATCGAGCGCGAACGCGTGGTAGCCGCAGGTGGGGTGACTTTTCGTGCGGATGTGCGCAATGCCGGCCCGTTGATTGGGTAGCGGGGCCGAGGGGCCGCTGGATAGTTTGCCCCAAAAAGAAACTGACTAGGTTTATGACACTTTGAGCACAAATTTTGCCACGAAAGTGTCATAAACCTAGTCAGTAACTATGTGGAGTTTAAGCCAGTGCGCGGTTGACCGCGCTGGTGACTGCCTTCAGCGATGCGTAGGTGATGGAACCAGCGATGCCGGAGCCCCAGACCTTGGTGCCGTTGACATCTGCGAGGACGTAGGCCGCAGCCTCGGCGTCGTCACCTGCGGTGCGAGCGTGCTGGACGTATTCCTGAACCTCGACGTTGATGCCGAGCTTCTCCAGGGCGTTGGCGTAAGCGGCCAGCGGGCCGTTGCCGACACCCTCGACGGTCTGCTCCTTGCCCTCGTAGACGATGTGAGCCTTGATCTTGGTGGCGTCCGACTCGTTCTGAGGGGCATCGACAGTCAGGGCAATCTGCTCGAGCGGAACCTCGCGGTCCAGGTACTCACCTGCGAAGATGTCCCAAATCGCCTTGGAGTTGACCTCGCCGCCCTCGGCATCGGTGACTGCCTGCACAACGGACGAGAACTCGACCTGCATGGAGCGCGGCAGGTTCATGCCGTGGTCCGTCTTCATGATGTAGGCCACGCCGCCCTTGCCGGACTGGGAGTTCACGCGAATAACGGCCTCGTAAGAACGACCGACGTCCTTCGGGTCGATAGGCAGGTAAGGAACTTCCCAGGTCACCGCGCGCAGGTCCTCGTCGGAAAGCTCCTTGACGGCAGCGCCCGGGCGGACCTTGTCTGCCATTGCGTCGAGGCCCTTGTTCACGGCGTCCTGGTGGGAACCGGAGAAAGCGGTGAAGACCAGGTCGCCGCCGTACGGGTGGCGCTCCGGAACGCGCAGCTGGTTGCAGTACTCGACGGTGCGGCGGATCATATCGATGTCGGAAAAGTCGATTTGCGGGTCGACTCCCTGGGTCAGCATGTTCAGGCCCAGGGTGACCAGGCAGACGTTACCGGTGCGCTCGCCGTTGCCGAAGAGGCAGCCCTCGATGCGGTCGGCGCCGGCCATGTAGCCCAGCTCGGCGGTGGCGATGCCGGTACCGCGGTCGTTGTGCGGGTGCAGCGACAGGATGATGGAGTCGCGGCGGTTGAGGTTGCGGTGCATCCACTCGATGGAGTCTGCGTAGACGTTCGGAGTGATCATCTCCACGGTCGACGGCAGGTTGATGATGATTGGGTTCTCCGGCGTCGGGTCGATGACATCAACCACGGCGTCGACAACTTCCTTGGCGTACTCAACCTCGGTGCCGGTGTAGGACTCCGGCGAGTACTCCCAACGCCAGTTGGTGTCCGGGTAGTCCTTCGCGATGGTCTTAATCAGCTCTGCGGCGTCGGTGGCAATCTTCTTGATTGCGTCCTTGTCCTTACGGAACACAACATCGCGCTGCAGGATCGAGGTGGAGTTGTAGAAGTGAACGATGACGTTCTTAGCGCCGGCACATGCCTCGAAGGTGCGGCGAATCAGGTGCTCGCGAGCCTGAACCAGAACCTGGATGGTGACGTCGTCCGGAATCATGTTCTTCTCAATGATCTCGCGCACGAAGTTGTAATCGGTTTGGGAAGCGGACGGGAATCCGACCTCAATTTCCTTATAGCCCATCTGGACCAGCAGCTCGAACATGCGGCGCTTGCGCTCCGGGCTCATTGGGTCAATCAGCGCCTGGTTGCCATCGCGCAGGTCGACGGCACACCAAACCGGTGCCTTAGTAATGCGCTTGTCCGGCCAGGTGCGGTCCTTCAGCTGGAAGTCCTGAACTTCCTGGTCGTAAGGCAGGTAGCGGTTGGTTGCCATCTGGGAGTTGCGCTGCTTATTCCAAGCAGGCTGTCCTTCCGGAATCTCGCCAGCAGGAGTGGAGATTACAGAAGGAGCGGAAATAAAAGCGTCGGAAGGAGACATGTTGTGGGCCTTTCTAATTCGGACTTTTCTTGTAGGCCGGCACAACTAACCCCGCGACGGGGAGCCGGCCTTAAACCCAAGCCCCGCCGCGGCATAGAAGCAGTAGTCCGCGTTGCATGTGATGTACCTTACCCCGTTGGTTATATGAATTTCATCATTCGGGGGTTTTAGTGGGGGAAGTATGCGCGGGTTTCTGTGCCGTAAGAGTTCTGCGTCGTTAGGGGCTGTGCGGTGGGGCTCCGTGCAGTGAAAGGCGTTGCCGACGGCCCGCACCCAACTCACCCCGCCCAGTGCGCCCACTCACCCCGCCCAGTGCGCCCACTCATCCCGCCCATCGATAGTTCTAAAGCTAGGACCAATGTATTTAGCGGGGTAAAGATGATAGCGTCCTTAAGGTGCAAACTAGCTGGTCTATTCTGAAGCGAGACTTGCGCCGTCTCCGCAATAGCCCAAGAGTGTGGGTGATTATCATCGGCGTGATGATTACCCCTGCCTTGTATTCCTGGTTCAACATCCCGGGCTTCTGGGATCCGTATGAGCACACCGAGAACATCGGCGTGGCAATTGTGAATGAGGACAAGGGCGCGAGTTCCTCGGTTACCGGAAGTCTCAATATCGGTAACCAGGTGGTCAAACAACTAAAAGAAAATCATGAACTGGGCTGGCAGTTCCCCGATGCCGAGAAGGCAGACCGAGATCTAAAGCGCGGCAAGGTCTATGCCGAAATCACCATTCCGCCGAATTTCTCGCAGGAAATGGTCGATCTGATCCAAGGGCAGGGGCATCCAGCAAAACTGACCTACCGCGCTAACCAGAAGATCAACGCAATCTCGCCGCACATCACGGCGCAGGGCGCGTCCGGCATTGATGGCCAGATCTCCGCGTCCTTTAATAAGGAGATCGCGAAGGCGGTCACCGAGCAGGTCAAGGAAGCTGGCGATCTGCTGCAGGGTCGGTTCGATGCGGCCCGTCTCAATTCCGCTGATGCTTTCCAGGATGTTGCTGATGCGGTTGCCAATAGCCGCGATGAAGTCGGCGCTATCCAGGAGCAGATTGGCGATCTGCAGCCGACGATTGCGCAGATTAAGAAGACTCTTGGCAGCGTAGATACGGCCCTCGACGATGCCCAGGATGCGTTGACGCAGGTGCAGGCGATTACTGGTGAGCTCAACAACGAGGTCCTGAATTTCTCCGCGGATCTCAACGACGCCTACCTACAGGGCAGTACCGCCCTGGTAGAGGGCACCGGTAACGCCAATGCCGCGATTGGCGCGATGACCGGCAATCTGCAGGGCGCAATTTCCCGTTCGGATTCCGCGACGGCTGCGGCGGAGGACATCGTCAACCAGGCGGATCAGGTCATTGGTGGGCTGAACTCGCTGCTGGATGCCAGCCCGCTCAACGGCCCGGATAAACAGGCAATCCAGCGCACAATCGATGCGCTCGACGAGAGCAACGCCACCAATAAAGAGCTGGTGGAGGGCCTGAAGAATGTCTCCGGCTCGGCGCAGGGAACTCTCGACTCCCTCAACGCCACCAGCGAGGCGTTGGCGCAGGCCACTAAGGACGGCAAGGCTGCCTCGGATCAGATCCGCCAGGCGTCCAAGGACGCACTCCCGCAGTTGAGCAGGGCCCTTAATCAGCTCAACGCGCGCGTGGGTTCGTACGCGGCGGCGCTTGGCGCGCAAAAGGACACCGTCCGGGAAACGTCCGCGCTTCTCGACGCTACGAGTGGGCAGCTTTCCGCTGCGACTCAGGTCCTCGAGAGCTTCAAGGCTGACCTTGATGGCGTACGCGATGGCCTGGAAACCGCGCGTCTCGATGTTCTTACCCTGGGTACCACCGAAGAGCGCGAAGCCATGAACATGGTCAATGACCTCGACCCCGAGGGAATTTCGCAGTTCCTGAGCGATCCGGCCGAGATCCAGACTGAGGCCGTGTTCCCGGTGGATCACTACGGCTCGGGTATGGCGGCGCTGTTTACCAACCTGTCGTTGTGGATTGGTGCGTTCATCCTGATTGTGATTTTCCGCGTGGAAGTTGATGCGGAAGGTTTCAAGGAAATCACGGTCGGCCAGGCGTACATGGGCCGTACCTTGCTACTGGGCATCATCGCTATTTTCCAGGCGCTGATTGTCTCCATTGGTGACATTGTCATTGGTGTGCAGAATGTCAGTGCGGTTGCGTTCGTTCTCACCTGTGTCGTGGTGGAGTTGTGTTATCTCGCCATTATTTACAGTATGGTGGCGGCATTTGGGCACGTGGGACGCGGTATCGCCGTGGTGCTCGCGTTTATTCAGATCCCTGGTGCCGCCGGTCTCTATCCAATTGAGATGACACCGGACTTCTTCCAGGCACTGAATCCGTTCTTGCCGTTGACCTACGGTATTGATGCTCTCCGCGAGACAATTGGTGGTTTTTACTCCAATTACTACCTGAAGAACATGCTCACCCTAATGGTCATGGCAGCGATCGCCTACGTGGTCGGCTACTGGCTGCGTCGCAGTCTGTCCTCGGTCAACGTCTTGGTTAACCACCAGCTTGAAGAGGGCGGTCTGGTCAACAACGAAGAAGTCCACCTGGTCGGTAGTGGGTACAAGCTCAGTGACCTGGTCTTCGCGCTGCGCAACCGCGAGGAGTACCAGACGCGAGTCGATGAGCGGATGGAGAACCTGCGTGGCAGCTACACGCTGTTCATGCGCATTGCCATTGGTGTCGCAGTGGTCGCCCTGGTGGTACTGGGTATTCTGGCCCGCAACTACCCGGATCAGAAGGCCCTGTTCTTCGGTCTAGCCTGCCTGTTCGTACTGCTCTGCCTCGCTTACATCGCGGTGCGCGAGTACGTCAAGCAGTCTGTGATTCACGCCCAGGAGCTCAGCGAGCTGTCGGAGGAAGAGCTGCGCGCCTACATGGAGCACCAGACTTCCCATCCGCATGCGTACTCGTTGGAAAATGCTGGCGATACGTTTGAGCCACAGACGAAGGTGTCGTCGGCAAGCGTGAAGACTTCCCCAGAAGGTGAAGCCTAATGAGAAACGTTCTTGAAATTGTGCGGAACGACTTTCGGGTGATCCGCCAGAACACGATGACCGGCATCATGGTTTTCGGTCTGGTGCTGATTCCGCTGCTGTTCACCTGCTTTAACGTGCTGGCCAGCTGGGAGCCGTTTGAGAACACCGAAAAGCTGAAGATTGCGGTCGCCAGTAATGACCGCGGTCATCGCACGGATATCGGTGCGATTGACCTCAACTTGGGCAATGAGGTGCTGTCGAAGCTGAGCCGTAATCACGACATTGACTGGCGGATTACGGATTCCAATGACGCCATCGATGGCACCAAGTCCGGTGACTACTACGCGGCAATCGTGCTTCCGGAGAACTTCAGTACCGAACTGATGACCTTCTACGTCCGCGGTACCAAGGCGCCGAAGCTGACGCTCTATACGAATGAGAAGAAGAACGCGCTGTCGTCGATCATTACGGGCAAGGGCGCGAGTGGCGTTATTCAGGAGATCGATAAGAACTTCACGCAGGTCGTCGCCAGCGTTGGTTTGGGCGCAATCACCTCGCTGGATGAGTACCTGGACACCTCCGACTCCAAGCAGGCGCTGACGCGCGTGCAAAACCGCGTTGATGACACCGCCGCGCGACTGCGCTCTGGCGCGCAGACTGCTCGTTCGCTGTCCACGCTGGTGGAGACCACCGTGCCGCTGGTGGAGACCGCGGATTCCATCTTGGAAAACGCTGGTGCGCGGATGGATATTCTGCGCAACGGTTCCGGTGACGGCAACGTCGCCGGCGATCTGGAGGCCGCGGTCGGCAATGTTCGCGGCTCGGTTAGCACGGCGCTCGGCGCAACGCAGGCGAGCTATGAAGGCGTGCGCGATCGGGTCAACGAGCTTGTCGACGGCAGCCAGGCCACCAGCGGCGCTGCCGCGGATACCTTTGATGCGATGGCGGCCAAGTTCGGCCAGCAGGCCGATGGTCTGACTGCGATGCGCGACCACCTGGAAGACACTGTTGGGGCAGTGGTTCCGGGTATCGCGAAGCCGGGCTATGACCATGCAATCTCCGACTTGAACACCTCGATCGCTCGCACCCGTGGGCTGCAGGAGAGTTTCTCTGCCGTGGCAGCGGATTTGCGTGGTGGTCGGGATACGGGATCGTCGATAAGCCAGGCGAAGGACGCTTTCACGGCTGCGATTGCCGCTGTGGAAAATGCCAAGAACTCCTACGAGCAGAACCTGCGTCCGCAAATCGACGCGCTGTCGGAGCCGGTGTCGCGACTGAGCAATGACATCGAGGTCATTGGCGAGGACATTCGTGGCATCCGCGGTACGCTTTCTGGCTCGCCGGTGGATACGCTGCGTAGGACCAGCGCTGCCACGATGGGCTTGAGCAACCGCTTTGATGATCTGGCCGCTCGTTTCGACGAGATCCACAACGCGCTGGAAGAGGCGAAGGACACCGGTGATCTCTCGCGCATTGCCGCGGCCATCGGTGACGACCCCAGTGCCCTGGCAGCGCAGTTGGCCGCGCCGGTGCAGGTCGAGGAAGACCCCGTCTTCCCAGTCAAGAGCTTCGGTGCGGGCATGGCGCCGTTCTATGCGACGCTCGCACTGTGGATCGGTGCGCTGCTGTCGTCGGTGCTGATTCGCACCACGGTGCGTAGCCGCGGCGCTCAGAAGGTCGGCGATGAGGTCGGTGCTGATGAGGTCGAGGCCGCGGTCGATGAGGCGCAGAGCGATGCAGCCGCTGAGGTCGGCGATGATGCTGACGCCGAGGCCGTCGAGCCCAGCGACCAGCAAATTAACGCTGCCCAGACCGATGACTACACCCGCGTCGAGAAGTACTTCGGCCGGTTCGCCACCTTCGCCACCGTTGGCTTGGTTCAGGCCACGCTGATGGTGTTGGGACTCCAGGTGTACGTGGACGTCGATCCCGCACACCGATTCCTGATGCTGCTGGCCGGCTGGATGATCTCGCTGGTGTTCATGATGATCGTCTTCTCGTTCGTCTTCACCTTCGACAACGCCGGCAAGGCCATCTGCGTGCTGTTGCTGGTGATGCAGGTCTCGGCCGCAGGTGGCGCGTATCCGCTGCCTCTGGTGCCACAGTGGGTCCAGAACATTAGCCCGTGGCTGCCGGGTACCTACGCGATTGACATGTTCCGCAGCTCCATCGCCGGTATTTACGAGGCCGACTACTGGAAGCTGATGTTCATGTTGGCGCTGTTCATCATCCCGTCGCTGATCCTGGCACTGGGCCTCCAGCGCATCTTTGAAAAGGGAATCAACGGCATCAAGGACGCAATCGGGGAGACGAAGGTGATGGCCACCTCGTAAGGGGGCCTAATCCTCCGCCTCGTCGCTCTCGCGCTCGGCCTCCGGTTCGCCCTTGCCATCGCGCGAGAGCTTCCGCAGCCACCAAATCAGCAGCGCAATGATCACCGCCGCTGCCGCCAGGATGGCCCACATCCACCACTGCCACTGCGAACCGCTGCCGTCAAACACGGATTCCTCGTCAGGATCCATTGGCACCTGGTGCCCCGTCACCAGCAGGCGGTGCGTGTTAATGCGGCTCTTCCGTTTTTAGAGTGCGTTGATCTTC
>NZ_KV797719.1:0-114814 GCF_001809455.1 Corynebacterium sp. HMSC074C11
AAGATCAACGCACTCTAAAAACGGAAGAGCCACTTTCTGGGAGTTTTCTTGATTTTCCCTCTCTCGAACGCCCCATTAAGATAAATAGAGTGCCTTCGTCGGCACCACCAACGCCGTCGAAGCCCCTTAATAGTTCAAATAAAGACGGCTCATACAAGCCACAACTTAATTCACGCAACAGGCTCCACCCAGCCCGTGACAATTCACAATTTCACATTAAAGTGTCAGTTTTCGGCATCGTGGCCTGTCATCTACATGGGCACACGAACTGCAATTGCGCTGCTGTAACGGGCGTTTGCGCTACCGCAGCACCAGCAACAACGGCGTCGCCACAGCAGCATGCAGCATCGCCCTTGACCTTATGGGCGACACTAATTTAGAAAGAACACAATTCTCATGACCAAGTCGAGCGGAGTGGAGTCCCCGAAGTCTTTCGCTTCCATAATCGTTGTTACAGCGCTCATGCTGTTTTCGATGTTCTTCGGCGCGGGCAACCTCATCTTCCCGCCGAAGCTCGGAGTGGATTCCGGTACCAACTTTGGCCCCTCAATCACCGGCTTCCTGCTCACCGGTGTGGCGTTGCCAGTTCTGGCCATCATTGCGATCGCCATTTCAGGCAGCAATTTACGTGACCTAGCGTTCCGCGCGGGCCGCATCTTTTCCCTGGGCTTCCCGGTAATCGCATACCTTTCCATCGGTGCTTTCTACGCTCTGCCGCGTACCGGTGCCGTGTCGTACGAAACCGGTGTCCAGCCGATTTTCGGCAGTGATTCGCTGGCCGCCGCTGCGTCCTTCTACTTTGTTTTCTTCGGTATCGCGTTGGCATTGGCGTGGAATCCGAATGAAATTGTGTCCAAACTGGGCAAGATTCTCACCCCGGCTCTGCTGATTCTCTTGGTTGTATTGGTTGGAATGTCGGCATTCAAATTCGATGCCGCTCCGGCTGCGCCAATTGAAAAGTACTCCTCTACCCCATTTGCCTCCGGCCTAGTCGAGGGCTACCTCACCATGGACTCCATCGCCGGCCTTGCATTCGGCATCATTGTCATTTCTGCCCTCAGCGTCAGCGGTGTCCCAGAGGGCAAGCGTATGGTTCGCGGCACAATGATCTCAGGCCTGTTCGCCGGCATTTTGCTGGCCATCATCTACTTGGGATTGGGCTATGTCGGCCAGGTGCTGCCGAATGCTGCCTCCTTCGATAACGGCTCGGGCATCCTCGCAGAGGCTTCCAAACAGGCCATGGGTCAGGGCGGTCAGATTGTCTTCGGTCTCATCGTTCTGCTGGCATGCATGACCACGGCCGTCGGTCTGATTGCCGCAACCAGTGAGTTCTTCAATCTGCTGCTTCCGGGTATCAGTTACAAGGCCTGGGCGATTGTCTTCACGGTTATGTCCTTCGTAATGGCAACACAGGGGCTGTCTCAGGTACTGGCGATTGCCGCGCCGATTATCACCTTTATTTACCCGCCGGCAATCACGCTGATTGCACTGACACTTCTCGACCCAGTCATTTCCTACTCCTTCAAGCTGTATTACACCTACCGCCTGGGCGTCTGGGTTGCCACCATCTGGTCGGGTATCTCAGTACTCTCCGGTTTGGGTGTCGGTGGTTCTGCTTTGGCGGACTTCCTTAGTCTCGTGCCTGGTCAGACCATCGAGTTCGGATGGTTCCTGCCGACTCTGGCAGCGGTGGTGATTGGTTACGCAATTGACGTCGTCACGCGAAAGCAGCGCGCAAATCGCCCGGCGAGTGTGCTTGCCGACGAGGCCGTTACAGAAGAGGTAGCCGAAAAGGCGTAAAACCACACCCGGTCATTTGCGTTGCTTAACGTAAATACCGCACGCTAGAGAAGTAAATTCCATCCGAACAAGGATTGACTATGAGTACCCGAATGCGTTTTACGCAAACGCTCCTATTCCGCGTTATTGTCGCGATTATTCTGGGCATTGTCTGCAGCTTTTTCTTCCCGGAATGGCTGGCTCGAATTTTTGTCACTTTCAATGGCCTCTTTGGTAACTTTCTGGGCTTCTTTATCCCGGTGCTGATTTTTGCCCTCATCACGCCGGCGATTGCCAGCCTGGGCCGTGGTGCCGGAAAGTGGTTGGGTATTACCACTGCTATTGCCTACGGCTCGACGGTGTTTTCGGGCCTATTGGCCTACGCCGCTACCCAGGGGCTCTACCCTTGGCTGCTCGGCGCTGATCAGGCCGGTGCATCGGTGGATATTGATGAGGGCGCGCTGGAGAGCTTCTTCAATGTAGAGATGCCACCGCCGTTTGACGTCATGACCGCCCTGCTGCTGGCTTTCACGGTCGGTGTGGCGATGACCACCGTGAAGTCGGACTCGCTCTACCGCGGTGCGACACAGCTGCGCGATGTGATTATGAAGATCATCTCGGCGTTTATCATCCCGCTGCTGCCGGTTTACATCTTCGGCATGTTCCTGTCTATGGGCATGAACGGCAACCTGACCACGACGCTGTCGATGTTCTTCAAGGTGCTCGTTCTGGCAGTCATCGGCACCGTGCTTCTGTTGGCAATCCAGTTCTCCATCGCGGGTGCCATCGCTGGCCGCAGCCCGTGGCAATCCCTGAAGAACATGCTGCCGGCCTACGCCACCGCGCTCGGCACCTCGTCCTCGGCCGCTACCATTCCGGTGACTTACAAGGCCGCGCTGAAGAATGGTGTCTCGGAGAAGGTCGCTGGCTTTACCGTGCCGCTGTGCGCGACCATTCACCTGGCCGGTTCGATGATGAAGATCATCCTGTTCGCGTTTGCGGTGATGTTCATGGCGGACAAGCCGGTTTCGCCGGGTATGGCCATCGGCTTCATTCTCACTTTGGGTATCACCATGATTGCGGCTCCGGGCGTTCCGGGTGGCGCAATTATGGCCGCGGTCGGTGTGCTGCAGTCCATGCTCGGCTTCGATCAGGAGCAGGTCGCTTTGATGATTGCCGCCTACATCGCCATCGACTCCTTCGGTACCGCATGCAATGTCACTGGTGACGGCGCAATTGCCATGATCGTTAACCGCTTCGCCAAGGATGATGTCGTCGACCGTTCCGAAGAGCTCAGCTTCGACGCGGAAGTGGCCAATTCCGCATCTTCCGCAGCCGAGGCCTGACTGGCTTCAGTGCATATGTAAAAATTAAAGAAAACATCCACCGGTCAACCCCGCCGCAATCTTTCACAAGGCCTTCTTATAGGCCGATGCGGCGGGTGTTGGCATACATGTAAGGGGCCCGCCTTGGACTTCATTTCGACTCGCGACCCAGAGCGCACGCCGCACAAGTTCTCAGACATTCTCCTGGGAGGTCTCGCTAACGACGGCGGCCTCTACCTGCCGGTCGAGTACCCACAGGTTGACGATGCCACTTTGACGCGTTGGCGCTCCGTGCTTGTCGACGACGGTTACGCAGCCTTGGCTGCAGAGGTCGTCAGCCTTTTTGTGGACGACATTCCGCTGGAGGATTTGCGCGGTATCTGTGCACGGGCGTACACCTACCCGAAGTTCTCCGATCCGGATATTGTGCCGGTGACGAAGCTGGAAGATCAGCTCTACATCGGTCACTTGTCCATGGGCCCCACAGCGGCATTCAAGGATATGGCGATGCAGCTGCTCGGTGAGTTCTTCGAGTATGAGCTGGCTCGTCGTGGCGAGACCCTGAATATCCTCGGCGCCACCTCTGGTGACACGGGTTCCTCGGCCGAGTACGCAATGCGTGGCCGTGAGGGAATCAACGTGTTCATGCTAACGCCGGCTGGTCGAATGACCGCTTTCCAGCAGGCTCAGATGTTTGGTCTGCAGGATGCCAACATTCACAACGTCGCCCTCGACGGTGTCTTCGATGATTGCCAGGACATCGTTAAGGCTGTCTCCGGCGACTTGGATTACAAGGCCAGCCGCCACATTGGCGCAGTCAACTCCATCAACTGGGCTCGCCTGATGGCTCAGATTGTGTACTACGTCTCCTCGTGGATTCGTGTCACTGGCGGCAACGGTGCTGAGGCCGATAACTCGCAGAAGGTCAGCTTCAGTGTGCCGACCGGCAACTTCGGTGATATCTGCGCTGGTCATATTGCACGTCAGATGGGTGTGCCAATTGACCGCCTGATTGTGGCTACCAATGAAAACGATGTCTTGGATGAGTTCTTCCACACGGGCGGCTACCGCGTGCGCAGCGCTGCGGAGACACAGGCGACCTCTTCCCCATCGATGGATATCTCCCGCGCGTCTAACTTCGAGCGTTTCATCTTCGATCTGCTGGGGCGCGATGCTGAGCGGACTGCAGACCTCTTTGGTGTCAAGGTCAAGGAGGGCGGCTTCTCTCTTACTGCTGATCCAATCTTCCCGGAGGCTTCTGCCAAGTACGGGTTCCTCTCCGGTCGTTCCACCCACGCTGACCGCGTCGAGACCATCAAGGACTGCTGGGAGCGCCTGGAGGTCATGGTCGATCCGCACACCGCTGACGGCATCCACGTCGCCCGCGGCCTGGTAGACCAGGTATCCACCCCAATTGTCTGCCTGGAGACCGCCCTGCCGGTGAAATTCTCCGAGACCATCCTGGAAGCCACCGGCCGCGAGCCGGACTGTCCGGAGCGTTTCGCGGACATCATAAATGCCCCACGCCGCGTTACCGAGCTTCCGAACGATGTCGATGTGGTGAAGAAATTCATCGACGACAACGTGGCTTAAAGCCGATCTAGCTCAACGCCCCCCCATCCGCGCAGCAGCGATGTGGAATAGTGCCCTCTTTTTTAAGGGCAAACGGCATTATCTTGGGCTATAGGGCTGTTATTACCCCCGTGGTTACCTCACAATTGTTCACATGAGTTTCACTCGAGTTAATAGCCGTCCTATGCCCCACGCGCCCGCGTCTTCCCCGCGGGAAGGTTCCCAAAAGACCACAACGGTCTCGCGGGCGCTGGCCGACACACTGGCCCAGCACTGCGACCACTGCTTCGGTCTCATCGGCAATGCGAACTCCCACTTCACGTCAGCCCTTACTGAATCGGGATTCGGCTACTCCTCCGTCCGACACGAATCGGCTGCTGTCGGGGCCGCCGATGCCTTCCACCGCGCAGGCGGAGGGCTTGCTATCGCGACCGCCACTTGTGGCGCAGGATTCACCAATGCGCTAACCACTCTGGCGGAGGCTCGCGTAGCCCGTATCCCGCTTATTTTTGTCGTCGGCACGCACCCGGAACGCCCCCGCCCCTTTGACCTCAATCAGGCGGCGCTCCTCGACGCCCTCGACGTCTGCCATCGCACTGTTACTCCCGAGTCCGCGCTTGACGACGCAAACTTTGCAGTCCAGCACGCACTGAGCTCTCGGCAGCCTGTCGTGCTGCTGCTCCCCTATGACCTCCAAGAAGCACAGATAACGACATCTGCGTCTGAAACACAGTCAGCTAACCAGGAGCATCTACACACCAGCAGACCAGAATGGTTAGAGTCAACTGTCACGTCGCTGGCAGAGGAACTGCAGGCTGCCCGTCGCCCTCTCATTATTGCTGGTAGAGGTGTGCTACTCTCCGATACCGCCGAGCTAGTCCGCCGCATCGGGGACAGTGTAGGGGCACTGTTTATGCACTCAGCGATGGCTCGTCATGTGCTTTCCAGCCCGTGGCAGATCGGCACCGTGGGCGGTTTTGCGCATACGTGGCAGGTAGAACTAGCTCGACAGGCCGATATGGTGCTGTTCCTGGGAGCAAGCTTCAACGCTTTCCAAAACCGTGGCGGCAACATGTTTGCACCGGACGCGAAAATTATCCAGGTTGTAGACGAGCCCCATCCCGCCGCTCAGCCATCGGTGACACCGCTATTGGCTAAGTTGGAGGAACTTCTGCCCGTCCTGGCAGAGCAGCTGGAGAAGCCCCTGGAATCTCGGGCGCAGACAGCCAAAGATAGCGCAATGGGTGAGACGCTGGGATCGTCGTCAAGCACATGGCGTGCGGAGTTGAAGGCACTGCCGACGACAGCGCAGGTCGAGTCGCTGACGTGCGCGGATGGCCGGTTGGATCCGCGGGCGTGCCTGCAGTATCTAAATCGTATCCTGCCCAATGAGCGCGCTGTGTGTAGTGACGGTGGCCATTTCCTGGGATGGGTTCCGAAGTATCTCGATGTACCTGGTCCGCAGCAGCAAGTGATTGTGGGCACGGCGATTCAGTCAATTGGTTTGGGCATGGGCTCGCTTGTCGGCCTCGCGGCGGCACGGCCCGAGGACTATTGCGTGCTAGTCGCCGGTGACGGTGGCGGCACGATGGGTATTGCGGATTTACCTGCGGCGATCGAGCAGCTGCGGTGTGGTCGTGGCGGTTGTGTGGTGTTCATTAACGATGCTGCCTACGGCGCGGAGCTGCACCAGTTTGGCGATGTCGGGTTGGACACCTCGTCCATGGAGATTGCCGACTACAACTTCGCCGCAGTCGGGTGCGCCTATGGCGCTCACGGTTTCAGTGTCGGCAAACCTGAAGACTTTGCCCAGCTCGACGCTTATTTCCATGACGTTTCCAACTCCGATGAGGCTTCCGTTGCCGTAATTGATTTCAAGGTCTCACGGCTGGTGGTTGCGGACTTCGTGAAGGAAGTTCTGGCTAAGGCACAAAGGTAGTTTGCCGCGAGCATGATCGGGTCACCTAGCCCCCCGGTGCGACCCCACTTCAGGCCGGTTAGTTGATGGGGTCTACAATGTGGCGAGTGGTAAAGCAGCGTAACGGTAAAGATCAGATTTCATCAACAGATCAGCCCTCCACCGCGGTGGCAAAGGACCCGCGCGAGCACGTCACTGGCCGCGCGATTGCCGTCTGGCTGGCGGCGCTGATTACCTACATCGTTGCCATCGTCGGCCGCACCTCCATGGGTGTCGCTGGCGTCGAGGCGCTCGATCGCTTCCATATCAACGCCTCCCAACTCGCGCTGTTCACCGCCGTGCAGGTTGGTGTCTACGCCCTGGCGCAGATTCCGACGGGCATCATCATTGACCGCGTCGGCGCCAAGAAAACCATGGTCGTGGGCGCACTGATCATGGCGCTGGGCCAGGTCATCATCGCGTTTACGACATCGTATCCGCTGGCTGTCATCGCTCGTGTATTCATCGGCGCCGGCGATGCCACCGCATTCCTCGGTGCTATGCGCCTGCTTCCCGCATGGTTCCCGCTGCGCGTCACTCCGCTGTTCACACAGCTCACGGCTGGTCTTGGCCAGCTCGGTCAGTTCATCTCTGCTGTCCCATTCCTCGCGATTCTGCACGCCGCAGGGTGGGTACCCGCGTTCCTGTCGCTGAGCACCGCAGGTCTTCTCATCGCCATCGTAGGCATGATCGCGCTTGCCGACGTCCCGGAGAACTCCTCCACAGCGAGGATGTCACTTCGTGAACGCCGCGCCGCCAAAAAGTCCGCGAAGACGGCTGCTGATGGCGGAGCCTCTGCCACAGCCGATGAGAAGCTGACAATCGGACAGACGCTGAAGACTGTGACCACTCACCCGGTGTGCTGGCAGGGTTTCTTCACGCACTGGACTGGTTTGATGCATCAGTGCATCTTCACATTGCTGTGGGGCATGCCTCTGATGATGCTGGGTATGGGGCTTAAGCCCTCCGAGGCCAGTGTCGTGCTGGTCATTAACACGCTGTCAGTAATTATCGCCGGGCCGTTGATGGGCATGGTATCGGCACGCACCGGCCGCGACCGCATCAAGGTTGTTGTCGCAATCGCGTTTATCAACATGGCCGTCTGGATTGTGTTCCTGGCACCGAGCACCCCACCAGCGTACTGGGCAATTATCGTGGTCAACATCCTCATGGCCGGTCTTGGTGCGATGTCCAACTTCGGCTTCGACTCAGTGCGCGAAGAGGTCGATCGCAAGGTACTCGCCACCGGCACTGGGCTGGCGAATATGGGCGGTTTTGTGGCCACCATGCTCGCCGCACAAGGTGTCGGCTTCCTGCTGGATATTGCAGCTCCCGATGGAAACTACACCTGGGAAACCTTCCGCATTGGCTGGTTGGCTGTCGTCGGTGTGTGGGCGATTGGTTTCGTTGGCCTGCTGGTCGCAAAGCGTGCGGCGGCACGCTTTGTCGCCCAGCAGAGCCGTTTTGAGCTGGAACCTACGGAGTAGGAACTACAGGAAGCCGAGAGACAGATTGGTTAGAACAGCGAAAGCTGCTCTGGCCCTTCCAGCCCCTCCGAGTCGTCCGAGTCCTCCGAGTCGTCCGCTTGCTCAGAGGTGTCTGCGTGGTCGCTATCCGCCGTGCGTTCGCTGCCATCGGTCTGAGCACCATGGGAAACGCGCTCACCGGTGTCAGTTTCGGGGGCTGCGTTCTCCGGGGCGTCGTCAAGCGAAGGCGTTGGTTCTACGGCCTCACGCTCATACATTTCCTGCAACTTCTCGGTCTTAGTAATGCGGACTAGCTCGGCGTAGATGACCAGCTTCATAGAACTATTGACCAGTGGCCCCAGCTGGGAAAACAGGACATCAACGTCACCGTCAACCGCGAGGCATGCGCGACGCAGGCTCTCCTCGGAAATAATCCAGCGGGAGGTTTCCGCGCAGGTTTCGCGGTCACCGATGAAGTCCAGCGCGAGGGCAACCTGATTACTGGCGACGCCATCCAGTGTGGCAGCCAGACGCTCGTTAGGCGCTGCATCCTTGAACAGGCGGGCAATCTGGACTGCCTCCGCCGTCGGCACCTGGCCAGCGGCATACTCAGCGATAAGTTCAGCGATACGCTGAGCTCCGACATGCTGATCAGTCAGCCAAATGTCGTGCAAGGCATACATGATGGCCATGGCCTGCCACGAGGCGTGCCCATGGTAGAGAATGCCCAAGATGCCGGCCTGCTCCAGCAGCCAACCGACCATCGCGTCCCCATCAGCGCCGTTGCGAGCGCAGAGGTTGTCGACATTCCAAGCCATATGCCCTTCGACGCAGCAGCCATAGAACTTCTGGTCTTCCTCCAGCTGCGCGGCCAGCGACACTACTTCACGTGCGGCAAACGGGTAGCCGTAAGCAAGGGTGGCATGCGACAAATCATCGACACCCACCGTCACCCACGGAAACTCACCGTGCCACGGACCGCGACCAACGAGGAAGCCCGCCACGAGATACGCCCAACGGGTCGAGGCATCGGCGTTGTACCAGTACTGCAGTGCACGCGGAGTCGGATGCCCGCTGTCAGCGTGAATTAGTCCCGCGTTGACCAGCATCTCCACAATCCAGGGCGCCGCGAAACCGCTCGCGCCTATTGATGCTGCAAAGTCCTGAATCCACAGCAGGCTCGATTCCTCATACATGTGCAACGGGTCCTTCAGGCGCCCGTCGCCGCTGCCCGCAGCATCCATAAACGCCGAAGCAAACGCCACCGCAGCCACAGAAGCTTCGGTCAACTCCTTTGACTCCAGCGTTGCCGGGAAAGACTCCGTCGGATGCGGCTTACGAATCGACCACATGTCGCCCTTGAGCGCCAACGCTACTGCGCCCACCAGACGGGCAACCTCTGTCGGCCCGTTGTGTGCTTCCGCCTCTTGCTCGAATACCGGCATCGCCGGTTCTTCAACCACAGTCAGCAGCAGACGCTCTTCGGCCCATCGCACCGCGTCGGCACGCAGTTCGGACCACATGTAGGAGGGCAAGTATTTCTCGTCGGTTGCCATCCAACGCAGCTCATTGCGAATATCCACCGGCGCTGTCATCACCAGCGCCCGCACCTTCACCGGATCGCAGAGGAAGCCTGCAACTTGCTCCACCTGGCGAGCCTGCAAATTGCGCACCGTCAAATCGCTGGCGTTCAGAGCTCGCGGTGCGCCCTCTCCGCGCGCGCTATCCGGCTCCAGCCCCATGCGCTCCATACGACGACTCAGCACATCCGCTGGCATATTCGCCACCAAGTCGGCGACGCGGAAGTTGAGGCTCGGTTCCGCCGGGAACACCTCCGAAATATGTGGCGGCACATGCCACACGCCCGCCGGTTCCTCCCACACGAGCCCCTGGCGCTGGCCACGGCGTAGCACATGCTCAAGCTGTTGCTTGCCGACGCGACGACGTTTGCGGTCAACACCCTTCGGCGTATCGTGTGCCATCACGTCCGCATCCGATGCCCAATAGGCCACTTCTGCGAGGGTATCCAGCGATGCGGAATCCTCCAGAATATGAACTAAGTGAGCCACATCGAGAACATCGGGATCACAAAAAGACAGCGCCGTATGCGCTGAATCCTGTGACATCAGCAATTCCACCGCCTCTTGTCCAGCAGCTGAGGTGTCAGCTGCTGGACACGTGCGGCTCAATAAAAAACGCAGGTCAGTGCCATCGAGGTTGAGAATGAAATCCTCATACCTAGGGCGTACCGAGTAATCGACGTTGCGTTCCATAGCCCACCATTATGCCCGGTCGCCGTGCTAAGACAAAGGCTGCACCCCGCTGCCGCATAATGAGCCTCGCAGCAAGGTTCGGCAGACCTCTGCCCGGGCTACTCGTGGTCGGGGTTCTCCTCACCCCAAAACACGCGATTGACGACACGGCTGGAGTGGCGAGTCAGACGCAAATAGTGCTCAATAAAACCGTTGGAATCCGATGCATCCCATCCTGCAGCACCTGCGACCTGAGTCAGCTGACGCCCCGGCTGTGGCAGCTGGTCCGTGCGCTTACCACGCGTGAGCACCAGCGCATTACGAGCATTCGTCGCCATCAGCCAGGCATCCCGAAGTGCGTCGGTATCCTCCGCATCTAGAATCTCGCGATTTTTCAGCACTTCCAGACACTCCAGCGTCGAAGTGTTGTGCAACTCCGGCACTTCATGGGCATGCAGCATGATTAGCAGCTGCACAGTCCATTCAATATCGGTCAGTGCGCCGGAACCGAGTTTGGTGTGGGTACGCCGATCAGCGCCGCGCGGCAGTCGCTCCGAATCAACACGCGCCTTCATACGACGGACATCGCGGACCATCTTGGCATCAGCTCCGCCCTGTGGGTACCTCAGCGAATCGATGGCCTTGAGGAAGCGGGTGCCGAGGTCTTTATCGCCGGCAATCCAGGTAGCACGTAGCAGTGCCTGAATCTCCCAGGTTTCACCCCAGCGCTCGTAGTAGGTCACATAGGAATCCAGGGTCCTGACAATCGGGCCCGAGCGTCCTTCTGGACGCAGGTCCACATCGACCTCCAGTGGCGGGTCCTGGCTTGGCTTTGCCAGTCGACGACGCAACGAGTCACAAATCCTGGTTGCCCACTTGACTACCTCGGAATCGTCGACAAGCGGCGTTCCTTCGGTGTCCTTGCGAGGTTCACAGATAAACATCACGTCGGCATCGGAGCCGTAGCCCAGTTCAGCACCGCCAAGTCGCCCCATACCAATCACGGAGATAACGCCCGGAACCTCCGAGTCAGGATGCTCCAGCGACCACGCACGGATTTCGGCGGCGAGGGCAGCTTCGAGCACGTTGTCCCACACCATCGACAGAGAGTGACAGACCTCTTGCACATCCATCAGCCCGAAGAGATCCGCGGAGGCAATGCGCGCGAGCTCTGCACGGCGCAACGCACGTGCCACACCAATGGCCTTAGCTGGACTGTTGTGACGGGCAGCCGCTGCGACCAGCGCACGCCCGACTGCATCGGAGTCGGTATTCAGTAGCTTCGGCCCGGACGCACCGTCGCCGAACCGTTTAATTACGTCCGGCGCACTCATAATCAAATCAGACGCGTAGGGCGAAGAACCGAGCACGCGCATCAGCCGCTGACCGACGATGCCCTCATCGCGCAGCGTTCGCAGAAACCAGGTTTCGTCGTGGAGCTTCTCAGAGAGCTTGCGATAATTGAGCAGACCCGCGTCGGGATCTGGCGTCGAAGATAGCCACTCCATCAGCGTAGGTAGGAGCATCGCCTGAATACGCGATTTGCGCGAGGTGCCTGCCGCCAGCGCAGAAAGATGCTCGTAGGCGCGATCCGGGTACTGATAGCCCAGCGCGGCCAGCTGGCGCTTTGCCGCATCGGCCGATAGCTGCAGGGTTCCAATGTCCTGCTCCACCACGGAGTTCAGCAGTGGACGGTAGAAAAGCTTGTTGTGCAGGGAGCGGATCTGCGAGCTGGCCAGTCGAACCTGCTTGGCCAGCGGTTTGCTGGCATCGGTGCCGCCCTCACCGACGAGGCCAGAGGCTCGACCGAGCCACTGAAGAGCTTCGGTGTCGTCCTCGGCGGGCAACAAATGCGTCCGTCGCATCTTCTGCAGCTGCAGGCGGTGCTCCAGCAGACGGATGAATTCGTAGGCGTTAATCAGCGCGGCACCGTCTTCGCGACCGATGTAGCCAGCCTCGACAAGTGCATCGAGTGCCATCACAGTTGGCAGCACGCGGAGGCTACCGTCATAGCGACCGTGGACCAACTGCAGCAGCTGCACCGCGAACTCGACATCACGCAGACCACCGCGTCCAAGCTTGAGCTCTCGGTAGCGAAGCTCTTCGGGGACGTTTTGTACCACGCGGGCGCGCATGCGTTGAACGTCGTCGACGAAAGAGTCTCGCTGAGAGGCGGTCCACACCATCGGGGCTAGAGCATCGATGTATTCGCGGCCCAGCTCGACATCGCCTGTCATCGGCCGCGCCTTCAATAACGCTTGGAACTCCCAGGTTTCAGCCCAGCGCTTGTAGTAAGCGACGTGGGAATCCACGGTGCGTACGAGTGCACCCGACTTGCCCTCCGGGCGGAGATTCGCGTCGACCTCAAAGAAGCAGTGGCAAGAAATCCGGATAAATTCGCTGGCTAGACGAGTAGCTCGGGCATCCGCCGGCTCTGCGACGAAAATGACATCCACATCGGAGATGTAGTTCAGCTCTTCCGCACCACACTTACCCATGGCGATTACGGCCAGGCGTGTTGAGACCGGTGCGGAAGGAAAGACCTGTTGAACAGCCACAGACAGTGCAGCCGTCAACGCTGCATCCGCCAAGTCACTGAGTGCCTCCGAGACCTGACGGAATGGGACTTGTGGCTGTCCAGGGCGGCGGGGACCCCGTGGGTACGTACCAGCCAAGTCGTGGCACGCAATACGCATAATCAAGTCGCGGTAGGCGCACTGCATCGCAACTTCGGCCTCACGGCCGGTGAGCTTCGCACGGTACAAACCGGGGCCTTCAAGCGTGGCGGGCGCAACGACCGGCTTGCGGTACTCCGGTTCCTCCTGCTTTTCCAGACTGGCCTCATCAGTGAGTTCGATGACCTCGGGCACAGCCCCAACGCTGGAGAGCATCTCGCGGAACATGTCTGCCTCAGTGGGAAGCTCAGCTTGGAGCAGAATCCACTTTTCTGGGTGCGCAACCAGGTGATCGCCCAGTGCACTCGATCCCCCGAGCAGCGCAAACATACGCGTACGCAGCGGAACCTGCTCACGCATGGCCTCATCGAGGCCAGACCAGGTGGCCCAGTTCTCCAGCTTTCCATCCTGCTCCAGCTCGTCGAGAGCGCCTTTGAGCCGCACTAGTGCCACGAGCGCCAGCTTGGGGTCGCTGGCTCCGGCAAGCCCCCACAACAGCTGTAGGGACTCCTCGTTGTACCACCCCAAATCTTCCAGGTCAGCGCGCGTCCGATCGTCGTTACGCAAGCCCAGCGCTGCGGGCCGCGGCACTGACTGGCGGGATGTGCGAGGTCGATTCATCACCATTGAAACTGGTCACCCAAAAACTAAAGACGAAAAAGGTAGGTAGCGGTTCGGGAAAATTAGTAATCCAGGGTTGTGCGCAGCTCCCACTGCGTCACCTGACGCTGGAACTCGCGCCACTCGCGCCACTTATTGAGTAGGAAGAACTCGTAGACATGGTCACCGAGAGCATCGGCCACCAAATCGGAGCGTTCCATCTCCTGCAGCGCCACCTCCAGGGACGTCGGCAAATCGCGGTAGCCCATCGCACGGCGTTCCCGCTTGGTCAGCTCCGAGATGTTGTCCTCTGCCTGCTCCGGCAGCTGGTAGCCCTCCTTAATTCCCTTCAAACCGGCGGCCAAAATTACCGAGTACGCAAGATATGGGTTACATGCGGAGTCCAGGGAACGAATTTCCACCCGGCGCGAGTGCGCCTTGCCCGGCGAGTACATGGGAACACGCACAAGAGCCGAGCGGTTGGCCATGCCCCAGGTCGCAGACGTCGGAGCTTCATCACCAAAGACCGTGCGCTTGTAGGAGTTGACCCACTGATTGGTCACAGCGGAGATTTCGCTGGCATGAGTCAGAATGCCAGCAATGAAGCCCTTTGCGGTGTCGGAGAGCTGATTTTCATCATCCGGATCGTGGAATGCATTTGTGTCCCCTTCGAAGAGGGAAATATGCGTGTGCATGCCATTGCCCGGCAAGTCCTGAAAAGGTTTCGGCATGAATGTCGCCTGCACACCATTTTTCATTGCAATCTGCTTAATGATGTAGCGGAAAGACATCACGTTATCCGCCATAGTCAGCGGATCGGCGTAGCGCAGATCGATTTCCTGCTGGCCCGGCGCGTTTTCGTGATGGGAGAACTCCACGGGGATTCCCATGTCTTCCAACACCGTGATCGCTTCTTGGCGAAAGCGGGGAGCGCGGTCGTAGACCGCCTGGTCAAAGTAACCGCCATTGTCCGTTGGCACCGGCGGCTTTCCGTCAGTAGCCAGGCTCTCTACTAGGAAAAACTCAATCTCCGGGTGGATGAACGCGTGGAAGCCCTCGTCGGCAAGCGCCTTAATTTGGCGGCGCAGCACCTGGCGTGGATCTGCCCACGACGGCTGACCATCGGGCATGACAATGTCGCAGAACATGCGCGCGGACGTGATTGTGTCTTCTTTGTGCAGGCGTGGCATGACCTGGAACGTCGAAGGATCCGGTTGCGCAATGGTGTCAGCCTCGGAGACGCGGGAAAAGCCCTCTACCGCGGAGCCATCGAAACCGATGCCCTCTTCGAAGGACCCCTCAAGCTCAGCCGGAGCGACGGCAACGGACTTCAGATACCCCAAAATATCAGTAAACCAGAGGCGGATATAGCGGATATCTTGCTCTTCGATTGCGCGGAGGACGAATTCCTGCTGACTGTTCATACTTTCCAACGTTACCCAGGTGCCCGGATTCGCGGTACGCATTTTGACCATTCGGCGTGGCTAGCCAACTGCCCCACCCGCGTCATAACTGCTGCCCTCGTGGTCTCGGATTGCGTGTGACTATGGCATGCTCTATTGGCATGAGCGGAAAAAAGATTCGTCTGAATAATCTGGCCGAATGGAAGGCTGAGTCTCGCCCCTGGGCAATGCTGACTTGCTACGACTACTCCACCGCGCGCGCTTTTTCCGCCGCCGGTGTCGAGCTGCTACTGGTCGGCGACTCTGCAGCAAACGTCGTCTACGGCTACGACACCACCACCGAGATCACGCTGGAAGAAATGATTCCGCTTGCTCGCGGTGTCGTCCGAGGCGCTGGCAACGCACTTGTGGTTGCCGATTTACCCTTCGGCACTTACGAGGCCTCCGATGAGCAGGCCGTGCTGTCCGCCGCGAAGATGATGCGCGAAACCGGCGCACACATGATCAAGATCGAAGGTGGCGTGCGCATCGCTCCGCGCATCCGTGCGCTGGTCAACGCCGGCATTCCGGTTATGGCACACATCGGTTTCACTCCGCAGTCCGTCAACGCGCTGTCCGGCTTCAAGGTACAGGGACGCGGTGCGGGGGCGGAACAGCTGCGTGCCGACGCCCACGCGGTAGCCGATGCTGGTGCCTCGGCCGTGGTCCTGGAAATGGTGCCTGCAGATTTGGCCACTGAGATTACCCGTGATCTATCCATCCCAACCTGTGGCATTGGCGCTGGTAACCAGTGCGATGGCCAGGTTCTCGTCTGGCAAGATGCCTTTGCAGTTCCGGCCGATGGCCGCAGGCCGTCGTTTAGTTCGGTGTTCGAAGAGGTCGGCGAGATGCTGACCAAGGGAGCTAAGCAGTATGTCGACCAGGTGCACTCCCGCGAGTTCCCAACTGAGGCACAGAACTTCTCGGGTTAACCGCCCTGGGGTGAGCCGATTTTTTTGGACTGGGCTTTCGTCTAAAGGCCCCGCCCAGCCCCCGTCTACGTCTAAGGGCACCGCCCAGTCCAGGCAATCAAATACGAAAACCAGACATCCGTAACTTAAGGGTTCTTCGATTCGGGGGTAGAATTGGTGCTTATGGCATCTAAGTCTGGTTCTAAGTCCAAAACTCCAACTGCGGCGTTGGAGGTGGAATCTAAGTTCTCAGCTACCCCAGAGGTGGTAGCCCCATCGTTCGATTTCGTTCCACAGGTTGGCTCCACCACCACTGAGGTGCGAAATCTCTCCGCGATTTATCTGGACACGGCGGACCTGCGTCTGACCCGTTCCAAGCACACCCTGCGTCGCCGCACCGGCGGCCCCGATGAGGGTTGGCATCTGAAGGCGCCGGGCAACGGCGGTCGCCTCGAATATGGCGTTGACCTGGAAGAGGGCTCTGTTAACGGTGAAGGCCGCGACGCCGACTACGTCGTGCCCACCGAGTTGCTTGCCCCTGTCCGCGCAATTGTGCGCAATCACCCGCTGCAACCAATCGCGCAGGTAGACAATGAGCGCCACGTCACCACGGTGTTTGCCCTCGATGGCACTCCCATGGCGGAGTTCGCGGATGACCACGTCACGGCGACTTCCTTCCTCGACGGCGGAGAAACCACCACCTGGCGCGAGTGGGAGATTGAGCTTCTGGGGGATTGGGCAGATCACCCGGACGGCAAGGCTGTAATGGCAGCGATGTCCAAGGTCGCTGAGGTGGCTGGTGCCGTGCCGTCGGAAAGCCCGTCGAAGTTGGCGACGGCGTTGGGTGACTCCATCGATTCTGCTCCCCTGCCGCCGACTCCAGCGAAGCTGCCGAAGGGCACGCCGGGGCGCACCGTGGTCGATGCGCTGGCCGCTAACGTGGCCAAGATGGTCGAGTACGACCCGAAGGTACGCCGCGATGAATTTGACTCGGTGCATCAGATGCGCGTCGCCACTCGTGAGCTGCGCAGTCACATGCAGACCTTCCACGGCATTGTCGTGGGCGATAAGGTCGCTGAGCTGGAGAGCAACCTCAAGCAGCTGGCGGGTGTTCTCGGTGTGGCCCGTGACGCAGAGGTCGTTGCTATGCGCTGGGAGGAGCTGCTGGCCAATCGCGAAAGCGCCGCTTTAGGCGAGGAGCTGCGTGCGAATCTCGTCGAGGATGTCCAGAAGGACTACGACCGCGCTCATCAGCGAGTCATTTTCGCACTCAATTCCAGCGAGTACCTGCAACTTCTCGACGATCTCGATGAGTTCCTCGCCAACCCGCCAATCGCCGCAAACTCGGAAGAGGCCGAGGCTGGGGAAAAGAAGTCCAAGAAGAAGGATGATTCGCTTGTCGACGACGCGGAGGCCGCAGCCTCCGAGGATGCTTCGGCAGCTGACTCCGAGGTCGCGGCTGAGACTGATACTGCTGCTGCCGCCGATGCAGCTGCTTCCACGACCTCAGACAAGGCCGAGCCGGAGAAGGTAAAGGCACCGAAGGAACTCGACACCACTGCGGTGCTGCTCGATCACTTGCGCAGCGCGTTTTCGAAGTTCCGTCGTCGCCACAACCTGGTACTCGATGGCCGAGAGGATGCTGACCTTCCAGAGGCAGATTTGGACGAGCGCTACCACGATGTCCGCAAAGCTGCGAAGAAGCTCCGCTACAGCGCGGAAGCTGCTCAGAACGCGGACCTGTCGACCGAGAAGCTCTACGCTGCCTGCAAGAACCTGCAGTCGGTTCTCGGTGACTTCCAGGACACCTGTACTGCGCGTGACTTCGTGTTGGCTCGCGCTAAGCGTGCCTCCCGTGCGGGCAGGGACGCCTTCGGCTACGGCGTGCTTTACCAGATGGAGTACTACGACGGCCTGAAGGCCCTGGCTGAGTACGACGATGCCGTGGCAAAGGTTTTCAAGGCCTTCCGTAAGATGGAAAAGAAGATTAAGAAGGGCAAGAAGGCCTAAACGCGTAGAGCCTTATTTCTCAGCTACGCCCCAGTCATCATCTTCTTCATCCCAGTCGTCGGCCGCCTTGTTGCGCTCGGCGACTTTTTCCATGGCAGCGCGGGCTTCCTCTTCGGAATCATAAGGGCCCATTCGGTCGTCCCAACCGGTTTTCTTCCCCTGAAACACCGTGCCTGTCGATGGCTGGTAGTACCACTTACTGCTGTTGTCGCTCACGATTCTTCTCCTCTTCCACATCGAAAACATGTCGAGTTATCAAGCGGTTGTGCCACCGCTAACTCCGCCCATAAGCAAGCTTGCAGAAAGGCAATCCTTTGCCTGCCATGTGCGCTGCGGCGACATAAAATCCCAGTATATAGGTTTGTCACTGTCCCCCGAGCCGGGTATTATCGACGGAATTGTTCACCTTAGAACACAAGCGCTGAATCCGAGCGCTGAATACAAACACTGCACACAAGCACTATGAGTCCGATCTCTGGAGAGGTTTCACCCATGCCCGCCGCACCCGCTGTCGTAAACGACGTCTTCGATGCCGTCGGTTCTAATGCTTCAGTTGCATACGCCCCGGGTTCCATCAACCTGTTGGGTGAGGACTGCGCGTCCTCCGGCGGCATGCTCCTAACCACCGCCATTCCAGCTTATGCCGCGGTCGGTATTGAAGAGATCGACGAGCAGCAGCTCATTGTCGTGTACAAGCGCGAAACTACCAAGATGGATTTCCCGGACAGCGTCCCCGCCGCTTTTTCGCAGGTGCCGACCGCTGTCGCGGCTACCATCGTCGCATTGCAGCACTCGCTGCACCTCGTTCCGCGCAACAGCAATGGCCTGAAGGTCACCATTGCCTCCACTATCGCGCCAGGTCGCGGTTTTGGAGAGATTCCGGCAATTCAGTGTGCACTCGCGCTGGCTCTCAATGCGCGTTTTGGCGACCGTGATGATGTACCTACCCGCACGCGTATTGCCACCGCTATCCACGAGACCATGGTGCAGGTAAAGGGCCAGTCGTGGCCGCTGTACCCCTACACCACGGCACTGCGCAGCCGCCCGGACAGTCTACTGTGCATCAACCACTCCGACGAGGCAGTCACGCAGACGGCGTTGCCACAGTCGTTGGCGCTGACTATCGCTTACTCCCCGGATGTCACCGGCGGTTCGCCAGACGAAGAGCGCTACGAGTTCTTCCAGCAAGCCTGCGCTGCTTTCGGCGTGCCGACTCTCGCTAGCCTCCCCGACGCACAGGAGCGGGTCGCGGACTGGGTACGCGCTCGTCACGAGGTGCACCCGGACGACGAAAACATCCCCACCATCGGCCGCGCCATCCAGTGGCTTGACGATGCCGACGCATCCTCCGACCGCGCCCGCGCAGTCATCGGTCACATCCGGCACAGCGATATTCAAGCAGCCATCGCAGGGGTTTCGCGCGATGTCAGTGAGCGTGGCTCCGCGCCGTCGGCAAGCTCTGTACTGGGGCAGATTGCCGAGCTGACCGACACCATCGACTGTGAGAAGATTGCCCGTTGCGCGCCGTGCCCGGGCGCGTCGCTGGTGATGTGGTCCCACGTCGACGACGCCGATCGGATTGCCTCCGCGCTTAACGACGGCGGTTCCGAGACCATCCGCGTGGAGAACACTTCGGCCGGCGCGGTGGTCGAGTAAAAAAGCTTGTGTGAACGAGTCGGCCTATGAGCCGGATTCTGTCCCTCGGCGCTCCTTTCGGAAAGCGCCGGGTGGCGATCATCCATCTCGGTCTGCCATTGCTGACAGCCTGAAGCAGCACACCCGCGAGTATCGGACGGGCAGCCCTCAAACACTCGCGCACACGCACGACGAAGCATGCGCGATTTTGCCTTGCTCCTGGTGGGGTTTACCTAGCCGGTGCAATCACTTGCCCCGCTGGTGCGCTCTTACCGCACCTTTTCACCCTCACCGGATCTCCACAGCTTTACGTCAAAGACATCGGCTGTGCGCCCGGCGGTCTATTTTCTGTGGCACTATTCCCGCAGGTCACCCTGGGTTGCTGTTAGCAACCACCATGCCCAGTGGAGTCCGGACTTTCCTCGACAGCGGCCTGGACACACTCTGTAAAAGAGGCGTCCGGTTCCGTTAACTGCCGCGATCACCCGGCCAGCTCGCTCGAATGGTTAGTGTACCCGCCACAACCGCAATTCAAATAACCCGCCGTACCGGGCTGCTAACCACGCAGGTAGCTGGTGTCGTTAATCAGCCGCACTGATGTCGGCCCATCTGCGTAGAACTCCGCGATGGAGAGGCTGGCCAGGTCCAGGTGCAGGCGGGTGAAGATTTCAAAGCCACAGCCGAGCCCCTGGCGCAGCAACGACTTGATTGGCGTGACATGGCTGACTACCAGCACATCAGAGGCACCGAATTGTTGAGCGATGCGCTCACGCGCGGCGCCCACTCGGCTATCGACCGAGCGGAAATCCTCCCCCTCCGGCGGCGCCACGGTCGGGTCCGCGAGCCAAGAACTGTGCAGCTCAGGGGTGGAGTTGTGCGCCTCGGAGAAAGTCATGCCCTCCCACTGCCCGAAGTCGGTCTCCCGCAGGTCCTCGTCAACGTGGATATCCAGGCCGAGCGCATTTGCTGCCGCCTCTGCGGTCTGCTGTGCACGACGCTGTGGAGAGGCCACAATGGCAGAGAAATTCATGTTGCCGCTATCGACCAGCTCTACGAGGTGCCGTGCCGCCGCTGCCGCTTGCTGCCTGCCGACCTCCGTCAGGTCGGGGTTCGAACGACTTCCCGAGTACTCCCGGCGAATCGACATCGGCGACTGCCCATGGCGCAGCAGCACCAGCCGCGTGGGGTCCGTGGTCGCACCCGTCCAGCCCGGCGCGCTATCGCGCTTGTCTGCAGCCTGGCTCATTTACTTGCCTTTCACTGCTCCCAGCGTTTCCGCACGCACGATCATCGCGCCACATTCAGGACAGAACGTCACTTCTTCCGGCGCGAGCGTGGTGAATTCATGCACGGTTCCGACATCGAGCTCCATGAAGCAGGAACCGCAGGTGCGCCCGTTCAGGCGTGCAACAGGGATGCCGTTAGCAAGCGCTAGACGACGGTAAAGCTTGGCTGCCGAACCATCAATGAGTTTGTCAGCCTCTTCGATTCGGGTCTCAGCGATGGAAATGCGCGCAATGAGGTCAACCTCGGCGTCGTTAAGCCTTTGCTTGGCGGCGACGATGTCATCGTGCGCCTCGTCGGCGTCGTATTCGTGCTCAGCGTCGACCTGATAGGCCTCCTGCATGCGCTCGTACTGCTGGAGTTCCTGTTCAGCGCGCTCGCGGCGGCGCTCGGTGGAGCGCAGGTCGTGTTCGAGGTCACGGCGCGTGGATGCGTCTTCTGTGGCACCGAGCGACAGACGGTCTGCCTTTTCGCGAGCCTTCAGCTTGTTGATGTCCGATTCCAGCTTGGCAATATCGCGGCCAATATCGGAGGCGCTGAGCTTGGAGCGCGCTGCCTCACTGGCCTGACGGCTGTGCTTTTTGCGCAGCTCCTGCAACTCGGCACGCTCGGGCAGAACGTTCTGGCGGGCGGTGAGCCCATCCAACAGAGTTTGGTTTTCCGCCTTTTCCAACATCGCCACTTGGATTTGTGGACTAAGCCTCATGGTCTTCACTTCCTTGCCTGTGTCGACGATTCTGCCACTGTCCAGGGATCGGTGCGCACCTCAAGGACCTCGGTCGCGACCCCGAGCCTCTCGGCCAGCATGTCTGCGGCCTGGTAGCACCAGGGGAACTCGCTGGCCCAGTGGGCCGTATCCACGACGCAGAAGTCCGCGGTCCGCAGCGTCTCATCTACAGGATGATGCCGCAGGTCCGAGGTAACAAAAGCATCGACGCCCATCTTCGCCACAGTGTCCAGGAAAGAGTCGCCCGAACCAGATGCAACGGCAACCGTACGAATCATCCGCTCCGGATCGCCTGCGCCGCGCACGCCCCATGCCGTTGCAGGCAGACGCTCAGCCACACGCGCAACGAAGTCCTTAAATGGCATCGGCGTATCTAGCGTGCCCACTCGCCCAATGCCCACAGCCTGCTGCGGGTCCAGACCGGTGGCCTGATTGTCCACGATGTCGAATGCCGGTTCCTCATACGGATGCACTGCAACGAGAGCCTTAACAATCGCCGCGCGCATGGACCGTGGTGCGACCATCTCCAGGCGCACTTCCTCGACATACTCGACCTGCCCCTCGGCGCCGATGAAGGGATTTGCCCCGCTCAGCGGGCGGAACTGGCCGCGGCCGTTAATGCGAAACGCACAGCTGTCGTAGTCGCCGATAGTGCCCGCGCCCGCCTCAAACATGGCTTGCGCGACCTTATCGACGTGATCTGCCGGAACCTTCACCGTCCAGGTATCCAAGCCGGGAGCCGGCTGCGGAGCTAGCGGCGCACCCGGTTCGACTCCGAGCATCGTGGCCAACTGGTCATTGACACCCGGTCGTGCGCTGTCAGCGTTAGTGTGCGCTGCAAAGAGAGCTACACCTGCCCGAATCAGCTTATGAATAATCCGACCCTTCGGTGTATCCGCCGCCACGGAATTCACACCGCGCAGAAGCAGCGGATGGTGCACAACGAGCATCTGAGCACCGGAGGCAATCGCGCGATCTGCGACCTCGTCAGTGCAGTCCAGCGCCAACGCGATGCGACGCACCTCATCCTGCGGGTCACCGCAAATCAGGCCAACTTTATCCCAGCTCTCCGCCAGTGCCGGCGGGTAGGCCGCGTCCATCGCCGTACGCACGTCGGCAACGGTCACCACCGAGTTATTGCCCTCGGCACGGGTCTGCGCAGAGTCCGTCATACATCCATCCCTTCAACATGCATTTCTCTCCAGCTTCTCTTCCAGCGTAGTGAACTCCGCCCCACCGCATCAGTTCTGCGACAGCAAATCCGCTACTTCCGCAACAAGCCGCCGCACACTCGCGTCATCCCGCACGGCCAGCCGCCACCACGAACCGTCCAGGCCGGCAAAGGTGTCGCAACGCCGCACGGCTACTCCGCGCGCAGCGAGCCGCTGTCTCAGACGCTCATGCTTGACGACGTCAACCTCCGCAGCACCCCGCCCATCGTGAGAACTCCGGTCACCTCCCGGACGCGCCAGGACAAAGGGAGCCTCGGAATCCAACACTTGCCAGCCGGCGGCCACTAGCAGCTGGGTCATAGACTCGCGCTGCTGACGAATCTCGGCACGAATTTCTGATAGCAGCTCTTCCTCACGACGCGCGATTTCCGCCATAGCGGTAAGTTGCAACGTGCCCAGCGGCCAGTGCGGACGCCGTCGCGCCAGCTGTGCCAGGAGCTCCGGGTGACCGAGTGCGTAACCGCAGCGCAGACCTGCGATTGCCCAGGTCTTAGTCATACTGCGGAAAACGATGACATTATCGGGGATTCTGTTCGCTTCCCCCGGCCTGCAATCGGCTAGCGAGCACCGCCGAATAATCTCGCCATCGGCGACGTCCATAAACGCCTCATCCACGACCAGGATTCCACAACGGCTGGCGAGCCCCCGCAGGTCATTCGCTGAATGAGCAACGCCGGTGGGGTTGGTCGGATTGCCGATGATGACCATCCGGCCTTCAAGCTGCTGGGAATGCGGGAAGGATGCGTTCTCGTGGACGTCGGCAAGCGTAGGCATGAGCGTGTACGGCGACGGCAGTACCAGCGAATCCACCTCGACTCCTGCGGCGAGGAAGGCGGCTTCGGGTTCGGTGAACTGCGGCTGGACGATTGTGGCGGGCAAGCCCAAGTGAGGCAAGAGCGAGAAGCCCTCGGCGACGCCGTGGAGAAGCAGTACCTCGTCGGCGCTGCGATTGTGGTTGGCGGCGATGGCGGCGCGGACGTCGGCATCGAGCTGCGCCGACGGATACGCGGCAAGTTCTCCGAGGGACGTGGCCAGCGAGTGCTGTAGCCACTGCGGTGTGGTGCCGTGGACATTGACGGCAAAGTCCAGGTCAGCGCCATGGGCGGCCTGGTCGCCATGATAGCGCAGCGGGTCGTCTAACATGCCATCCAGCCTAATGACCTTTTAGGATGAACAATATGTCCACTGGCCATCGCCCCACTGTCCTTATTGATGTCGACGGCACCATCGCCGATTCTCTCCCCGCAATCGCACATGGATTTCGCCTTGCATTGGAGGAAATTGACCGCCCACTTCCGCCTGAGAGCTTTATCAACACGATTCCCGGGCCGCCAATGGTGGAAACACTCGCATCTCTCGGGCTTTCCGACGAACAGGTCGACCGAGCCTTCGCTGTGTATATGGAGCATCAACACGCCGGTGCTTGGCAGCGTGCCGAGATGTTCCCCGGCTGGCCGGAGCTCCTGCGCGATTGGCGGGCAGCAGGCGTACAGCTAGCCACTGCGACTTCCAAGGGCGAGTACTTCGCCTGCAAGACCCTGGACAATTTCGGACTTCTCGACGCCTTTGACTTCATCGGCGCCGCCAGCGACGACGGCTCACGGCAGACAAAGACTGAGGTCATTGAGTACACGCTCAAGGAGTTGGGCATTGAACCCGATGAAGCAGTGCGCCCGCGTGGTTCGGTCGTAATGGTCGGCGATCGCATCCATGATTTTGAGGGCGCAGCACAGTTCGGCATCCCCGCCATCGCTGTTAAATGGGGCTACGGCTCAGAATCTGAGTGGGCATCGGCAGCGGCGGTGGCGTCGTCGCCTGGGGACCTGAATCGTGTTGTGCGGGAAATGCTGTATCTTTAAGACTCGTCAACGATTAGTGACAATCCTATTTTTATTTTCCGAGAAGTTTGGTTTTGCCTATTATGCTTATGAACTCGTCGCATCGTACTGAGTCCGTGTACGTCGTGTTTGTCTGCTCCGGAAATATCTGCCGCTCCCCCATGGCTGAAATCATCGTCCGTGACGCAGTTGAAGCCAATGCGCTTGCCGACGATGTCCTGCTCGCCTCCTGCGGAATCGGCGGCTGGCATGTCGGCGAACCCGCCGACGAGCGGGCGCAAGCCGAGCTGGAAAATGCCGGCTACGACCCAAATCACACCGCCGCACAGCTAGGCGATGAGCACATGGATGCAACGCTTTTCATCGCCATGGATGAATCGCACATCAATGGTCTACTCCGCGCTGGCGTGCCAAAAGAAAAGATTCGCCTGCTGCGTTCCTTCGACCCGGCGTCCCCGAAGGGTGCCGTCGTGGCCGATCCCTACTACGGTGGCCCGGAGGGGTTCGTCCGCACTCGAAACGAAATTGAGGCCGCGACGCCGGGCATCATCGCATGGTTGCGTGAGACTCTGGCGCTGGCCTCTGAACGTTAAGGTTTCAAAACAACCTTTTCTTTTGTTTTATTGGCATTGCCTCGGTTTCGGAACGCCCAAATCTTATTCAAGATGAAGTTAGCGGGCGTGCCCAAGATGACACCGATGAGGTTTGCCCAGTAGAGGCGGTTCCTAAAACCGGTGGAGTCGTCGAAAATGTCCGTTGGCAGTGCCAGCGGCGAGGTGGGGTTAGTCAGCAGCGTAATGACAACCAGGTTCACAATCAGTGCTGAGATACCTGCAAATAAAAACGGGAAGAACTGTCTAAACCAGTTCGGGCGATTGTCAGTTCGGAAAGTCCAGGACCGGTTGAGCTGGAAGTTCCAAATATTAGCCACGACAAACGCCAGAGTTGCATAGACGTGGGAGTAACGGATATTCCACCGTGTTCCGAACAGGTTCAAAAACACGTCGTGTTCATTGGTGCCCAGACTGAGACCCAACTTGCGGGCAATGATCACGACAATCAGGTTGACAACCACACCTGTGCCGCCGACCAGACCGAACTTGATGAACTGGCGCGAGACTGTGCTGAAGCGACGTGAAGGCGAAGATTTCGCTGTTTGCGTGCCCACCACGACACCTCTCTTTCCATCTATCCCGGGTAGATTCCCCGTCAAATACGCTCAAACAACTTTACCCGAAGTTCACTCAATCTCCGCGCAGGTGAATCCTTGTGAAAGCGAGATTTCCCTCACGGCAATCAGCCTTTTCCTCCCCCTCATCACCTCATCAGCACTGTGCTCATTTGGTATGCACTTTTAAAACAGGTGCCACTGCCCACCCGCCACAACAGTGCCATCCGCTCTAGTGCCATCCGCTCTGGTGCCAGCCACAGCACCGGGTAAGCTCAATGAATGTGTTTAAGAATGTGCGCCAGTTTCTGACCCCTGGATGGGTTCTCACTGCGATTGTCGCCATTGCGTTTTCCTATCTCGCATTTACTGTTCTGGCTCCGTGGCAGTTGGGTAAGAACACCGCGACGCAGCATCGCAATCAGCAGCTTGAGCACTCATTCGAGCTCAACCCCGTAGATGTCAACGAGCTAATGCCCAAGGGCAAAGGCTTCGTCGAGGGCAACGAATGGCGTCGCGTTACCGCCACCGGGTCCTTCCTGCCGGATACCCGCGTACTATTGCGTAACCGCCCAGTAAATGGCGCACCCGCTGTCCAGGTACTCGATGTCTTCGTCGCTAACAATGGCGAAAATTACCTGGTCAACCGTGGCTTTGTGCGTCCTACAGACTCCAGCACCCCCAATGTTGAGCCAGCCCCGAAGGGCACCTTGACTATCTCGGCCTTTATCCGCCGAAACGAGGTTCCCGCCGAGACCGCCCCAATCCCCGGCACCCCGCCGCAGGTCTACGGAATCAATACCAAGGAAGTGTCCGAGCTCGTCGGCACCGAACTCAACCCCGATTGGCTTCAGCTCTCGGACAAATCCGATGCCGTCATCGAGGCCATTCCGCTGCCCACCCTGGAGTCCGGCCCCTACCTCTCCTACGGCATCCAGTGGATCTTCTTCGGCGCTCTCGTGCCGCTGGCCGTCGTCTGGTTCATTCGCGCCGAGATTGTCGAACGCAAACGCGACCGCGCGGAGCAGGAGGAGATGGCCAAGAATCTCCGCGATGCCGAAGCCGCAGAACCAGTCAATCACGCTGATGACACCGAGGACGCGGCACCCGAATCGGACGATGCCACCACTTCCACCCCTCCGCCGGCTAAGCCCGAAGAGGATCGCGCCGCTGAGCTGCACCGTCAGCGCATGGCGCAGCGCTACGGCAACACTGGCCACCGCGCCGCGGGTTATCGCGATAACCGATACGACGAGCGTTTCTAACTCTCAGTTCACGCTTTCACTCGTCGAACACATCCGGCAATTACTGCTGCTCCGGCGCAGCTTAGCGCAACGATGTTTTGTACTCGCTTGCTCAGCCCTGCGGCACGCCGCACATCGGCCACCGCAGGCCTCCGACCACTGCCAAGCACCGGGCGCATCTCCACTCCGCTGGGATACACCGTCGCGCCGCCCAGCTGCAGCCCCAGCGCGCCTGCAGCGCTTGCCTCCACGATGCCTGCGTTTGGGCTTGGGTGGTTGCCGGCGTCTCGTCGCCACGCTGCCAATGCTTGACGACGGTCCGGACCTGCAACCACAGTTGCGACAGCTGTAAGTCTCGCGGGGAAGAACCCGACGACGTCGTCAAGCCGTGCACTGGCCCACCCGAACTGCCGATAGCGAGCGTTGCGGTACCCCACCATCGCGTCGAGGGTATTAGCCGCTCGATGAGCGACCACACCAGGAGCGCCTGCAATGGCACCCCACATGAGAGTGCCGGTGACTGCGTCGGAGGTATTTTCAGCGAGCGATTCGACGGTCGCTCGGGCGATGCCATCAGCGTCGAGAGCTTCCGGATCACGCGAACACAACCACGGCACAAGTTCGCGGGCGGCATCGATGTCGCCGGAAGTGAGTCGGTCAGTCATGCGCTCGCCAGTACGGCGGAGAGTGGTGCCGCCGAGCGAAGCCCACGTGGCGGCAGCCAGCGTGAGACTCGGTGCGACTGTGCTGGCTGCGGCGGCAAGCGCTACCGGCGTGGTCACTGCGATTGCGGTGAACGCCACACCGCGCGCTTTGGAGTCGGCGTAGATTCGGCACTCAAGTTTGCTGACGGCCTGCCCGTAGAGGGCCACCGGATGGTGATTGGTGGGATCTGCGAAAATGCGGTCAAGTGCATACCCCACTGCGATGGCCGCTCCACGCCGCCAGAGGTGTCGACTTCTGGCATGTGTACACAATCTAATCAAATTGCCCCTGCAGAACGGCTGCGACATCGAGCGGAGTGACATGCGCTGCCGGATGGCGGTGCTGCGATGCGGCCATCAAGGTGTAATCACAAGTGTGCCGGATACCGAGCAAGTGCCCAAACTCGTGGGCAAGAGTGCTGCGAATTGCATCGGGATAGAGAGTGGAAGTAACGAAAACCGTCATCTCCTTACTAATTTCCGATGCAGAAGCCAAGACGCGCGAGTCCGGCCTTGGCACATAGCGAACGTTCACAGTATCCGAATCAGCCTTGTCCTTGGTCACTTCCCGAAGCACAACCTTGCCACCGAGCTTTTCATTCCACTCTTGAGTAGCAGCATCTAGCTGTGCGCGGTACGGAAAATCTGGGGCAACAACGTAATCCAAAGTGCCATCGGCAATATAGGAAGGCATCTGATCCGAGAGATGGAGAATCGACGGATTATCCACCGGCTCGCCCGCATTTGCAGCCTTGACCATTGCTTTACAGGTGGCCGAATCGATTATCGGTTTACCATCCCCGCCGATTGCGTAGGCGGGAGCGCCCGCGAGCAGAGATCCGACAAAAACAATGGTGGCAAGCGATTTTGTAAAACGCACAGACCGGAAGTTTAGCACAAACAAAATCCGCCCGGATTCTCCGTTACAAGAATCCGGGCGGATTATATCTGTGCGGCGAGAGGGTTTCGAACCCCCGACCGCTGGTGTGTAAAACCAGAGCTCTACCGCTGAGCTATCGCCGCGCTGCTGCGAAACTCTAACACACGGAAAACATAGATTGCCAATTGCGCACTACAAACAGCGTTTATGTCGATTGTTTCAACAGCTCAGCTAGTAGCCGATTCAAACGGGACAGCTAGAGCCGGTTAGCTAGAGCGCTGCACCAGGCAATTGCCCTGCCAATCCCCCAGCCGAAGCGCCGAGGTGTTGGAGAAACCTGCCAGCTGTGCGGACTCGTCAATCACGCCAGGATCAATGGCACCCGGCTGACCAGCGCCCGGCGTGAGTAGCCAAACGCGACCTTCATCCTCCAAAGGGCGGGAAGCATCCACAAGACCATCGACCAAGTCGCCGTCTTCTTCACGCCACCACAGCAATACGACGTCGACAACTTCATCCGTGTCTTCGTCGAGCAGGTCTGCATCCAGGAAATTCTCGACCGACTCACTGATTGCTGAGTCACAGTCTGTATCCCAGCCAACCTCCTGGACTAGCTGACCTTCCTTGATGCCGAGCCTGCTCGCATATTCATGAGCAGCGCCTGTGGCGTTGACCACTTCCCTTTTCCTCCTCTAGAAAAAATATTCAGCTCGATTTTTCGAACTATGTGGAGAAATTTTACCGCTCAAATACATTTTTCACAGCTGCAAAATAAGAATTTCCCCAAAAAGGTGCAGTTTTCGCGGTGTTCTTCGCAATGTTCGTCGTAAAGCCAAGCGGATTATTCGGTGAAAGCGTGTGTAAGAAACGGCTAGGGGCACAACAAACGATTCAGAAGTAGAGTGGAGAACAATAACCTTTGCCTTTCCTTCAGGGACTGAAAGGAGCTCACAATGTCCGATACATCGTCAGGTACGCCACAAGCCCACTCTGATGAGTCAAATTTTGCCCTTATCCGTGATGGGGTCGCCTCCTATCTCACGGATGCAGATCCTGAAGAGACCAAGGAGTGGCTTGAGTCTCTCGACGGCCTGTTGGAAGAGGCAGGTCCGGAACGCGCACGCTTCCTCATGCTGCGACTGCTGGAACGTGCCACGGCAAAGCGCGTGGCCCTACCGCCGCTGACCTCGACAGACCTCGTCAACACCATCCCGACTGAGATGGAGCCAGAATTCCCAGGCGATGAGGACATTGAGCGCCGCTACCGCAAGTGGATCCGCTGGAATGCGGCAATTATGGTCCATCGCGCACAGCGTCCAGGTATCGGCGTGGGCGGACATATCTCCACCTATGCGGGTGCCGCACCGCTTTACGAGGTCGGCTTTAACCACTTCTTCCGCGGCAAGGACCACCCAGGCGGCGGTGACCACGTCTTCTTCCAGGGCCACGCTTCGCCGGGCATGTACGCCCGTGCATTCCTAGAGGGGCGCCTGACCGAAGAGGACCTCGACGGTTTCCGACAGGAGGTCTCCCTCGGTGAGGGCAATGGCCTTCCCTCCTACCCGCACCCGCATGGCATGCCGGAGTTCTGGGAGTTCCCGACGGTGTCTATGGGGCTGGGACCAATTAACGCTATCTACCAGGCCCGTTTTAACCGCTATCTCCATGACCGCGGCATCAAGGACACCTCACAGCAGCACGTTTGGGCCTTCCTCGGTGACGGCGAAATGGACGAGCCGGAATCCCGTGGTGCCATTCAGCATGCGGCGCTGAACAACCTGGATAACCTGACATTCGTCATTAACTGCAACCTGCAACGTCTCGACGGTCCGGTGCGCGGTAACACCAGCATCATCCAAGAGTTGGAGTCGTTCTTCCGCGGCGCTGGTTGGAATGTCATCAAGGTCGTTTGGGGCCGTGAATGGGACGAGCTCTTCGCCAAGGACAAGGACGGCGCACTAGTCGACCTGATGAATAAGTTCTGCGATGGCGATTACCAGACGCTGAAGGCTAACGACGGCGCTTGGGTGCGAGAGCACTTCTTCGGCCGTGACCCGCGCACTGCCAAGCTGGTCGAGGACATGACCGACGAGGAGATTTGGAACCTCCGTCGCGGTGGCCACGACTACCGCAAGATTTACGCTGCCTACAAGAAGGCCTTGGAGACCAAGGATCAGCCGACTGTCATCCTGGCGCACACGGTTAAGGGCTATGGCCTTGGCCACAACTTCGAGGGCCGCAACGCGACCCACCAGATGAAGAAGCTAGCACTCGACGACCTGAAGCTTTTCCGCGATAACCAGCGCATTCCAATCTCCGACGAGGAGCTGGAGAAGGATCCCTACCTGCCGCCGTACTACAACCCGGGCCCGGAGTCCGAGGAAGTGCAGTACATGCTGGAGCGACGCAAGGAGCTCGGCGGTTTCGTGCCAGAGCGCCGCACTAGCTACGAGCCTCTGACAGTGCCAAAGCCTGAGAGCCTGAAGAACCTGCTCAAGGGATCAGGTAAGCAGAAGGTTGCCACCACTATGGCGACGGTGCGTGTTTTCAGGGACCTGATGCGCGATAAGGACCTCAAGGATCGTTTTGTGCCCATCATCCCTGATGAGGCCCGTACTTTCGGCATGGACTCCTGGTTCCCGACGCTGAAGATCTACAACCCGCACGGCCAGAATTACACTCCGGTCGACCATGAGCTGATGCTGTCCTACAAGGAAGCGAAGGACGGCCAGATTCTGCACGAGGGCATTTCCGAGGCGGGCTCTGTGGGGTCGTTTACCGCTGTCGGCTCGGCGTACGCCACCCATGGCGTTGCCATGATTCCGCTCTACATCTTCTATTCGATGTTCGGTTTCCAGCGTACGGCTGACTCCATTTGGGCCGCTGGTGACCAAATGACCCGTGGCTTCCTGCTCGGCGCTACAGCTGGTCGCACGACGCTGACCGGTGAAGGCCTGCAGCACATGGACGGTCACTCCCAACTGCTGGCGGCTACGAACCCGTCTGTGGTCTCCTACGACCCGGCGTTCGCCTACGAGATTGCCTACATCGTCTGCGACGGTATCGACCGCATGTACGGGCCAGAGCGCGGCGAAGATGTCATCTACTACCTGACTATCTACAATGAGCCGACTTCGCAGCCGGCTGTCCCGGAAGACCTCGATGTCGAGGGGCTACTTGGCGGTATCTACCGCTTCCGCAAGGCTGAGGGCGACAAGCATGTCAACCTGCTGGCTTCCGGCATTGGCATGCAGGAGGCGCTGCGCGCCGCGGACATCCTGGAAGACTACGGCGTGGCTTCCTCGATTTACTCGGTGACATCGTGGAATGAGCTGGCCCGCGATGGGCACGAGCGTGACACTGAGCGTCTACACAACCCGGCTGAAGAGGTCGACGACGCCTTCGTTACCCGCCAGCTGTCCGACACCGATGGGCCGTTCATCGCAGTGACCGACTTCCAACGTGCGGTCCCGGAGCAGATTCGCAAGTGGGTTCCGGGTGACTACACCGTCCTCGGCACCGACGGCTACGGCTTCTCGGATACCCGTCCGGCCGCTCGCCGCTACTTCAACTCCGACGGCGAGTCAGTCGCTGTTGCGGCCCTGTCCGCACTGGCACGCGCTGGCAAGCTCGACATGAATGTCGCCCAGGAAGCAGCTGAAGAGCTGCAGATTACCGATCCAACCGCAACCACTCAGGACGCTGAATAATGACCTCAAGCCTTGGAGATCAGCTCAGCGCCCTACTGGGCACACAGGTCACCGGTGACGCTGACGATGCCTCTCCTAATGCAGCGAACGGGGGCTCGAAGAAGAGTTCCGCCGACGCTGACCTGCCCGCAGGTCTTCACGGCGAGGTCGTGGCAATCGTCAAAAAGATGGCTAACGACGAGGTGGAGTCCTTAGAGCTCTCCACCCCGCTGACCGACTACGGTTTTGACCGCCTAAGCGTCGTAGAGTTGGCCGTCCGTTGCGAAGAAGAGCTGGGAGCCCGCGTTGAGGACGAGGACATTTCCTCGTTTAAGACCCTCGGCGATGTAGTTGACTACATCGCCGCCCGGCGCGGGTAGAGCTGCAGCACGTTAGCTGCCTCTACCCCACCAAGGTCTGCGTTGCCAGCGGTCGAGTTGCCGCTGGCACTGTCGGTCCCGGCAGGGGTGGACGTCGTAAAGCAGTCTTCGGGGGCGTAGCCTGCCGTCATCATGCGCATCGGCTCTAACACGCGGTCCCACGGCCCACCGATGGCCGCGTCGAGGGCACCTTTGATGTCGCCGCCGCGCGCCATGATGGAACGCAGCGCGTCTTCGTTGATCACGATGTTTCCGGCGGCATCGGTCTGTCCGGAGAAAGTCCCCAGCTGCGGGGTATGGCAGTAGCGCATACCGTCAATGGCGTAGCCGTCATCATCCACGGCTGGGTCTTGCGCCAGCTCGAAATAGAGGCGCGGCCACCTAGCCAGGTTGTCCACCAGTGTGGCGATGGTGTCAGCACTTGCAGTGAAAGGCACCTCAGCGCACAAAGTGGAATCCTGGTCGGTCGCACGCCAAATATCCCGGCCTGGCTTAGTGCCATCGGGCATGCTGAGTCGGGCCAGCGCCCACGTGATGTGTGGTTGCAGCGGCCCTGGCATGCTGTGAATCCACAGGACGCCTGAAAGTTGGGTGCGCATAGACGAAGGTCCTCGGAAAGGTTGCGGTCAATTGGTGTAAGACGAGATTCGTCTTCCCCTACGAACTCATCCAACGACACTTGCCACACTGCAGAAAAAGCACTGCGGTAAAACAACACTTCTGAGGTTTGCGTTGCACGTGTTTATGATTGTTATTTCCAAGACGGCTGCTGGCAACCCTCAAGTTGTCCTTAATCCCCCAGATGTGATTTAACGCTGAGACGAAAAATCGGCGCCGCAAGCGACGCCGGCTTACTCCACATCCCCCTTAATCCTCAGCGTGTTCTTCCAGCTCACTCCAGAGTTCGTCGTTGAAGTCGGCCCATAGAGGCTTTGCCCACTCGCCGAAATCTCGGTCGGTCAGCGCGATTGCCGCCCGTCCGGTTGGACGATGCAGCCACAGGAGTGTGCCCGCTTGCCCAAAATGGCCTGCGACATCCTTGGGCATCGAGGCACCAAACCACAGCCCCTGCTTGGAATCGGGGTGCCCGAAGATCTCAAAGCCCAGGCCCCAATCGGCCGGACGTTGCATACCATAGCCAGGCACAACACCATTCAGCCCCGGGAACTGCACCGTCAACGCCTCAGTCACGGTATCGGGATGCAGAAGAGTCGGGGCGAGAATCTCATCGACGAAGGCCATGAGATTAGCGACGCTGCTGCGCGCGCCATGCCCTGCCGAGCCATCCAGCACGGAATCCGCCATCCCTAGCGGCTCAAACACAGCCTGGCGCAGGTATTCACTAAACGGCATGTCTGCCTCCGCGGCGATTACATCGGCGATGATGTCAAAACCCGCGGAGGAGTAAATACGCCGCTCCCCTGGCTCTTTTTCCAGCTCACGGCTGGCAAACCCCACCCCGCCGGCGTGCGCCAGTAGGTGACGCACAGTCGCACCACGACCGGGTGGCGTGAGCTCTTGATTGAGCTCCAGCGCACCCTCTTCGACGGCCACAAGCATTCCCACGGCCGCCAACAGCTTGGTCACACTGGCCAGTTCAAAAACTCGGCCGCTATCACCGTGGGTGTGCCAACTGCCATCGTCGGCACGCGCGGCAGCCGCGACCGCATCGACTGGCCACTGGTCAACTTGCGCTAGAACAGACGGCTTCCAAGAAGTCATGTCCTCAAGACTACGCAAGCGCGGCAGACGTGGACTTCTCAGCAGGCGCGTCCGCAGACTCGTCGTCCGACTCGTCAGCTGTTTCGTCGGCTGGCGACAGGTCGGCGTTGGCGCTTGCGTCCCACTCGTCCTGGCCCCAAATTCCTGCACGCTTTGCGACGACCAATGGGACCACGGCCTGGCCGGTGACGTTCACCGCGGTGCGTCCCATATCCACAATCGGCTCAACAGCCAGCAGGAGGCCGACGCCGGCAAGTGGCAAGCCGAGAGTCGACAGAGTCAGGGTCAGCATGACGGTAGCGCCGGTGGTGCCAGCAGTTGCAGCCGAACCGATAACGGAGACGAAGATGATGAGCAGGTAGTCCGTGAAGTCCAGCGGTACCCCGTAGAACTGCGACACGAAGATAGCTGCGATAGCCGGGTAAATGGCAGCGCAACCATCCATCTTCGTGGTAGCACCCAGCGGCACTGCGAAAGAGGCGTACTCATCCGGCACTGCCAGACGACGCGAGACAACGCGCTCAGTGACCGGCATGACGCCCATCGACGAACGAGTAAAGAAGCCGAGCGAGGTCACTGGCCAGACGCGACGGAAGAAGTCGATTGGGCTAATGCCATGAATCTTCAGCACAACTGGGTACACAACTGCGATAACCAGGAACAGGCCAATGTAGATGGCAATGGCGAACTTGCCCAGGCTGCCAAGTGCTTCCCAACCGTACTCAGCGACAGCATGACCGATCAGAGCCGCAGTACCGATTGGTGCCAGACGGATAACCCACCACAGCACCTTCTGCACGATGGTCAAAAGAGAGCCGGAGAACTCGATGAACGGTTCAGCCTTCGGGCCGACCTTTACTGCGGCAATACCGAAGACAATCGCGATGACCAGCAGCTGCAGGACGTTGAAGTTCAGCGAGCCGGATACAGCACCGTCAGATTCGCTGATCTTCACACCAAGGCCGAGGAAGTTCTGCGGGACAATGCTCTGCAGGAATCCCCACCACGAGCCCACAGAATCCGGTTCCTGTGCAGCCGAGGCATCGACGCCGGAGTTAACGCCCGGCTTGATAAGCAAGCCCAGGCCAATGGCAATAACCACCGATACAAAGGATGTGATGGCGAACCAAATAAGCGTCGAAACAGCCAGCTTGGCTGCGCCTGCGACCTGGCGCAGGTTGGCAATCGACACCACGACTGCGGTGACCACCAGCGGCGGAATGAGCAGCTTCAACAGCGTGACGTAGGTACTGCCGACCTCGTCCAGCGCTGTGCGCAGCGAGGAGTCATCGCCAGTACTGCGGGCCATGAAGCCCAAAATGAGACCAATAATCAGGCCATAGACAACTTGGGCACCGAAGCCGGTCGCCCATTTGAATTTATTCACTTTTCCTCCTGGATTTTTATCTGTCTGAAAACACTTATGGCGCGCTTTAGGTCATCTGACATATGCGCGTGATGGGGTATCCGAGGGCCGCTGGGCTCAGCCTCGAAGAGGTAGGCGCAACGGGGGCGGAAACCTGAAGTGTTTAGCGACAGGAGGAAGTGGAAATTCGGCCGTAATCGAGCCAACGCCGCTTTGTGAGCATTTTCATGTTGGTCATTTCTATCTTGCAAGTCCGGTTAAGAGACAAACGATAAGACTGCCACGATTGATGTTGTGACACCAATTCCCAACGCAGGCTCACAGCCAAATATTCCGAATCTTTAATTCGTTTTCTCAGCCTGCTTGCGCAGCTGCAGTACCTTTAGCGAGCAGAGGAAACCGATAGTTAGCGCACCGACGGCGGAATACAGCGCAAACTGTGTGGCATGTGCAAACGCATTTGTCAGCGGGATCAATACAGCGTCGGAAGCGCCCTGCGCCCGCAGACCAATCAGGGTAGAGCCGGCGGAATCCTTCAGCCCCTGCCCCATCTGCTCCAGTCCCGGCGACAACTTCGCAATCTCGCGATCCAGCCCAATCGTCAACGCCATACCACCGAGTGCCGCACCGAGAGCAGAACCAATCTGCCGGATTGTCGACTGCGTCGCCGACGCCTGTCCCGACAGACGCACCGGAATATCGCCGAGCACCAGCGAGGTCAGTTGCGCCGACGCCAGGCCAAGGCCCAGACCGTAGATAATCAGCGCAAACACAACTAGCCACAACGGCAGGCCAACACGCTCTTCCGCCGCCAACTGCAGCGAACCAAAGACCTCGAGCCCCAGCCCCACAATCACGACACCGGCCGGGGTAATCCGGGCCGCTAGATGACGCGCCGTGGCACCTGCGAAAAACGCGCCGAGAGCCATCGCTGCCAGGACCAGGCCAGTTGCGATCGTCGACAAGCCAATCGCCGACACCAAGTAAAGCGGCAGCACGAAGACCAGCGCGAACTCACCCACCGCGACGAGCATCGCCGTGGTATTACCCCAGCTGAACGTGGCGTAAGAGAACATCGACACATCCAACAGCGCAGGATCCGCGTTCTTTCGACGACGATTCTCCCACAGCACGAAGGCGACGAGCACCACCGCACCAACCAAGAGCGTGACGACGGGCGCGGAGGGAAAAGCAAACCCAATCTTGGCACCCTGAATGATGCCGAAGACGACGGCACCAAAGCCGATTCCAGATAGCAGCAGGCCGAGAACGTCGAAACCACCAGCGCCATTGGTCTCGCCCGCGGTGTTCGGCACCCAGCGCAGCGCAAGGAGGAAAAGCACCACAGCGATGGGCACATTGACCCAGAAGATGGCTTCCCAACCAGCGAATTGAGTAAGGACGCCACCCAAGAGCGGGCCGACTGCTGCGGCACCGGACATGACCGCACCCCAGATGCCGAATGCGGTGGCGCGATCTTTGTCACGGAACAGTGCGTTAACGCTGGACAGTGTCGACGGCAGAATGCACGCGCCACCAATGCCCTGGATAACGCGGGCTACGACCAACGGGGCCAAGGATGTGGAAAGCGCGGCCACAACGGAGCCGCCCGTGAAGATGACCAGACCGACGAGAAAAAGGGTTCGACGGCCAAAGCGGTCACCAGCACGGCCAGAGGTTAGCAGCAGCGCGGCGAAGACGACGGAGTAGATAGTGGTAATCCACTGCGCACCGACGATGTCGAGGCCCAGCTCCGAAATGATAGTCGGCAGTGAGACACCAACAATGGTGCCGTCGAGGACAATCATGCCTAGGCCAACCGCAAGCACGAGCAGGCCCCACCAGCGCTGTGGCGAGGCCGAGAACTCAGCAATCTGATCCTCGTTGGCGATTGCCGTGACGGCGGTGCCCTCCGCTTTCTCTGTAGCACCGGGTTGTGCGTCGGCTGAGACGTCGGCGCTGCTCAAGGAAGGTTTCGTACTCATAGGATTAATGCTAGAAGTGTCCAAGCACTGATTCATCAACCGAAAGTCGTAATTTTCCGGAGCTTTGGTTCGTTGAGCACGGGAGACGCTTTGCTTCATCGAGCTCAGAGATGAGGGCATCGAGAACGCGGGACAACTTCTTTGAATCCGCGCAATGGCAGCAGAACCTGCTGGCTATAGGGCTTTTATCACCACGCAGTGGCAGATTGCTATGATGCTATGAGGTCTCGGGCGCTAATTAATAGCGCTTAATTGCCGCTTCGCAGTGCCCGAGCCTTGCCCCTATAGCTCAGTCGGTTAGAGCAGAGGACTCATAATCCTTTTGTCGCAGGTTCGAGCCCTGCTGGGGGCACTAAATGCCCTGGTGAGAGAACTTCCGCGGTTCGACTACCGGGGCTGTTCCCTTTTTGTTCCCTATTTCTCGTCGCCTGTTTTCTTGTCGCACTCTAGTCTCGGAACTGTCCCCGCCCGCTCACGCCCACTTACCCGACATCCGGTTGTAACAGCTGGCACACAGGGAGATGTACTTCGGCGCTTCGAGTGCCTCAATTTCCACGGTCTCGCCGTCGAGAATAATGCTGCCGTCCGGGTTTAACCGCGCCGTAAAGATGGCCTTCTGCCCACAGGTGCAAATTGTCTTAATTTCCTCAATGGTGTGGGCGACTTCAAGCAATCGCTGGGAGCCCGGGAAGGCATGCGTGCGAAAGTCGGTACGCAGGCCATAGCAGAGCACCGGAGTACCGCGAAGGGTAATGCCCAGCAACTGGTCAACCTGGTCAGGGGTGAGAAACTGTGCTTCATCGATGATTAGGCAATCGTGGCCGTCGGCAAGCGAGGAAAGGTCATCGCCGTCGTGGATGAGGTGCGCGCGTTCCGCAATTCCGATGCGGGAGTGCACGTCGCCGTCAGCCAAAGTATCCACGGCCGGTTTGGCGATCAACGGTCGCATATCGCGCTCGCGGTAGTTGTGGGCGACGCGAAGGACCTCGATGGATTTTCCGCTGTTCATGGTCCCGTAGCGGAAGTACAGTTTTGCCATAGCCATCGATTGTAGGGCATCGATTCGCGGGCTCTGACAGGCGTGAAACCGGGCGGCCAACGCGGATTTCAATTCGCGACTATCCTATATTTTTATGCAGCCGAATCCTGACCTGAATGAGAATCCAACCGTCGTTGTATGCGGATCGATCCACCTAGATACCCTGGTCCAGGTCGATAGCGTCCCCGCCGAAGGTGGCACGCTCATCGTTGATGACGGCACTAATTCGCTAGGCGGTAAGGGCGCTAACCAGGCCGTTGCCATTGCTTACGACGGTGTCCGTGCTGTCATGGCCGGTACGGTTGGTGAGGATCGCGCTGCGGACGTCGTGGTCGAGGAACTCAACGCACACGGCGTAGATGTCCACTCCATTAAGACTTCCTGGGATTTGCCGACCGGCAGCGCTTTCGTTGCAACGAACCGCAAGGGCCGCCCGGTCATTTTTGTCCAGCGCGGTGCCGACGCACTGACGGACCCCACCGATTTCGTCGATGAGTTCGCATCAGCGGATGTCGTGCTCGCACAGGGCGAGCTCCTCCCGGAAGCAACTGAGGCCATCGCGTCCGTCGCATCCATGTACAGCGCGCGACTGGTACTGAACCTCAATCCGGTCGTAACCGTTACACCTGCGCTGATTGACCATGCAGATCCGCTGATTGTCAATATGAAGGGCGCCTGGGAAACAATCCGTCGCCTGGACATCGCCGAGGGTATCCGCGCTACCGACTACCGCGCACAGCTCGAGGCACTACTGCAGTACTGCCCCAGCGTCATCATGCTCCGCGGCGACCACGGCTGTCTCTTCGCACAGCACTCCGACGGTATCGATGACGAGCCGACAATCTACGAGCACCCCGCGCTCAAGCTGCCAGAGGAGAAGATTGTCGACGGCACTGGCTCCGGCGATGCGTTCGTCGGCACGCTCACCGCGGAACTGGCTAAGGGTACCTCGCTTTACGACGCCATCCCTCTGGCCACCGCCGCGGGTGCAGCAGCCGTACAGGCGGTCGGCGCATGCTCCGCGTTTGTCCGCCGCGAGAAGCTGCTAGAGATGGTCGAGGCGGAGGACTTTCCCCAGATTAAGGAGTACGAGGGCTAAGGGCCGTCAGCAGCCTGGTGTGCGAGCTGGCACCGATTAAGTCAGTGCCAGTGGAGCCAGTGGGAAAACCTACCCAGCATTGTCTGGCAGAACGGGCTCAAGCGCCAGCATCACTAAATACCAACTCAGCGAGTACCCGATGAGGAAGACATAGGTAGCGATCGCGTAGATCTTCGCCGGAAAAAAGAAAATGGCCGCGGGCACGATGAGAAGCGCCAAAACTGCGAGCGCAGTCCGCGGCAGGTTTTTGACGGTCATGCTGGTGGCCGTTGCCAGGGTTCGGCGTAGCGACGATTGACCGTCGGAAAGCGAGCACAGCGAGTAGACCCACGCGGTAATTCCCAGCAGTATTAGCGCCCCGGAGGTAACTCCTGCGGCGAAGATTAGGCCGACAGTGCCGAGGTCCGCGCGCGAGATAACGTAGAACTCATAGCCGATGGCACCGGCGAGAACCAAGGTGAACAGCCACCACAAGGTTGGTGTGCGCCAATTGTCCAACAGGGCGCGTAAGTAACGCCGTACGGGCCTCGAGCCCTCGTCACGGACCATATCGCGAGCGACCACTACTCCAGCGCGAGTTGCTGCGCCTGCAGTGACTATCGGGATGGATGCGACGATCATCAGCAGGTTGATGATTACAAGGTCTGCTAACAGCGACCAGGCTGCGTAGAACTTTGTATCGGTGCTGAAAAATCTATCCACGAGTTCATATCCTAATAAAGGCTGATTAACAGACGAAAGCCTCAACCTACGCGGTTGAGGCTTTCGCTTTCGTAAAACGCGGTGCTTGGCGCCCTATGCGCTAACGCTTAGGCGACTACCCCTTAACGGCGCCCGCAGCAACACCCTCGATAATGTGCTTCTGGGTAGCGACGTAGAAGATCACAATCGGAATGATTGCGAGCACCAGCATTGCCATCATCGCGCCAAGGTCACGGTTACCGTTGGAGCCAACGAAGCTCTGCACGACAACCGGGATGGTCTTGTACTTAGTGGACAGGCCAATGACCAGGTACGGCAGCAGGTAGTCGTTCCATACCCACATCGCGTTAAGAATTGCGACTGTCACTGCAGTCGGCTTGAGCATGGGCAAAACGATGCGGAAGTAGTTCTGCATCGGAGATGCGCCGTCAATCATCGCGGCTTCCTCGATATCGATCGGGATCGACTTGATGAAGCCGGCAAACATGAATACCGACAGACCAGAACCAAAGCCCAAGTAGAGAACCACAATGCCGATTGGGTTGTTCAAATGCAGCATGTCGGCGATCTTGACGGTCGGGAACATCACCATCTGGAACGGGATGACCATCGAGAACACAAACAGGTAATACAGCAGCGAGGTCCACCACGTCTTCACCCGCGTGATGTAGTAAGCCGTCATCGCAGAGAAGAACACAATCGCAATAACCGAGAGGATCGTGATGACAAAGGACCACACGATCGCCCAGCCGAAGCCCTCCTTCATCAGGCCGACGGCGTAGTTTTCGAACCCGACCCACATGTCACCTAGTGGCAGCTGGAAGGGGTTATCTGAAATTGCGAACTTGGACTTGAACGAGTTGAAGATAATGAACGCGATTGGCCCCAAGAACACGACGGTCAAAAACACCAGAATCGCGTAGATGATGACCTTAGATACGCCTCCCACCTTGGCCTCGTCCTGCTTAGCGGGCTTGGACTTTGGGAGCTTGGTGGTCGTTTCAGTGGTCATTGCAGCGTCGACAGACATTTATGCCTCCACTTCCTTGCTGCGAGTAGCACGCAGCTGCAGCATCGCGATCGCTACGACCACGACGACGAAAATTACTGCCTTGGCTTGACCAACGCCCTCCACACCAACTCGGTTGAACATGGTGTTGACGATGTTCAGAGCAACCATTTCTGTCTCTGAGCCCGGCGCACCATTGGTCAGGGCCAAGTTTTGATCGAAGAGTTTGAAAGTGTTCGACAGGGTCAAGAAGAGGCAAATGGTAATCGATGGCATGACCATCGGGATAGTAACGTGCCGCAGAATCTCCCAGCGTCCAGCGCCATCAATCTCCGCAGCTTCAATGAGCTCCGGCGGGACATTCTGCAGACCGGCAATATAGATAATCATCATGTAGCCGACCAGCTGCCAGTTGATGAGGATGATCAGACCGGCGTAACCGAACTTCCAGTCGGACACAATCGTCGTACCGTACGATGCCAGCACGGCGTTGATCATCGACTGCCAGGTGTAACCGAGCACAATGCCACCGATAAGGTTCGGCATGAAGAAGACTGTTCGGAAGAAGTTCGTACCCTTCAGCTTGCGCGTCAGAATCCATGCGATCCAGAACGCGAACAAGTTCACAGTAATGATGGAAACAACAACCACCATGAGAGTAAATCCGAAGGAAGCGACGAAGCCCTCGCGCTCACTAAAGGCCTTCTGGTAGTTCTCGATACCAACCCACTGCGCATTAGTGATGGTTGTGAAGTCAGTAAATGATAGGAAGAAACCGATTACGAACGGCACCAAGAACGCGATTGCAAAGGCAATCAGCGTGGGTAGCACGAAAATTGGGAAATACTTTTTCAATGTTGCTTGCATTTACAACACCGCTCCTAAAGCTAAAGGCGGAGCCCGGTGCCTCGAGACCGGTTTAACAGGTCACCGAGCCCCGAGCTCCGCCTTGCCATTGGTTGAACTCATTCCGTCGGTTGTTCATGCACGAGAAACTTTCGCTTCACACTCACCGATGGAATGGCTCACCTTTGATTTGCTGGTATTTAATTGTTTGGAGATTCCGCATTCCAGCTGTCGGCGAAAGTCTCGACAACCTTGTCCCACGGCATCTTTCCGGAAGCGTACTGCGCCAGCGCTGCGCCAAAATCATCCTTGAACTGCTGAGACGGGAAGTACTGGAAGTCCCACGGGATGGTGGTCAGATCCTCGTTCTCAATTGCTGCGGCAACTTCCTTGGCCAGCGGGTCATTCGGGGTGTCGGCTTCAGTGAAGTTCTGGAACGGAGCGATGAATCCAAGATCCTCGACGACGTACTTCTTGCCCTCATCGGTGTTGAACAGCCAATTGACGAAGTCCTTCGTTGCCTTTTGGGAAGCCTCCGAAGCCTTGGAGTTGACCGTCAGGTAGTTTTCAGTACCAACCGAGATGCCGGTCTTATCCTCGTCCTTCAGACCCATGTACATAGGCATGAACTTAATCTTGTCCTGCTTGACCACGTTGCCAGAGACATCGTTGATCTGGGACCATGCCCAGTTGCCATTCTGAACCATAGCGGCCTTGCCCTGAGCGAACTCAGCCATCGAGTCGGACACAGCCTTCGACGGGGCCAGAGTCTTTTCGACAGTGGAGTTATTCAGGTACAAATCAAAGAGGTTCTTGAACTCCTTGTTGTACTTGAACTTCACATCAGCGGTTTCCTTGGTGCCAAGGTCCTCGAATTCATAATGAACCGGCCCGTTGGCCAAGTGCGTCTGCCAGCGCCAATCCTCACCGGATGCGAGCGAGGTGGAAGCGAAGGTGCCGGAGATTCCCAGCTTGTCCTTCTTGGCCTGCATGTCCTCAGCGACTTCCTTCAGCTTTCCGAAGGCCTTGATTTCGTCGATGCTCTTGGCCTTGGCATCAGGCATCGCGAAGTACTTGTCCATGATCTCTTCGTTATAGATCAGGCCAAATCCCTCGACTGCAAACGGGACGCCGTATACCTTGCCGTCCTCCCCCTTCAGCGGCTCAATGCCCTCGTTGAGGTTTTGTGCAATTTCAGTGTCAGACATGTCTGCCATGTATTCCTGCCAAGTACGCAGGCCCGCCGGACCATTGACTTGGAACAGTGTTGGCGCGTCCTTTTTACCAATCTCGGCCTTCAGAGTCTGCTCATAGGAATTCGAAGCAGCGGTAACGACCTTGACCTGAACACCAGTCTTGTCAGTGTATGCCTTCGCAATCTTCTGATATGCGGCATCCTGCTCCGGCTTGAAGTTAAGGAAGTAGACACCACCATCTGCAACCGCATCATCACTCGAGCACGCAACCAAACCAGCGGTTGCCATCAGGCCTGCTGCACACAGAGCTGAAAGGCGCTTGAAGTTCTTCACTATATTTTCTCCCTTGAGAAGAAAGGCCACTTCAATGGCACCCTCCGAGTAATTCGGACGGATATTTGCCAACAGCCGTGGCCTAATTGGATTATCCCGCCCTGCGGCTAGAAGTAGCCTTTCATGCGAACTTCGATGCCACCCACGCGGGCATTCGGTCTCACCAAAATCTTACTTGACCAAAACCAATTTAGGTTGGCCTTCAGTCAGCTGTGAACAAATGCAAAGGAGAAAAATAGTAAAAGCTCTCGAAAACACACCTAGAATTAGAGCTGTTCTCGAGCTGTTTTCACTGAACAGAGCCATCTACCGACACCAAAGCAAGCACCTGGCCGCGACAATCACACACAGACCCGACAACCACCCGACCGCCAAAAGTACCCCTGTTTGGCCTGTATGTATATTTTTATATACATTCTGGTAGGTCGTTTGGTTGTCACTTTTGAAATAATCGTACGCTCAACAGTCTGCTTTTAGAGAGCTACTCGACCTCATCGCTCGCCGGAAGATATACGGACTCGTCGCGATGCCCGGGCAACACTCGGGCCACGTAGCTCTGCACCGCTTCTTGAAGCGGCACATCCGCACGGCGTTTTTCCGCTATGTACCAGCGATGTTCCAAGACCTCGTGGAAAATCTGCGCATCCTGCAGCCTTCCACGCAGCCCCTCGGGCACAGCCAGGATTGTGGCCTCGAAAACTTCACGCAGCCATCGGTGCGCAACTTGCTCTAGCGGGATCCCTTCCAGACCTTCCGACAACCGAAAGGTCTGCATACTATTGAGCATCCTCCTCGCTTGCCCCTCTTGCACGTCCAATCCTGTCAGCCGCATCAGCTGCCGATGATGATGGCCTGCGTCAACCACCCGTGGTCGGAACACAACGCGGCCACCATCACTCGTGACTTTCAGCTCACCGACATCGAAACCGAGGTCATTGAGCCTGCGCATCCGCTCATCGACAAGCCAAGGCTCCTCAACACCGATGGATTCTTCCCCCGTCAGCTCTTGCCACAGATCTTCATAACGCTCAATAATGCGTCTACCCACCGCAATTACATCCATTTCAGGATCCAGGAATCCGCCGGCCTGCAGATCCATGAGCTCCCCGATGATATTGGTATGGGCAACGTCGACATCGTAGAGCCTGCGGGAATCTGAGAGCGTACCTTGCAAATCTCCCGTCTCCGCGTCGACAAGGTAGGCGGAAAAGGCATCTGCGTCACGACGAAACAGAGTGTTCGACAGCGACACGTCACCCCAGTAAAAACCAAGCAGATGCAGACGAACTAGCAGAACTGCTAAAGAGTCAATCAGGCGAACCACAGTTTCGCGGGTGACCTGTTGAGAAAAAACTGCACGATACGGCAGCGAATACTCGAGATGTTCTGTGACGAGTGCGGCAGTTAACGGTTCGCCATCTGCATCCTTACGGCCGGTAATTACCGCGAGCGGGCGAACCGATGGAGCACCGAGCCTGATCAGGTCACGCAACATTCGGTATTCATGATGAGCAGTGAACTCACCAATTTCTTTCACTGCAATGACGCGGTCGTCTAAGTTGACGAATCGGACAATGTGCCGGGAAATTCCCTGAGGTAGGGCGGCTAACAAATCATCTGGCCACTGTTCCAGAGGTATATGCCAAGGAAGGCGCAAAAGCTTCGAAGCCACCGTTGTCGCGGCTATTTTCATAGTTTCCGACACGGTGGCTCCTAAAACTGTCCTGCTGCCCTACCAGCTACTCATTTCATCTAAACGTAGGAGTTTAAGCTGGAAGGCGCATACCAGTCGACTTAGAGAACAGGTGCAGCATGCCCGGGCGAATCTTGCCGTAAACTACCGAGCCCAACTTCGGCGCGGTGCGCGGGGCGGTACGAATAACCACCTGACCGTGCTCCTCTTCGTCCGGATTAGAGGAGGATCCGGAACTCAGTGCTCCACCACCGACGAGGTCGCCATACATGAATGCATCGGAGCCCAATTCCTCGACCAAATTGACCTGCACCGGAATGACGTCATCGCCCGGCCCCTCGACCAGGTCAAATGCCTCCGGACGGAAGCCCACAATAATCTGGTTCTGATCCTCCGGCACGATTGCAGCAAGTGTTGCTTCCGGCAGCTTAATCTTGGCCTCACCCAACGTGGCGTAACCATTCGAGACGTTGAACGTGCCCAGGTTCATCGCAGGTGAGCCAATGAAGCCTGCGACGAATTCGTTTGCCGGGGTTTCGTAGAGTTCACGCGGAGTACCGACCTGCTGCAGAACACCGAAGTTAATAACGGCGATGCGGTCGCCCATGGTCAGCGCCTCAGTCTGATCGTGGGTGACATACATCGTGGTCACGCCCATCCGACGCTGCATGGCCGCAATCTGTGTGCGGGTTTGAACACGCAGCTTCGCGTCCAGGTTCGACAACGGCTCGTCCATCAGGAACACCTGCGGCTTGCGCACAATCGCACGCCCCATTGCCACACGCTGACGCTGACCACCGGACAGAGCCTTAGGCTTGCGGTCCAGGAACTGAGTTAGATCCAGAGTCTTTGCAGCCTCTTCGACACGACGGTCAATCTCGTCCTTGTCCACACCAGCAATCTTGAGCGCGAAGCCCATGTTCTCGCGCACCGTCATATGCGGGTACAGTGCGTAGTTCTGGAAGACCATCGCAATATCGCGATCCTTGGGCGAGACATTGGTCACATCACGATCTCCAATGAAAATCTTGCCCTCATTGACTTCTTCCAGACCGGCAAGCATGCGCAGTGTTGTGGACTTACCACAACCGGAGGGGCCCACCAGAACCAGGAACTCACCATCGGCAATTTCCAAGTTGAACTTGTCCACAGAAGGCTTCGTCGCACCAGGGTAAATGCGAGTGGCATCAGAAAAAGTCACAGTAGCCATGTGAATGCAAACCTTTCATCGGCAGGTACGTGCCGAACGATCCGAGTGAAAGTAACCGCAGGAACAGCTCCTACGTATCTGCCTCATAAGCTTACTCTTAATCGAGCAGCCCCGTCACGAGCTCCGCAATCTTCGAGCGCTCCGAGCGCTTCAGCGTGATGTGTGCAAAAAGCTCATTACCCTTGAGTTTTTCAATCACCGCCTGTACACCGTCATGGCGGCCGACGCGCAGGTTGTCACGCTGCGCCACATCGTGCGTAAGGATGACCCGGGAATTGCTACCAAGACGCGACAGTACCGTCAGCAGTACGTTGCGCTCCAGCGACTGTGCCTCATCGACAATCACGAAGCTGTCATGCAGGCTACGACCGCGAATGTGAGTCAACGGCAGTACCTCTAGCATGTCGCGCGAGGCAATCTCATCCATGACGTTCTCCGAGACCAGCCCCTCCAGCGTGTCGTAAACAGCCTGCGCCCACGGGTTCATCTTTTCGTCCTCACTACCGGGCAGGTAACCAAGGTTCTGGCCACCGACCGCGTAGAGCGGACGAAACACCACGATTCGGCGATGCAGACCGCGCTCCAGCACCGACTCCAGACCCGCGCACAGCGCAAGCGCCGACTTACCCGTGCCGGCTCGGCCGCCGAGGGAAACAATCCCCACCGAGTCATCCAACAGCAGGTCGAGCGCCACACGCTGCTCCGCCGACCGCCCCTTCAGCCCAAACGCCTCCGTATCGCCCCGCACAAGCTTGACGACGCCCGGGGCGCTCACCCTTGCCAGCGCAGACTGGCTACCGGCGCTGAGCTGCACGCCGCAGTGCAGCGGCTGCTCCTGAACCTGCTCGAGCTCCAAAAAGCCATTGGCGAAGAGACGATCAATTTCCTCCGGGTCGACGTCCACTTCCACCATTCCCGAGTACCCAGTCAGTACGACGTCCTGGGCGCGGTAATCGTCGGCAGGCAATCCCACCGCCCCAGCCTTAACGCGAAGCGGAATGTCCTTGGTGACCAGCACGACATCATGGCCATCGTGCTGAAGGTTAAGGGCGCAAGCGAGAATGCGGTGATCATTTTCGGCGGTGCGGAAGCCTGCGGGGAGGATGGAAGGATCGGAGTGGTTGAGCTCAATATGCATAAACCCGCCAAGGTCATTGGCGGGCACAGGCCGGTCCAGGTGGCCGTAGCGGTAGCGCAGCTCTTCGAGGAAACGGAGCGCTTCTCGGGCGAACCACCCCAGCTCTGGGTGGTGGCGCTTGGCCTCCAACTCACTCACCACGACCAGCGGAAGCACAACTTGGTGCTCGTCGAACTTCTTGGTGGCGTGGGGATCGGACAGCAGGACCGAGGTATCAAGCACGTAGGTACGCATGCCCTCAGGCTAAAAGTCAGAGGTAGAAATTACGTGGTTGTGAGATGAATGCTTGGTTATCAGATGAACCACAGTTGGTTACGAGCTCTAATCCTCAAGTTGAACCCTAAGGAACTGGCCGAGCACCACTGCACGGCCACTCCACTGCCCTTTTAATGGCAACTAGTCGTTGCAATGGCGACTAGTCGTTGTGGCGAATCTGACGTCCCAGCAGCTTGCGGCGAAGTGGATCGACAGCCAAGGTCGCAGCGCCAACTGCCAAAACTCCCAAGACGTACGCCAGCGCAACAACAAGTGAGCGTTGCCCAAAAGTGATTTCGTTCGCGACCGGACCGAACATGAACGCCCCCAACAGCGCACCCATGACAAAGCCGAAGATGCTGGTCACAAGCATGGGGAAGAATGTCTGCTTAAAAGTGACCGTGCGGTGGAAGGTGATTGGAGTACCGATGAAGTCCAGCGCCTTTGTCAGCGATGCCTCTTCATAGACAGCTGAGGCCTGAGTCAGCACGGTCGATACCAGCAGCAGAATGAAACCGATTACGAAAGTGATAGTCACACCGGTTGCAATATCGTGCGCGAATGTGGCGTCTGCAACCTCTTCAATCTTGTCTTCGCCAGGCACCATCATTGTGTAGCCAAGCAGCAGGGACAGGAAGGCCATGGAACTTACTCGACGCCACGATTCCTTAGCGTTAGTCGCTACTCGTCGCGTCGCCACAAAATCACTTGAAGTACCGAAGAAGCTGGAAATGCGGGCAACAAGCTGGATAAAGAAAGGCGCCACTAGGCCAATTGCCCAGACCATCAGGTACATCATCGCTGCGACACCAATTATGGTCGAGAGGGTTCCACCCGCGATATTGGAGTTGCCAACCACGTACAGCACACCCGCACCGATAACAGCGGCCACAATCATGCGCCATGCCTTCATCGACTTGGGCACTTCTTTACGGCTAACGCCAAGCGGTGAAATCATCACCCTACGCAAACCAACCACAGCCGCAAAGAGCGCGAGAAGCACCACGGCACCCCAGACGAGTGGGTAGCCCCACCAAGACAGCAGCATGTCCCAGGTATCCAGGTAGTCATTATCGAACTTGATCATCGCCCAGAATGGCGCGGTGGCAACCGACAAGAGCGTGCCCACCACAAGCCCAACAGCCGCCAACACGAGGGTTTCGATAATAACCATGCGTGTAACTGCCCTGTTAGACAGACCAATCAAGCGCAGAGTTGCCAGTCGCTGCTCCCGCCCTGCAGCGCCAAGCACCGCCGACTGTGCCACCAGCGAAACCATTGCCGGAATCACAAAAACACAGGCCACGAGTGCCAGCTGCAGGTACATCTCGCCCTGACCTTGATTCATGTAATCCTCAGGCGTTGGGTTCGGCGGCAGCTTTGGCTCAGCCTGCCAACGGCGGTAAAACATGGCCGTGCCACCGACGACGACCAACGCCAACCAGGTACTCACGGTCATGGCCACCACGGACAATGCGGATAACCAGCCGTTTCCCGAATGGGATTCACGCCCGGCGCGCTGCAGCCGCGTGCTCAGGTCCGCTAGTGCGCCGGTAGGGATTCTTTGAGGTTTTGGTGCTTCAGTTACGGTGCTCACTTTGTAACCTCCGCTCCTGCCAGCAGGCGGTCGTCGTGAATCAGGCCATCGCGGATCTCCACACGTCGACGACACCAGTCGGCCACCCTCACATCGTGAGTAACCATCACCAAGGTCGTGCCGGTCTGCTCCACCAACGCAATCAGTTGCTGCATGACCTCATGACCTGTGGACTGGTCCAACGCGCCAGTCGGCTCATCAGCAAAGATGACACCTGGCTCACCGGCCATCGCGCGGGCAATGGCCACACGTTGCGCTTGACCGCCGGACATTTGTCCTGGGCGACGGCGCGTGAGGTCTTTTAGGCCCAGGCGGCTGAGTACATCGTCGGCAAGCGCGAGTGACGTTGAGCGCTTCCTGCCCTGCAGAATCATTGGCAAAGCGACGTTTTCCCTGGCAGTCAGCTCGGGCAGGAGCTGGCCGTCTTGGAAGACGAAGCCGAAGTCGTGCAGGCGGAGGGCGGAGCGGTCGGCGTCGGAAAGCGAATTGATCTTGGTGTCACCGAAGATGACGTCGCCGTCGTCCGGCAGCAACACGCCGGACATGCAGTGCAGCAACGTGGACTTACCAGAACCGGACGGTCCCATGACTGCAACGGTTTCGCCGGGCTCAATGGTCAGCGAAATGCCGGTGAGAACGGGAGCGGAATTGTAGGACTTAGTGATGTCACGAATACAAAGTCGTGCGTTTCTTGGGCTGTTGTTCTCTGTCATGACACTCATTTCACTCGCACGGAGGCGATTTCAACACCGTGCCCACTTTCCTTTTGCGGTAGTGCTAGGTCTACCATGCCGGAAATTAATTCCTCCGCACACAGAGCTTTCGTACCATAGGAAACTATGGAGCTGAAGGATTATTTCCGCAAATATATCGGCGCGAACCGCCGCGAAAAAGCGCATAAACGCAGCTACGAGGAATCCGCCGCCGCCCGCATCGCCGAACTTACCGCTTCACGACGAACAATTGCCGAAGCCTTTGAGATTGAACGTCGCCGCATCGAAAATGACCTCCACGACGGAGCTCAGCAATACATTGTTGCGGCTTCAATGAAATTAGGACTTGCGGAATTAGAGGCATCCAAGACTGGCAATGAGGAACTAATGCAGCTCCTGTCGGAAACGCGCGGCCATTTGGAGGATGGATTACGTGCTTTGCGACGAACAGTCCACGGAATTCACCCGCAGGTGTTGCGCGATCGCGGTCTGCAAGCGGCTGTTGAGGAAATTGCTGAAGGGTATGGCCCTCACGTTGTTGTGCACACTCCCTATCCCCTGCCGGAATTGGAGGAAAGCGTGCTCGCCGCGGCATATTTTTTCTGTGCAGAAGTACTGACTAATGCGGCGAAATATGCACCGAATGCCCCTGTTTCTGTGTTGCTCACCTCAGATCAAACACTGAATATTTCAATTACCGACCAAGGCCCCGGTGGTGCGAAGTTGGGGCGCGGATTGCGGGGCATGAAAGAGCGTCTAGCTACTTTCGACGGTGCGATGACCATGCACTCTCCCGAAGGCGGGCCAACGCAGGTAATAGCCAGAATTCCCTTGATGCTAAATCGCTGGGAATCGGGCATTGGAGAAATGGAAGGCGTGGATATGGAAAGCGTAGAGAAGAAAGGTGCGGAGAAAAAATGAAAATTGTCATTGCGGATGACTCGGCACTCCTGCGGGAGGGGGTCGCGGGGCTCGTCGAAAAGCGTGGACATGAAGTCATTGCGATGGTCGATACTGCCCACGGCCTGGTGGCGGACATCGATGACCGTTTTGATGACACGGGCGAGTTGCCAGATCTGGTGATTACCGATGTGCGCATGCCACCGAAGATGAGTGACGACGGCCTGCGGGCGGCGGTCGAGTTGCGCGAGCGTTATCCGCAGCTGAATGTGATGGTGTTGTCGCAGTATGTGGCGCCGGCGTATGCGCGTGAGTTGTTCTCGCCGGGCGGTGCTGGAGGTAGTGCTGGGGTTGGTACTGGGGTCGGCTCGAGTGGCAGCAGCTCGAGTGGCGGGACCGGGTATCTGCTCAAAGACCGCGTTGGCCAGGTGCTGGACTTCTTGGGTTCGCTCGAGGTCGTCGCAGGTGGTGGCGTGGTGATTGACCCTGATGTGGCGACGGCATTGATGCAGTCCGGCAAATCGGGGCTAGCCAGTTTAACGGCGCGCGAACGCGAAGTGCTCGAGCTGATGGCACGAGGCAAGTCCAATAAGCAGATTGCCGATGACCTCGTGCTTTCCGGGGCGGCAGTGGCGAAACACGTGTCCAACATCTTTATGAAGCTGCATCTGGAGCCCGGCGAGGAAAACCGCCGTGTGCGAGCAATCTTGGAATTTCTCACGGCGACGTCGGGGCAGATTTAGGGTCGGCAGCAATCGCATCGCTCGCAAAGGCGATGAAAAAATAAGTGTTGCTAGTAGCACAAGTCACACTTTAAAGTTGGCTCGTACGTTTGTTGTTTTCCCACCGAAAGGACGTGTCTACATGACTGTTTATGCCAACCCCGGCACCCCCGATGCAATCTTCACGTACAAGGAGCAGTACGAGAATTTCATCGGCGGTAAGTGGACACCCCCAGTAGACGGGCAGTACATGGACAACTCCACCCCGATTACGGGCGAGGTTTTCTGCCGGGTACCGCGGTCTAACGAGAAAGACATTGAGCTCGCCCTCGACGCCGCACACAAAGCGAAGGACTCCTGGGCCGCGGTCCCTGCGGCCGAGCGGGCGCTGATCCTCCACCGCATCGCAGACCGCCTGGAGGAAAACCTTGAGAAGATTGCAGTCGCCGAGACCTGGGAGAACGGTAAGGCCATCCGCGAGACTCTCGCCGCTGACATCCCCCTCGCCATCGACCACTTCCGCTACTTCGCCGGCGCCACCCGCACGCAGGAAGGGCGCATCTCGCAAATCGACGACAACACGGTCGCCTACCACTTCCACGAGCCACTCGGCGTCGTCGGCCAGATCATCCCGTGGAACTTCCCCCTCCTGATGGCCGCGTGGAAAATCGCCCCGGCCCTGGCCGCCGGCAACTGCATCGTACTCAAGCCCGCAGAGCAGACCCCCGCGTCGATTCTCATGCTCACTGAGATCATCGCCGATCTGATTCCTGACGGCGTCCTCAACATTGTCAATGGCCTCGGCACCGAGGCTGGTGCTGCGCTGACTGCAAGCGACCGGATTTCCAAGATTGCGTTCACCGGATCGACTGCCGTGGGCCAGCTGATTAACAAGGCAGTGTCCGACAAGATTATTCCGATCACGCTGGAGCTCGGCGGCAAGTCCCCGTCCATATTCTTCCCCGATGTCATGGACGCCGACGACGCGTTCCGCGAAAAGTGCGTCGAGGGCCTGGCCATGTTCGCGTTGAACCAGGGCGAGGTCTGCACCTGCCCGTCGCGAGCCCTGGTTCACGAAGACATCGCTGATGAGTTCCTGAAGCTCGCGGTCGAGCGCGTCAAGCAGATTAAGACCGGCAACCCGCTAGATACGTCGGTGCAGATGGGCGCCCAGGCCTCCCAGGAGCAGCTGGACAAGATCTCCGGCTACTTGGAATCCGGACCGAAGGAGGGCGCCGAGGTCCTCACCGGTGGCAACGTCGCCAAGCCCGAAGGACTGGAGGGAGGATTCTACGTCGAGCCGACAATCTTTAAGGGCGACAACTCGATGCGCTTCTTCCGCGAGGAGATCTTCGGCCCGGTCCTGGCCGTAACAACCTTCAAGACCCTGGAAGAGGCTCTCGAAATTGCCAACGACACCATCTATGGCCTTGGCGCTGGCGTGTGGAGCCGCAACCAGAACAACGCCTACCGCGCTGCCCGCGGTATCCAGGCCGGTCGCGTATGGGTGAATAATTACCACAGCTACCCTGCTCACGCAGCCTTCGGCGGTTACAAGCAGTCCGGTATCGGCCGCGAGAATCACTTGATGATGCTCGAGCACTACCAGGAGACCAAGTGCATGCTCGTCTCTTACGACGAGAACCCGACTGGCCTGTTCTAAAAATCCGCTCCCTCTGGGCTGGGCAATCTTTCGATTCCGATTCACGTCCGATAAAGGTGTCGACAATTGCCTTGCCCGCCCCCAAAAAACGCCCTCCGCGCCTAGCCGGTTTCGATAGTCGGCCTTAACCTGACGCACCAGGCGCTGGCGACTCCAAATTTAGAGGCCTAGCTCACGGCCGCCAGCTAGGCCTCTCTTTCTTTCTTCACTTGCCGGTACCACCTACGCATCCGATTAATCGCGGCGCTGGCGGCCCATCCGCCGAGAAAAAGTAGCGGGATGTAGAAGAACACGACATAGGCGACGACCAGGCCGTCCTGACCATCGGGCGACGTGGTGAGAAATAGGAATACCAGATCGCCAAGCGCGGCAATTCCTGCGCCGGTAGCTGCTGGGACAATGCTCCGCGCGCTGGTCATCCCCCGAGCCGACGAGCCATCACCGGCGAAAACGGCTATTGCTCCGACCAGCATTACTGAGACCAGCATGGACACAATCCACGACGCAATTCCTTCGTCGTAGGCGAGATTGGGCTCCGGCAAGATTAGCCCACCTAAAACACTCCACGCGACCGCGGCGAAAAAGGACGCCAGCAAGGGGCGGGTTATATTGTCGAGCCTCATGCGTCCCAGGTTACGTGAGATGACCTCCAGAAACATCGAATCTCCCCTCCCCAGTGGAGAATCGAGTCACGCCCGCAAGAGCAAAATCCTCCGAGCATAAAGTGGGGTAAGTAGAAAAACTGACAACCCGAAAACTTACGGGCTGCAAATGTGAAACTGTGCGAGTTTATGACACTTTCAGGCCATTTTTGTCATAAACGCAGTCAGTAACTCGGATCGACCCAACGCCACCAGTCATAAACGCAGTCAGTAACTCGCATTGGGACTAAACGGAAAAGGTGTCCGCCCGGCGACACGCCGAGCGGACACACTTTTTGCTACTTAACCCAGACACGCTTTTCTTTACTTACCCCATTATCCGCGTACTTTGCGCCCTAGAGACCAAGAAAGCCAGGTAGGAATCTGTCCTACCTGGCTTAATTGCTCCTCCAGCTGGACTCGAACCAGCAACCCTTCGATTAACAGTCGAATGCTCTGCCATTGAGCTATGGAGGAATACTCACCGCCAAGAACTAGCTAAACCATACTTCGGCCACACCGTTCCTTGCGACGGATAGATATTTTACCCAGACCCCTTGAAACTCACAAATCGCCAGGTCAGAGGTTCATTTAGGCATCTTATTCCCATCGGCCATGACATTGTTGTGAGTTCTTGAAACCACACAATCCGTGCAATCCACACAATCCACGCAATCTCACACAGCCCAACGAAGCCCCCAGCAGTACTGAAAACGCTTTCCATCATGCACTTTTCGTACCGCGTTCATACGATGGGACTTATGTCTGAACAAACCAACGGAACCGAAAACACCGAGCAAACCGCACGCGTTGTTCGCGGTGTTATCGCACGCGAGAAGGGTGCACCGGTAGAACTTACAGATATCCACATCCCATCCCCGGGCCCGAACGATGTCATTGTTGACATCCAGGCCTGCGGCGTGTGCCATACCGATCTGGCTTACCGCGACGGCGATATCGCCGACGAGTACCCGTTCTTCCTCGGCCACGAGGCCGCAGGCGTAGTCTCCGAGGTTGGCGAAGAGGTCACGCATGTTGCCGTCGGCGATTTCGTTGTCCTCAATTGGCGCGCCGTCTGTGGCGAGTGCCGCGCCTGTAAGCGTGGTGAGTCACAGTACTGCTTTAGCACTTTCAACGCCTCCAAGCCCATGACGCTTGACGACGGCACGGTCCTCACCCCAGCACTTGGAATCGGCGCTTTTGCGGATGCCACCCTCGTCCACGAGGGCCAGTGCACCAAGGTCGATTCGGCAGCCGATCCGGCCGTTGCGGGTCTGCTTGGCTGCGGCGTCATGGCCGGCATCGGTGCGGCCATCAACACCGGCGAGGTCAAGCGCGGTGAATCAGTAGCCGTCATCGGCTGCGGTGGCGTTGGTACCGCCGCTATCGCCGGTGCCAAGCTGGCTGGCGCTAGCACGATTATTGCCATCGATATCTCGGACGAGAAGCTCGACACCGCCCGCGAATTCGGCGCGACCGAGACCATTAACTCTGCGGAGCTGACTAAGAGCGATAAGGGCACCGGGGAAGAGGATCCCGTCGTTAAGCGAGTGCGTGAGCTGACCGACGGTTTCGGTGCTGACGTCGTGATTGATGCGGTCGGCCGTCCGGAAACTTACAAGCAGGCGTTCTACGCCCGTGACCTGGCTGGACGTGTTGTTCTGGTCGGCGTTCCGGCGCCGACGATGGAGCTGGACATCCCGCTGGCGGATGTGTTTAGCCGCGGTGGTGCACTGAAGTCGTCCTGGTACGGCGACTGCCTGCCGGAGCGGGACTTCCCGATGCTGGTAGATCTGTCGTTGCAAAACCGCCTGCCGTTGGAGGGCTTCGTAACGGAGCGCATTGGCATTGAAGATGTTGATGAGGCTTTCGAAACTATGAAGGCCGGTAAGGTACTGCGATCGGTGGTGACGCTGTGAACAAGGATTTGAGAGTCGACCACGTTCTCACGTCGGGCACGTTCTCGCTCGACGGTGGTACGTGGGACGTAGACAACAACGTATGGGTGCTCGGCGACGACCGTGAGGTCATTGTCATCGATGCGGCGCATGAGGCGCAGCCAATTATTGATGCGGTGGATGGCCGCAAGGTAAAGGCCATCGTGTGCACCCACGCACACAACGATCACATCACTGTGGCACCTGAGCTGCAGGAAAAGCTCGACGCTCCCCTGCTGGTCCACCCGGGCGACCAGATGCTGTGGGAGCAGTCCTGGCCGAACCTGGCGCACGAGGACCTCGCACACGGTCAGCGCCTGGAGATTGCGGGCACGGAGGTTGTCATTATTAACACTCCGGGCCACTCCCCTGGCTCGTGCTGTCTGTACGTGCCGGAGGCCGCGGAGCTGTTCTCAGGTGACACGCTGTTTTCCGGCGGTCCTGGAGCGACCGGCCGGTCCTACTCGGATTTCGACACGATTATTAACTCCATCCGCGACAACCTGCTGACCCTGCCTGCGGAAACGACTGTCCGCACGGGTCATGGCGATCACACGACGATTGGTCGCGAGGCTCCACACTTGGAAGAGTGGATTCGCCGCGGCTACTAGTCGCTAGCTGCTGACGGGTGGCTGGCGCCTAGAAACTGCTAGCCACTAGCTACTCAAATACAACCTTGACCGCCTCTGCTTGCAGTTCGCGGCGGTACTGCTCCATCGCGAGCAAATCCGCGAACAGCGTGTTATAGGCGGTTTCGTCGTCTGAGGGGCGCATCCGCGAGAGCATCGCTTTCAGCTGTGCAATCTGGTCACCGACCCACACTTCCTGCAGTCGCGCCAGAATCGCCTGCGCATACGGGCGCAGCGTCTCCGCATCGACAGCGATTTGCTCCACCCCCAGCTCAGTCACGAGATGCTTGACGACGTCCTCCCGCGCCTGATCCATAATTGCGGTCGCCCAACTATGTGGCTGTGTGGCCGCTTCCCCGCAGGCACCACCTGCAGCCATGATGGCGTCGAATACCGCTCGGTAGGTCGGATGCCCAAAGGTCTCGGGTGCGAGCGCATCGAATACCGGGCCGGTGGTGGCGGGCTCCTGAATTGCCAGCTTGAGGGCCTCACGCTGCGCATAGAGCACAGAGTCCCGCGGATTTGGATACGGCAGTGCCGGGTTGCGCCGGCGCCGCGCTTCCTCCGCCTCTTCGCGGGCACGGGCCTCTTCTTGGCGACGCTGGTAGGGAGTGCGTTTTTCGCTCTGTGGCCGACTGGCCTCCTCGCGGACGCGCTGTACCAGCTCGGCCTCATCATTCCAGCCGATCCAGCCGGCAACTTCGCGGGCATACTCATCGCGCAGCGCCGCGTCCTTGAGCTGGGCCAGGACAGGCACCACGCGGCGCAGCCCGGAGACCCTGCCATTAGCGGTGGTCAGGTCGTAGTCGGCCAGAAGTGTGCGGAGGACGAATTCGATCAATGGTCGTCGTGAAGCGACGAGGTCGCGCACTGCGGCCTCGCCCTTCTTCTGGCGCAAGTCGCACGGATCCATGCCGTCCGGCGCGACTGCGACATAGGACTGGCCAGTGAAATTCTGCTCCCCCTCGAAGGCGCGCATGGCGGCCTTCTGCCCTGCCTCGTCGCCGTCGAAGGTGTAGATGAGTTCGCCGCGGAAGAAGTTGTCGTCGAGCATGAGACGGCGCAGCAGCTGGAGGTGTTCCTCGCCAAAAGCGGTACCACAGGACGCGACGGCCGTGGTCACACCCGAGGCGTGCATGGCCATGACGTCGGTGTAGCCCTCAACGATCACGGCCTGGTGGCCAACAGCAATGTCCTTCTTGGCCAAATCCAGGCCGAAGAGCACCTTGGACTTCTTGTACAGCATGGTCTCGGGAGTGTTCATGTACTTGCCCAGGTTGTCATCGTCGAAAAGCTTGCGGGCACCGAAGCCGATGACATCGCCGGACATATTGCGAATCGGCCACATGAGACGACGGTGGAAACGATCGATCGGCCCCATCCGCCCCATCTTGGAAAGACCCGCCTTATCCAGCTCTTCGAAGCTGAAGCCCAGACGCTGCAGGTGCTTGGTTAGAGTGTCCCAGCTGGCCGGCGAGTAGCCACAGCCGAACTGTGCCGCGTGCTCGGCGGTGAAGCCACGGTTTTCCAGAAACTCTCGCGCGGGTGCTGCCGCTGGCGTGGAGAACTGTTCGCGGTAGAACTTCTGTGCCTCGCGGTTTGCGGCGATGAGACGCTGTCGGGTTCCCGGTTCCTCGCGACGACCTGTGCCGCCGCCCTCATAGTTAATGTGGAAGCCAATTTTCTCCGCACAGGCTTCGACAGCCTCCGGGAAAGACAGGTGTTCCATCTCCATGAGGAAGCTAAATACATCACCGCCCTTGCCAGTGGAAAAGCAGTGGTAATAGCCATGATTGGGGCGTACGTGGAACGACGGCGTGCGCTCGTCTTTAAAAGGCGAAAGCCCTTTCAGAGAGTCCGCGCCAGCCGGTTTGAGGTTCACGTATTCCGCAACGATCTCCTCAATCGGAGTCCGCTCGCGGATCGCCGCGATATCGGAGTCCGGAATTCTTCCCCTAGCCATGAAAATAACCTTACCCAACCCGTCCAATCGACTCCGCCGTAGAGGTTTCGCTTAACGACGAGCCGCCCGCGCCCAACCCAAAAACGTGCCGGTGGCAACAGATATGGAAAGATACTAGCCATGGCTGAATGGAAGAAGATTGCGAGCGGCGTAGGCGCTGCCGCCCTGGTGTTGGCTGGTAGCTATCTGGGGCTCGATGGTGGAGATCAGAACTCTACGGCACCCGAGAACTCACAGGGGTCGCAGAATTCCGAATCGCAGAGTTCCACTGCCTCCAGCGCTAAACCTGGACCCAACTCGGGCAGCAACAAGGCTGGTGCCAAGGGTGCCACTTGCACGGTAAATACCCTGCCGGAGGAGGCCGACGATGTTATCGACCGCATCCTGACCGACCAGGACCACATTTATTCGCAGCACGACGGCAAGCACTTCGGCAACTACGAGGGACGCCTGCCGAGGCAGCGCGGTGAGTACTACCGCGAATACACCGTGACCACCCCGGGCAATTCCAGCCGCGGTGCACGTCGCATTGTTGTCGGCGGCGGTTCCGAAAATGACCCGGATGTCTGGTACTACACCGACGACCACTACGAGAGCTTCTGCGAAATTCCAGACGCGGAGGACTGAGCCAAGGTAGCACGGCGGCGATTAGCGCTAGCCGATAAAACCGAGTTGATTCGCGCTCCGGGCAATAAGAACGATGCCAATTATTGCTGCCACCCACAAAACAGTGACCTTTGTTTCATATTCCAACCGGGGGATAACGCTCACTACCTGGTTATAGACCTTGTCTCCAAAGGTCGCGAAGAGCACTCCAACAATCACTGCAGGCGCAATCATCACTACGCAGTAGAGCGCGAGGATAAGCAGTTGCACTACGAAAGGCACTGCCATCGTCTCAATGATTCCGATTGCCGCCAAGTACGGCAACATCGTACCGACCTCGACAACTGCTGCCGCTAAGGCTAAACCCACCATCGCAGGGAGGCCGGCAGAACCTTTCTTAGTGTCCTCCGATCGAGATTCAAGTACCTCTTCGACGGTCCGTTTCTTGGGATTCGGTGCCAGGATTCCATAAGCAGCTAACAAAATACCCAAAATCATCATCACCCAACTGAACCAAGTGTTGGATGCAATGCCTGAGACTGCGTCTAAAGCCTGACGCAAGCCGAAAAAGAGCGCGATGCCAACTGCAAAGTAGGACAAGACAATTGTCCCTAAATAGGTAACGTATGCGGCACCCCTCATCCTCCGCCAGACGATTAGCAGAACTACTGGAATCAGCAGGGTTCCAGCACTGAGGATGTCAAGAAGCGCAAGCCCCACAAGAACAAGATAGTCCATCTCCGTCACTCCCTCGTACATTCGTACAGTAAACTACCATACAGTCGTACGGGAAGTAGCGCGAATGAATCCCCAAAGGAGTTTTAGGACATGAGCACGATGTCACCTCAAGAAAAATCGATTTCCGATGCAGCAATCAAAGTAATTGTTAACCAGGGATTCGACGTCGTAAGCGTTCGAAAAGTGGCTCAACAGGCGGGCGTAGCCCCTGGAACAGTGCAGTATTTTATGGGCACGAAAGACGAACTACTCAGCAGGGCACTCCTGCGCTCGGCAGCACGACAACATGAAAGAGTCTCGTCGCTACGCTTTCCATCAAATACCCCGCCGTTAGAACAGCTCACCCAATCACTGCTCGAACTGCTCCCCATCGGCCCAATACAGCGCGAAGACGCAGCACTGTGGGTTATCCTCGGTGCCGCTGCATCAACACGCAAAGTCCTGGCCCAGGAGTACCAGAACGAACTCAGTAGATTCCAGGACCGTCTCATTTCAGCACTGTCCGCCGCAGACGTCCCTGGAGATACAACTCAGACGGCCCGCCTCGTCACCGCCCTCGTTAATGGCCTAACCCTCGATTACATGCATGCAAAGCCCAACGCAGAAACTACAAAGGCGCTTTCCGCTGACCTCAGCAATGGCCTTCAGCGGATACTGCAAAAATGGTAATCGCCGACCGCACTATCCCCACGCCGCGGCCACACCGGCAATCTGGCGATCAAGCCGCTCTACACGCGACTCCGTCATCGACGCTAGCTGATCAACGATAACCCGCAGCCGCGCTTGGTCACTCTCCGCCCGGGAATAGAGCCACTGGAACATCGGATCAAGCGTTCCCGGAGCGCCCTCCTGCAGATACTCGGCCACCCGGAAAAGACGATCGCGCTCACGCTCCTGACGGCGAATATGACGCGGAAGATCCATCACATACAACACGGCGATGGTCTTCAGCATGGTGACCTCCGCCAGAATCGAGCTGGGCACGGCGAGGTCCGCGTCGTAACGCCCGAGCGGAAGCGTCGACCCGGAGGCAGCACGCGTACCCGCGACGGAAGCCGTGACAAAACGGCCAACCAGCTCCGAGGTCATCCGTTTCAGCGCGACCAGCGAACGCAGCGAACCATCATAGGACGCCGCAGCTGATACCACCGGCAAGCTGGCAAGACGCCCGGCAGCTTCGACGAGCTCTGCCGGATCGCCGCCGAATGCGGCAGCACCCTTGTCAGCGAGCGCGGCCAGCTCCACGGTGTCCCACAGAACGCCCAGATCAACGCGGCCAGAGACGATGCCATCCTCGACATCGTGGACGGAATAGGCGACATCGTCAGACCAGTCCATGATCTGCGCCTCAAGACACTGCTTGCCGTGCGGAACGCCCTGTCGAATCCACTGCAGAATCGCGGCATCTTCCTGGTAGGCGCCGTACTTGTGGCGGAGCTGACCATCGGGACCGATTGGTGTCCAAGGGTACTTACAAGCGGCATCGAGCGCCGCCCGCGTGAGATTGAGTCCACAGGGCTCACCTGTACCATCGAGTACTTTCGGCTCGAGGCGAGTGAGAATACGCAGCGTCTGCGCGTTGCCCTCGAACCCGCCGCAACCAGCGGCAATCTCGTTGAGAGCGCGCTCACCGTTGTGGCCATACGGCGGATGCCCGATGTCATGCGTCAGGCCGGCCAACTCTGCGAGATCCTCATCTGCACCGAGTTCGCTGGCGATTCCGCGGGAAATCTGTGCGACCTCCAGCGAGTGAGTCAGGCGTGTGCGCGGAGTATCGCCCTCACCTGGTCCCACAACCTGAGTTTTGTCAGCCAGCCTCCGCAGCGCTGCGGAGTGCAGGACGCGAGCGCGATCTCGTGCAAACGCCGCCCGGTGGGATTCCAAGGACTGCACCCCGGGCAGCAATGACTGCTTCGGAGACTCCTCGACAATACGAGCGAGTTCAAAAGATGAATACGAATATTTACCGGCCACGTAATTATTGTTACGTATCCTTGTAGATATGTCTGACAGGAATCGCGTGTTTCGCCCCCTTTACCTTGCCGCATCGGGTGCTTTCCTCGGCCTGAGCATGCCGCTCATCACAGCTGCGATACCAACACAGCCGCCGGTTCATGCACCTGCATCGCTACTGGCACTCGTACCGTCAGCACCGTTGGCGCACGCCGAAGCACCGGCGGATGTGTCAGGTGCCGTGGACGATCTCGCAGGTGTGCTGAGCAGCGGCGAAGAGGCTCGCTTAAAGGAGCAGATTCAGCAGCTCAAGACCGACAAGCGGCTCCTGTTCTCGGTGTTTTACATCAAGAGCTTCGACGGCATTCAGGGCGAACAATGGGCGCAGCAGGCCTGGGAGCACCTCGGTGCTGCTGACAACCGCGGTGTCCTGGTCGTCGCGGTGGAAGACCGCAATCTCGGCGCTTTCGTCGGCAACTCCTTCCCCAGCAATGCAGAAGCCGTCAACAGCGCCGCTCAAGGGCAGTTGTTAGAGGACGACAACTGGGCGGCTGCGGGCGAAGCTGCCATCGCCGAGGCAGGCGGTGGCAGCGGCTCCGCCGGTGGGTGGGCACTCGGCGCCGGCCTCGGTGGTGCCGCCGTTGTCGGTGGCACCACCTGGGCCGTGGGCCGTCGCAATAAGAAGAAGCGCGACGAGGAAGAGATTGCTCGTGGCCACAACATCGACCCCAAGGATGTCTCTTCGCTGGACTCGCTGAGTACCAGCTCGCTCGATGTTCTTGCGCGCGATGAGATTGTCAGTACCGATGAGTCCATCCGCAAAGCCAGCACCGAACTCGACCTCGCTCGCGCTGAGTTCGGCACCGAACGCATCCGCAGCTTCGACAACGCACTGAAGCACTCTCAGTCCACGCTCGAGCGCGCGTTTGCACTTCGCCAACAGCTTGACGACGGCTCCGTAGCCGACGAAATCGAGCGCCGCAGTGTCCTGCTAGAGATTATCTCCACCTGTGGTGTAGCGGATGACCAGCTCGACGGCGAGGCCGCAAACTTCCAGAAACTCCGCCAGGAGTTGATGAATGCTGAAGCGACCATTTCGAAGCTCACTCAGCGAAGTGTCGAGCTGCGCTCACGTATGCCGCGTGCCAGCGAAATTCTCGACGGTCTGCGCGCACGTTACGAAGAGCAGATGCTCAGCTCTGTGACCGACAATATCGACATGGCCACGGAGCACCTGAATCAGGCTGACCAGTCAATGACTGAAGCCCGCCGCATCGCGGACCTACCCGCCGGTGAGCAAGGTGGTCTGATTGATGCACTGTCGGCCACCGACTTCGCGCTCACACAGGCGGAGAGTCTTCTGGAGGCCATTGAACACGCCGATAGCGATATTCACGCTGCAGTCGCTGGACTGGCTTCCCTTATCGCCGAAGTCCGCGGTGAAATCGATGAGGCCTCGCACCTGATGTCGGCACCGCAAGGCGCCAACATCAACCGCGAGCGTCTCAATGCGGCCATCGAAGCAGGCCGTGAAGCACTCGGCGTGGCAGCCAATAAGTCCGAAGCGGATCCACTGAGTTCCTGGACCGCACTGACCGATGCCGATGAGCTGCTCGACGAAGCCCTGGACTCCGCTCGAGACAAGGCCGCGTCGTTCGCCCGAGCTACCGCCACTTTGCAGCACAGCATGCAGGATGCCGACAATCACATTCGCGCCGCAGCTGACTTGATTGCTACCCGCCGCCGTGTGGTTGGCGCTGAGGCTCGCACTCGCCTGGCGGAGGCGCAGCGTGCTTACGGTTCTGCTCAGGGCTTGGCCAATGACGATCCGCGAAAGGCGTTGGCCTACGCACGTCGTGCGCGCAAGCTCGCGGCCGAGGCCGCTGACCTGGCTCGCCGTGACATCCGCCGCTACCAGGATCAGCGCCGCGGTGGCGGCAGCAATGGGTCGATGGTCGCTGGCATGGTGCTGGGCAGCATGCTCAGCAACAACAGCGGCTTTGGTGGCAGCATCGGCGGCTTCGGCGGTTTCGGCGGAGGTTCGAGCCGACCAGGCGGCTCCGGCAGCACAATGGGCTTCTAGATTCCCGCCTAAATTCGCATCTGGCGTGGTCCATCCACAGACCACGTCGCAAGTGCGGCGGCAATCAGCCAGTCTTCGAAACTCCCCCGGAAGTCTCCCTCCTGGGCATAGACACCAAATACCCCTCGGCCTAGGCTGTCCTCTCTGACGATTCGGGCGAGCTCATAGCCTGGACGCTCGATGTCGAAGACCGTGCGAATTCCCCGTCCTTCTCTGTTGAGGACGAAAGACTCCCCCTCGTCCGAATTCGTCATTACTAGCGCGTTCGTGCTAAAAAAGCGGGCTTTCACCTGCCAACCACGCCCTTGTGGCGAGGTGATCCAAAAAGCACTAAAGACCCCGTCCTGACAGCTCCAACCGTCGGACAGGGCCTTTTTGTTCTCGTCGTAAACGACGCCGTCTGCAATAGTTGCTACACGATCCACACCCAAATCATATAGGCAATCAGTAAGAGCAAGCAGACAGTGAGAATCCAGGTTGAGGAAACCATGCGGGACTCCAGCACTCGACGAGCACTGTAGACCAGGAAGATTTTCTCCTCTTCCGGCAGCGCACGGCCTTCGTCGGTGTCGAACTGCACCTCTGCGTGGCGCACGCCACGGGATGCACCGGTGAACTGGCCCCACTTCTCGCCGGTCTTTGCATTCTCGATGACGTAGTTCGTCGATCCCTCACACACCAGCTTGCCTTCGGGGCGATCCGGCCCAAAGGTCACTGAAAGCTGCTTGGCTCGCGAAATCTTGTCACGGTCAGCAGCAACGGTCGAGAACACGCGACCGTCGGGAAGCGTGGCGGAAACACGGTGATTAGCAGAGGCGTCAATGACCCACTCCCCTTCCGGGGTGTTGAGGCGATCGCCCTGCTCATCACGGCTGTACGTGCCGACTTCGGTGCTTTCCTTCAGAATCGGCCAGGTTTGCTCGGATTTTTCCCGGGAGCCGTCGCCGAGACTATAGGATTCCCAAAAAACTTCTTCGGCCATTAGCAGCCCACCAGGCGAGCTGCGAGGTAGCTCTCCAGCTCGTCAATCTTGACGCGCTCCTGCTCCATGGTGTCGCGGTCACGGACGGTCACAGCGTTGTCTTCGAGAGTATCGAAGTCAACGGTGACACAGAACGGAGTACCAATCTCATCCTGGCGACGGTAACGACGGCCGATAGCACCGGAGGTGTCGTAATCGACGGCCCAGTGCTGGCGCAGCTTGTCCGCGACAGCCTCAGCAGTCGGAGTCAGGGTGTCCTTCTTCGACAGCGGCAGAACAGCAACCTTAACCGGCGACAGACGCGGGTCGAGCTTCAGCACGGTACGGGTGTCGGTGCCGCCCTTTGCGTTCGGCACCTCTTCCTCGGTGTAGGCATCGCACAGGAAGGCCATCAGGGCGCGGGTCAGGCCGAAGGACGGCTCGATGACGTACGGGACGTACTTTTCGCCGGTGACCTGGTCGTGGTAGCGCAGATCTTCCTTGGAGTGCTCGATGTGGCAGCCGAGGTCGTAGTCCGTACGATTGGCGACACCCATCAGCTCGCCCCACTCGTTGCCCTGGAAGTGGAAGCGGTACTCGAAGTCAATCGTGCGTGCAGAGTAGTGCGCGCGCTCGTCCTTCGGAACGTCGAACTGACGCATGTTCTCCGGGTTAACGCCCAGGTCAATGAACCAGTTCCAGCAGGCGTCGACCCACTCGTCGAACTTCTCTTCCGCCTGGTCCGGTGCGACGAAGTACTCGATCTCCATCTGCTCGAACTCGCGAGTACGGAAGATGAAGTTACCCGGGGTAATCTCGTTGCGGAATGCCTTACCGGTCTGGCCGATACCGAACGGTGGCTTCATACGAGCCGTGGTCATAACGTTCTTGAAGTTGACGAAGATACCCTGAGCGGTCTCCGGACGCATGTAGTGCAGGCCCTGCTCATTGTCGACCGGGCCGAGGAAGGTCTTCATCAGACCGGAGAACATCTGCGGCTCGGTCCAATTGCCCGGCTGACCGGTCTCCGGGTCCGGAACGTCTGCCAGACCATTGGCCGGCGGGTGACCATGCTTGGCCTCGTAGGCCTCCAGCAGGTGGTCAGCGCGGTAGCGCTTGTGGGTATGCAGGGACTCCACCAGCGGGTCAGTGAAGGTAGCGACGTGGCCGGAAGCTTCCCAGACCTGGCGCGGCAGGATAATGGAGGAATCCAGGCCGACGACATCCTTACGACCGGTGACGAAGGTCTTCCACCACTGGCGCTTGATGTTTTCCTTCAGCTCCACACCCAGGGGACCGTAATCCCATGCCGAGCGGGTACCGCCGTAAATTTCACCACACGGGTAAACGAATCCCCTGCGCTTACACAGGTTGGCGACGGTATCGACAACTGACTTAGGTGCCACGGTCTAGACCACTCCTTATAAATGGCTTCGCATCGCACACCACACGCCTTTTCCGGACACTCGATTCAGCCCGTTCCGTGCGGCGAACGACGTAATGAAAAGCAAAATGTACTGACCCCGAGAGGCCAGTTAAAAGTTCCCCTATACTCTAGCGCATCTTGTCCAACCGATACCGGGTAGTGTCGTTTACATGGCTGGCGAAGATATGCACGAAGTTAGTTCTGGCGAAAACCCACGTGGTACGGGCTCCTCCGCTAGCCCCGGGGCGCACGCCTCCGCGCGGCCGACCGCAACGCGCATCGGCCAGCGCAGTACTCGCCAACGCCGCGCCGTCGTGTCGATTATGAGTGAAGCGCCGAATTTTCGCTCCGCAGCTGACATTCATAAGTCGCTGACGGAACGTGGGGACAAAGTCGGCTTGACGACGGTCTATCGGACGCTCCAGTCCCTTGCAGAAATGGACATTGTCGATGTTCTGCACAATGCTTCCGGAGAGGCTCTCTACCGGCTGTGCGGTGACCACCACCATCATCACCTAGTCTGCACCGATTGCGGCAGCACCGTTGAAGTCGCTGGCGGCCCCGTCGAGCAGTGGGCTCACAGCCTGGCGGAGGAGCACGGTTTTAATCTGACCGGGCACACTGCCGAGGTCTTCGGCCTGTGCAGGGACTGCCAGAAGAAGTAGCCCGGCTCCCCTCCCCAAAAATACCGGCTCTAGGCCTTGCCGAACCTACGGTCGCGCTTGGCGTACTCCACCACTGCGGCGCGCATGTCATCCCGACCGAAATCCGGGAAAAGCTTGTCCTGATAGACCATCTCCGCATAGGCGGACTGCCAGATCAAGAAGTTGGACGTGCGCTGCTCACCCGACGGACGCAGGAACAAATCAACATCCGGCATAGTCGGCTCATCCAGGAACTGTGCGAAAGACTTCTCAGTCAAGTCATATTCGCTGAGTTCCCCCGCTGCTGCCTGACGAGCAATCTCTCTAGCAGCGTCAACAATCTCAGCGCGACCACCGTAGTTGACGCACATATACAGAGTTAGCGCGTCATTGTCCTTCGTCTGCTCCTCGGCGATCTCAAGCTCTTTAATCACCGAGCGCCACAGGCGCGGACGACGTCCTGCCCAACGCACGCGAACGTTCTTCGAATCCAACTCATCACGACGTCGGCGCAGCACATCACGATTAAAGCCCATCAGGAATCGGACCTCATCGACAGAACGGCGCCAATTCTCAGTAGAAAATGCGTAGGCCGACAGGTGCTTAACGCCCATCTCCAAACAAGCATCGACGCACTCCATCAGCACGGCTTCACCGCGCTTGTGCCCCTCGGTGCGCTTGAGCCCACGCTGCTCGGCCCATCTACCATTGCCGTCCATCACAAGCGCGATGTGATTGGGCACGAATTGCTGCGGTACAGGAGGATTCAACACGCTTCCTATTGTGCCCCACCGCTACTATTTACTGCCAAAAAGCATCCACATGTTCCAGCGCCGGCACCCGGCGGCCCAGGTAGTACTGCAGGTACTTCGCCGTTAGGGTACGCGCCGTCGCCATCCGCCCCTCAAATTCGCTTGACGACGTATCGATGCCCGCCCATTGCTCATGAGCAAGCTGCCACATCAGATGCAGAACCTCGGTCGGTGGAGTATCTGCGCCCGGTGGCCTGCAGTTAGTGCACACTGCTCCACCCAGTGCGGGAGAAAACGCATGATGAGGCCCGGCTTTGCCACAGCCTGCGCATTCAAAGAGGCTTGGCTGCCAACCGGCCTGTGCCATTGCCCGCAGGATGTAGGAGGTCAACAACAAATCGGGGCGATGGCGACCGGCCGCAACGTCGTCGAGCGATTGGGTGGTGAGATCCCACAATTCGGGAGCCGGCACTTGTTCCTCGCCGACAATACGTTCGGCGACGTCCAGGACTGCACACGCACAGGTGTAGCGCGCATAGTCGTCGACAAGCGGTGCCGCCCACGTGCGCACAGTATCTGCGCCTGCGATAGTGGACAGCCCCCGGCGTGGGTAGATATTGACATCCACGTCGACGAATGGTGACAGGCGGGAGCCGAAGCGGCTCTTCGCTCGGCGCACGCCTTTGGCGACACCGCGGACTAGGCCGTGGTCGCGGGTGAAAAGGACGATGATGCGGTCGGCTTCGCCGAGGTCGTAGCGGCGTACGACCAGCGCACGGTCGCGATACGGCTCGACCAATTTTTTAGAATCCCAACTTGCCCAGCTGCTTCGGGTCGGACTGCCAGTCCTTCAACACTTTCACGCGCAGGTCAAGGTAAACATTCTGACCAAGCAACGCGATGAGTTCCTTACGAGCCTTGTGAATGGTGGTGCCCATGCGTCGACCGTCGCGCCCCATGAGAATGGATTTCTGCCCCGAACGCTCGACATAGATAACAGCGTGGACGTCCAGGACGCCTTCGCGGTCCTGGCTTGGTAGCACCTCATCAATCTGGACTGCCACAGAGTGCGGCAACTCATCGCGCAGACCGCCGAGGGCCGCCTCGCGGATGAGCTCTGCCATCCGAGTGTGCAGATCCTCATCGGTGATGTGACCCTTTGGGTACAGTCGCGGTCCCTCCGGCAACTGGGAAGCCATGACATCAATCAGCGTGTTGATGTTCTCGCCGGACTTCGACGACAACGGCACCAGCTCAGCATCCGGACCGAGCAACTCCTGCAGCTCAATCAGGCGCTCGATAATGGTGTCGCGAGAGACCTTATCCACCTTGGACACAATGCCCATGATGTTCTTGCAACCCTTGGAGACATTCTCGTAGATCCAACGGTCACCGGGGCCAATTTTCTCGTCGGCAGGCACAACCATCGCGACCAGATCCACATCGGAATAGGTCTCCTGAACCATGTCATTCAGGCGCTCACCGAGCAGCGTGCGCGGCTTGTGCAGACCGGGCGTATCCACGACAACAATCTGGCAGTTCTCGCGGTGAACCACACCGCGCACCGGGTGACGCGTGGTTTCCGGCTGATTAGCGGTAATAGCGATCTTCTCGCCCACCAGGGAATTGGTCAGCGTGGACTTACCCGTGTTCGGACGTCCCACAATGGAAACGAACCCGGAGCGAAAGCCCTCCGGCGCGCTGTAATCATCAGCATCGCCGCCAAGTCCGGCATTGGCCAGCATGTCATCAAGATTGCCCATCAGTATCTTCTTCCTCGGAGTAGAACTCCGCAGTCGGCTCCACCACCACAGTGCGTACCCGCATACGACCACGACGGTCACGCGAGCCCTCGGCGGTAAACTTCAGTCCTGCATATTCTACGTACGAACCGGGTAGTGGCACACGTCCAAGCGCATAGGCCAACAGACCGGAGACCGTATCCACCTCATCGGTGACCTCATCATCGAAAACGAGTTGGCGCCCGTGGGCTTCGTCGTAAAGCTCAATGAGCTCGCCCAAGCTGAGGCGCGCCTGCACGCGGTAGGAGGCATCCCCCAGCGGTTCGATGGGGGCCTGCTCGGCCTCGTCGTATTCATCGGCAATCTCACCGACAATTTCCTCGAGGATGTCCTCAATAGAGATAAGGCCGGCGACCGATCCATATTCGTCGATGAGAATGGCGATGTGATTGCGGGTGCGCTGCATTTCATCGAGCAGATCATCCAGTGGCTTGGAGTCGGGTACAAAAACGCAGTTGCGCATGACCTCGGAGACGCGAACGCCGCGGCCGCCATCAGTACGCGAGTACGTCTGCTGGACAATGTCCTTCAAGTAAATGACGCCGACGATGTCCTCAACGCTCTCGCCAATCACCGGCAGTCGCGAGTGCCCTGACTTCACACAAAGGGCCACTGCCTGACCACAGTGCTTATCTGCCTCGATCCACACCATCTCTGGGCGCGGAACCATAACAACGCGTGCCGACGTTTCCGCGAGATCAAACACAGACTGAATCATGCGGCGCTCATCGTGCTCCACAATGCCGCGCTCCTGGGCGATATCGACCATCTCGCGCAACTCGACTTCGGTGGCGAACGGGCCATCGCGGAAGCCACCACCAGGGGTGATGATGTTGCCGAACCAAATCAGCAACTTTTCCAGTGGTCCCAACACCTTGGCCATAAAACTCAGAACGACCGCGGTGGCAAGGGAAATCGAGTATGGATTCTTCCGACCCATCGTGCGGGAAAACACCCCGAGGACCAGGAAGGTGAACAGAGCCAGCAACACCACTGCAGCCACAATGGCCCAGCGCTCCGGCTCGAAAAGCTTAAGACAGACCGCCGCAAGCGTCACTGCACCGATTGACTCGCACAGCGTCCGCAAAATCACCAGCACATTGACGTGCCGAGCCCGATTTTCTACGACCTTGAGAAGCGCATTAGCACCCGCGACCTCGTCACGCTGCAGCTCTGCCACGCGTGCACGGGAAATCCCTGCGACCGCAGTTTCGACTGTGTTGAGTCCGCCAGCGCAGATCATCGCCACAACGGCGACAATTACCAAAGTGATCATCGCTCGTTAGAACGCTCCGGGAACGCATTGGGGTTGATTGGTTTTTCGGAAAAGCTCACGCCACGACGATCGATGTCGTCGTACCAGTCCGCCAACAGACCATTCTGCAGAGAGAACATCTGGCGCTCTTCCTCCGCCGTGACATGGTCATAGCCCAACAGGTGTAGTACGCCGTGCACGGTGAGCAAAACCAACTCGTGGCTCAGCGGATGGCCTGCACGCTCCGCCTGCCCCGCGGCAAACTCCGGGCACAACACAATGTCGCCCAGCATCGCAGGCCCTGGGCTAGCTGCATCCGGTCGGCCAGAGCCAGGAGTGAGCTCATCCATCGGGAAGCTCATCACATCCGTCGGCCCCGGCAGATCCAGCCAGCGCACATGGAGGTCTTCGATCGTCTTCAAGTCGACAATGTGAATGCTCAGCTCAGCTGCCGGATGCACGTCCAGGCGCCCCAGCGCATACCGGGCAACGTCGATAAGCGACTCTTCATTGACGCCCTGACCGGACTCGTTGAAAACTTCAATGCTCATGTAATTTCAGCGTCCTTTATCGCTTTGTGGCGGACTGTCGCTTTTGTGGGGACTCGGCGCCCTGCTCAATACCTTCGTTATAGGCATCGTAGTCATCGTAGGCCTCGACAATTGCGGTCACCAGCGGGTTGCGCACCACATCTGCGGCGGCCAACGCCGGAAAAGCGATTCCCGGCACGCCGCGCAGCACCTCACGGGCGACGGCCAGGCCAGACTTCTGCCCACGGGGTAGGTCGACCTGGCTGGCATCGCCGGTGATGACCATCTTCGAACCGAAGCCCAGGCGGGTGAGGAACATTTTCATCTGCGCCGGAGTAGTGTTCTGTGCTTCGTCGAGAATGATGAACGCATTGTTCAAGGTACGACCGCGCATGTACGCCAGCGGTGCGACCTCCACTACCCCAGTTTCCATCAGCTTTGGAATCAACTCTGGCTCAAGCATTTCGCGCATCGCATCGTGCAATGGGCGCAGGTAGGGGTCAATCTTCTCGTGCAGCGTACCCGGCAGGAAGCCCAGGTTCTCACCCGCCTCCACTGCGGGGCGAGTCAGAATAATGCGTTCTACCTGCTTATTCTTCAGTGCAGCAACGGCCTTGGCCATGGCCAGGAACGTCTTGCCCGTACCGGCGGGGCCGATACCGAAAACAACGTTATAGCGGTCGATGGCATCGACGTAGTTCTTTTGTCCCTCTGTCTTGGGACGCACGGTCTTGCCACGATGAGTCACGATGCCGCCACCGAGCACCTCGCTGGCGGACTTCTCCCCGCGACCCACAATGCCCACCGCGTGCCGCACCGACTCCGGGGAGAGCTCGTGCCCACGACGGGCCATCGCCTCCAGCTCCTTGAAAGCGCGGACAGCCAACGAAACATCCGCCGGAGCACCCTTGATTGTCACAACCCCGCCGCGGACATGAATATCCGCTGCCAGCAGAGATTCCAACAGCCGCAGATTCTGGTCCGCATAGCCGACCACGATCGGCGCGAGATTGTCATCGAGCTCGACGACGGCAGTGGTACGAGCAGTTACTGAATACTTTGTCATTATGCGTCTATCCTACTGACCACGCGTGGGTGCGCCGCCCCAGCGCTTTGTCAACGGCCCCAGTGCACAAAGAGCAGCAGCTCCAGCAAGGGCACTGCGGAGAACTGTCGGGCCGAGTACAACCGAGCTCGCACCTGCGCCGCAGAAGGCCTCGAGTTCCCCGGGGCTGACTCCCCCTTCTGGGCCGACGATAAAAAGAACCTTGTCAGCGTTTGCTGCCCGTGCGGCGAAGTCCACGAACGGAGCTGTTTCCTCCTCGTGCAAAACGGCTGCTGCACCACCTGCTGACGTGGTTTCCCGGATGAGTTGCTCAATATCGGCGGAGCTATGTAGGTCAGCGACCGGCGGAATCCATGCACGACGAGCCTGCTTGGCTGCCTCGCGCGCAGCCGACTGCCACTTAGCACGGGACTTAGTGACCTTCGCGGTACCCTGCCATCGGGCCACACAATTCACGGCCGCCCAGGGGATAATCTCATCGACCCCGGCCTCGGTCATCAAATCGACCGCAAGCTCAGCACGATCCGACTTCGGCAGCGCCTGCACCACGGTGACGTGCGGGCGCGGACGTGGACGTTCCTCGGCGGCGACCACACGAACGTGGACCTCACGCGGATCTACGTGCATGAGCTGTGCCCGCACCACCTTGTCCGCACCATTGGCAAGAAGAATCTCCGAGCCCTCTTTCAGCCTGCGAACGCTGATGTGTTTGGCCTCCGACCCGAGGATTCGAATGATTTCTTCCGGGCGCGGCAGCTCGGTGAACTCACCGAGAAATACGGGCAAACTCATGCGTGTTTCACACTCACTGGAGGGGGCTTTGGGGATGGCGTCTTTTAACGGCGGCGGAAACGGGAGAAGAAACCGTGGCGCTCATTCGAGTCTGCCACCTTGGCATCATCATCGCGGTGCTCGCGTAGCTTCTCCAGCAGCTCGCGGGACTTGCGGTCCAGCTTCGTCGGCACTGTGACATCGACGTGTGCGACCACGTCGCCATTGCCCTCGCCGCGCAGATGTGGCATTCCCTTGCCCGACAGGCGAATCTGCTCTGCCGGCTGGGTTCCCGAATCAACCTTGATGGTCATTGGCTCACCGAGCAGGTCGTCGACCTCAAACTCGGTACCAAGTGCGGCATCAGCCATGGGCACCTGCACGTTAAAGTGCAAATCATCGCCCTCACGCTCGAATACAGGGTGCGGGTCCATGGCAACTTCCACGTAGAGGTCACCCGCTGGGCCACCGCCCGGGCCGACCTCGCCCTGACCTGCCATGCGAATACGCATGCCATCAGAGATACCTGCTGGAACGTTTACCGTCAGATCACGGCGAGCACGCACGCGACCGTCGCCACCGCAGTTGTTACACGGATCGGGGATGATCTCGCCGGTGCCCTGACAAGTCGGGCACGGCCGCGAGGTCATCACATTGCCCAGGAAGGAACGCTGGACCTGTTGAATCTCGCCAGTGCCATCACAGCTGGTACACATCTTCGGCTTGGACTTGGACTTCGAGCCAGTTCCCTCGCACTGGTCACACAGCACCGCGGTGTCCACCGTGATGGGCTTGCGGACACCGGTGAATGCCTCATCGAGGCCCAGAGAAATACGCAGCAGCGCATCTGCACCTGGCTGCACACGCGAGCGGCGCTGGCGGCTACCTCCGGCACCGCCGAAGAATGCCTCGAAGATATCGCCGACTCCGCCGCCGCCGAAACCGCCGAAGCCACCGCCTGGCATACCGCCCTGCGGATTGAGAGGATCTCCTCCCATATCCACAACCCGGCGCTTTTCAGGATCCAGCAGGACCTCGTTCGCTTCAGAGGCCTCACGGAACTTCTCCGCAGCTTCTTCATCACCCGGATTACGGTCTGGGTGGTACTTGAGCGCCAGCTTTCGGTACGCCTTCTTAATCTCAGCGTCCGTAGCGTCCTTCTCCACTCCGAGGATGCCGTAATAGTCGCGTGCCAACTTTAGCTACTTCCTTTCAATACCCGGCCAACGTACTGTGCAACAGCAGCAACCGAGGAAATTGTTCCCGGATAATCCATAAATGTGGGGCCAACTACTCCCATGCCACCCAAAATCTCAGTGCCGGTGCCATAGCCAGTTGAAACAACTGAAGTAGCGCGCAGCTCCTCGTCCTCGTTTTCCTCACCGATAGAAACGCGAACATGGTGCAAATCCTGCGCGGCCGACAGCAGTTTCAGCACGACCACCTGTTCTTCGAGAGCCTCAAGAACCATGGGCAACGTAGAAGGTAAGCGACCGGCCATATTACCACGGGTCAAATTCGACGCTCCGGCCAGGATGAGTCTGTCATTCGGCTTCTCAATCAACGACTCCACCAGCACCGTCGAGCAGCGGATGATTACATCCCGCAAATCGCGCGGGGCGTTAGCTGCAAGATCGGAAATCGCGATCGACGCGTCGGCAAGTGTGTGCCCCGACATTGCACGGTTGAAATGCTCACGCAACAGCGGCACGAGATCGGGATCCATCGGTGCTGGCAGCTCAACATTGCGCTGCTCCACGCGCCCGGTGTCGGTGATGACTACCAGCAACAATCGCGCGTCGGCGAGCTGGACGACCTCGCAGTGTCGGACGCGGGAGACCTCCAGCGTCGGCACCTGCACCACCGCAACCTGACGGGTTAGCTGAGCCAGCAGCTGCACACTGCGGCGCAGAACGTCCTCCAAATCGACGCCGCCTTCGAGGAACTCGAGGATAGCTCGGCGCTCAGCCCGGGACAGCGGCTTAATCTGCGAAAGGTTGTCCACAAAAAGGCGGTAGCCCTTCTCAGTCGGGATACGCCCGGACGATGCATGTTCCTGCTGGATATAGCCCTCGGCCTCCAGCACAGCCATGTCATTTCTAATGGTCGCCGAGGACACACCCAGATTGTGGCGCTCCACCAGAGCCTTCGAGCCGACCGGCTCCTGGGAAGCTACGTAATCCGAGACAATTGCCCGAAGAACTTCCTGCCTGCGCTTATCCGTCTGAGATGACATGCGGATAGTTTAACTAAGGATGTCAACGATTATTGCGTCGGCCAGCAAACGGCCGCGATTGGTGAGCTGAATCCGCTGACCACCATCGACGGAAACAAACTCCACCATGCCCGCTTCCGCTTGCCGACGTGCCTTGTCCAATTCATCCTCACCGAGCAGATTGGCATCAATGCCCTCCGCCAGGCGGAGGCCCAGCATAATCTTCTCGGTGTGTCGATCCTCGGCCGTTAGCCCTTCTGAATCCTTGATTGGCAACTCGCCGCCGGAAATGGTCGCCGCGTAGCGAGCCGGATGCTTGACGTTGTAAAACCTCGTGCCATCCAGGTGCGAATGTGCACCAGGCCCCGCACCCCACCAATTTCCATCGCGCCAGTAGAGCATGTTGTGGCGACACTGGCCACCCGGCTTCGCCCAGTTGGACACCTCATACCAGGAGAAACCGACTTGACTCAGTGCAGCATCGATGCGCTCGTAGCGGTCGGCGAGATCATCGTCGTCAGGCATCGGCAGCTCACCGCGACGAACCTTACGCGCCATCGCGGTACCTGGCTCGACAATCAGCGAGTACGCCGAAACATGATCAACCTCCGTGGCCAGGACTGCCTCCAACGTCGTATCGAGGTCAGCCATCGACTCCCCTGGCGTGCCATAGATAACGTCGAGGTTGATGTGTTCAAAACCGGCCGCGCGGGCCTCCGCCACCGCTGCCGCAGGACGCCCCGGCGTGTGCGTACGATCCAAAGTGGCCAGCACATGCGGCACAGCCGACTGCATGCCCAAGCTCACACGGGTAAACCCTGCCTCGGCCAGGCCTTCGAAGAACTCCGGAGAGGTCGACTCGGGATTCGACTCAGTGGTGACCTCGGCGTCGTCGGCAAGCCCAAAACTGTTGCGCACACCGTCGAGCAGACGACGAAGACCGCTCGCTCCCAACATCGACGGCGTACCACCGCCGACGAATACGGTGTCGGCGCCACGCGCGAGTTCAGGGTGCTTTACGACGGCCATCTCGAGCTCAGCCACGATGGCATCGAGGTAGTCTCCCTGCGTCTCGCCACTGCCCAGCTGACCTGGCGTGTACGTGTTGAAATCACAGTAGCCACAACGGGTGGCGCAGAATGGGACGTGTAAGTAGACACCGAAGGAATCGGTGTGTGCGGAGGCTTCGCTCACGCATGCTCCTTGGCTCGACGTTGCTTGACGCGGCGAACAATTTCATCAATGCGGGCGCGTTCCATCAGGAACTCCGGAGGCCTGCGGCCGCGCAGCGCATTTGCAACTGCCGGATGAGTCTCGGGAACAGCAACGCACCAGGCAGCGGCAGCAGACAGCGCACGGCGACCAGACTGCGCGTAAAGCTGCGGAAGCACCACACTACCGAGCTTTTCCACGCCTCGGATGTTTTCGGCGGAAACCCAGTCGGCGAGTTCCTCCAGGTAGGAGGCCACGGCATCGGAGCGAGCAATCATTGCCTGCGTGACCGTAGGGACTGCAACCGGATGCTTCAATGGCGCCGGGATGAGTGACAGCGACTGCACATCCGGTGACTTCGGTGCCGGATGCGGGTGTCGTCGCGGTGTCGAAGCAGAGGAAAGAGTACCGATGCGCCCCGAGCGAATGCCGGAGGTAAACGCTTGGCGTAGCCCATCAAGTTCACCAATCAGAGGGCGGCAGTCCTCAACGGCCTCGTCAACGATGTCAGCGAGCTCGAGGACACATTCGTCCACCAGCTCACGATCTACATCAGCAACCGCCTGAGCGAGGTGCTCGATGTGTTCGGCAACTTCGTCACCAATGTCGTAGAGCTCTTGGGTCACTTCGCGCAGGCGTAGCCGAGCATCGAAGTGGTTAATCATTGCCCGCCCTCCCACGACATCTTCGGCCTCGGTGACATCATTTTCGTTTCGTCTTTCGAACTTCGACGAATTTCGGCGAATGCCGGAAAATATCGGCGAACTTCGGCGTTCGAAAACTGAAAACTCCTTAAAAATTTCTAGCGCCCCTCATCTTAATGGGGTGAGGGGCGCTAGCGCGGTAACAACACGCTGCCGTTTTCTATCGACAGCGGCTTGACAGTGAATTAACGCTGATAGAGAGCCTCAATGTCGCGCGAGTAGTTGTCCATGACAATGTTGCGCTTGACCTTCATCGTCGGGGTCAGCTCGCCGCTTTCCTCGGTGAAGTCCTTGTCCAGGATGTGGAACTTCTTAATAGCCTCTGCGTGAGAAACCAGCTCATTAGCGGAGTTGACGGCATCCTGAATCTCGGCGCGCAAAACTGCGCTGGAGGCAGCGAGTTCACGGATCGAGGTGTGCTCGGGGACGGAGTGCTCAATCTTCCACTTCTCCAGTGCCTCCTCATCGAGGGTGACCAACACGGAGACGAACGGACGACCATCGCCGATGACGACTGCCTGGGACACCAGCGGGTGCGCACGCATGCGGTCTTCCATCGGGCCCGGCGCGACATTCTTACCACCGGCGGTGACAATGAGGTCCTTCTTGCGGCCGGTGATCTTCAGGTGACCTTCTTCGGTCAGCTCACCGAGGTCGCCAGTCTTAAACCATTCGCCGTCGATGAAGGCATCCTTGGTTGCCTCTTCGTTCTTCCAGTAGCGGTCAAACACAACCGGACCGCGCAGCAGAACTTCGCCATCATCAGCGATAGCGGCGGAACAGCCACCAACTGGACGACCAACGGTGCCAATGATTTGCTCGCCCGGGTTGTTCACGGTGATGGCAGCCGTGGACTCGGTCAGACCGTAGCCTTCGTAGACAGGTACACCGAGACCGCGGAAGAAGTGCCCGAGGTCAGAGGACAGAGCCGAACCACCGGAGATGGTGTACTGAACGGCGTCACCCATAGCTGCGCGAATCTTCGAGAACAGCAGGCGATCGTAGAGCTGGCGACGCAGCTTCAAGACACGCGACGGACCTGCCGGAGTATCCAGCGCCTTGGAGTACTCGATGGCGGTGGCCTCAGCACGCTCGAACATGGCCAGACCGAATGCGCCCTTCTCCTTAGCGGAGGCGTAGGCGGAGTCACGAACCTTCTCGAACACGCGCGGCACACCGAGAATCAGGTGCGGACGAGAACGCTGGAACTCCAGGGTGACGGTCTTGGTATCAGCCCAGTGAGACTGGGTAGCACCAGCGATAATCGAAGCCAGGGACACTGCGTGAGCCAACACGTGCGCCAACGGCAGGAAGGTCAGAATGCGGTTACCCGGACGGGCAATCAGGCCAATCTCGTTGGTGAGGATGGCGCGGGCCTCCGCCAGCCAGTTGCTGTGCAGGAGCACGCAGCCCTTCGGACGGCCAGTGGTACCGGAGGTGTAAATCACGGTTGCCAGGTCGTCGGCCTTGGTGTCCTTGATGCGACGCTCGACCTCGTCGCCGTCAATGTCACGGCCTTCGTAGCTAATGGTGTCAGTAGCGGAAGCGTTAATCTCCAGCACACGACGCAGCTGAGACTCGCCCTCCGGGTTCTCGGCGCCTTTTTCGACCAGCAGCGGCTTCATGCGGTCGGTATGCTCACGCGACTCAGTAAATGCGAAAACAGCACCGGAGTTTTCAATAATCCAACGAATCTGGCCAGACGAAGAAGAGCCGTAAATCGGGACAACAGCGGCGCCCGCCATCCAGATAGCGGTATTGATCAGGTTCCACTCGTAGCGAGTCTCACTGAGCAGCGCTACGCGGTCGCCCGGCTGAACACCATTGGCGATTAGCCCCTTAGCGACCCCCTTTGCCTCGTCATAAAACTCCTGAGCGGTGACATTTACCCACTCAAAGTTCTTGGGGCGGGTGAAAAGCACCAGCTTCGGGCGCTTCTGCACCAGCTCCTGCAGCGAGGTAATAATCGTTTCGTCCTCGCCGATGACGTATTTCGCCTCGGTAGTATATTCACGCATCGAGTTACAAACCCCTACTTTCGGTAGTTCTGTCCGTCGTTGGTTTCGTTAGGAATCAACTTAGAACATCAAACCCTGCGCCGTTGTGATTTCACTGAATATTTCGATAACGAAGTGATTTGTCTTACTACTGGCAAAGTTTTTCTAAACTGGCATGATGGAAAGAGTGACACAGGCAGCTTCCAATCCTCCCCTTTCCTCTCCGCTCGCCGACCTCGCTAAAGATGTCGGAGTTGGGGTTTCCTACTACTCCACCGAGGGCCAACTTGTGCACGTCTCTCGTGAGACAGTGCTAAAAACTCTCGCTGCTCTCGACATCGATTTGGGCCCAAATCCGAGTGATGCCGAAATCAACGACGCCCGTCGTGAGTGGGCGGACACGCAGTGGTCTCGCCTTCTCCCACCCGTGGTAGTTACCCGCCAGGGCATCTTCCACCGAGTTCTGGTTCACGTACCACACGGCAGCAATGTCAGCGTGACTGTGAAACTGGAGGATGGCGCAGAATGGCCCTGCGCACAGGTGCACCACTTGGTTCCACCACGCCAGGTCGGCGATGTGTTGATGGGAGAAGCCGCCTTCGCAATTCCAGAGGATCTGCCACTTGGTTGGCACCGCTTGCGTGCAGTCAACGACGACAACGTCGCTGAGTGCGATGTGGCCGTAACCCCCAACCGTCTCGCTACTGCCGACAAGTACGTGCAGAATCCTGCGCATGGCGTCATGGCACAGCTGTACTCGGTACGCTCCAGCCGCAGCTGGGGTATCGGCGATTTCGCTACCCTCGGCGACTTGGCACAGGTCAGCGCTCAGCACGCGGGCTCTGATTTCGTCCTCACCAATCCACTGCACGCCGCAGAACCGTTGCCTCCGGTAGAAGACTCGCCGTACCTGCCCACCACGCGCCGCTATGTCAATCCGCTGTACGCACGGCCAGAGCTTATCGACGAGTTCGGGTACCTGGACAAGGACGAGGCCGATGAAGCCCGTGCGCTAGCGAACTCTTTCCACCAGCTCAATCACAGCCCTGATGAGATTGATCGCAACCCCATCTACGCTGCAAAGCTCAAGGTATTGCGGGCAATCCACAAGATCCCCCTGTCCAGCGCACGCCAGGCGGAATTTGACCGTTGGTTAGAGGCCGAGGGCCGTGGCATATACGACTACGCGTCGTGGTGCACCGAGCGCGAGCTCGCGGATCGCGCTGCTGCCCGCGATGCTGCCCGCGCTGCCACTTCCGATTCTGGTGCCGTAGCCGAGAACGATATCGAGTTGGTTCCACCGTTGGGCAACCACGCCAGTGTCGAATCTCTGCGGGAGGAAATCTTCCAGTTCCACCTCTGGGTGCAGTGGATTCTCGATCAGCAGCTCGGCCAGGCACAAGAGGCAGCCCTGGATGCGGGTATGCGCATCGGCATCATGGCCGACCTTGCCGTCGGCGTGCACCCCGGCGGTGCGGATGCCAAGAACCTTGCGGCTTGGCTCGCTCCTGCTATCTCTGTTGGCGCACCACCAGACGGATTTAACCAGCGCGGCCAAGACTGGTCGCAGCCGCCGTGGAACCCGCACAAGCTAGCCGAGGCCGGCTATCGCCCGTGGCGCGACATGCTGCGCACAATCCTTCGCCACGCAGGTGGCATTCGTGTTGACCACGTGCTGGGTATGTTCCGCCTCTGGGTCATGCCGCGGATGGAGTCCCCCGTCAATGGCACCTACCTGTACTTCGACCACGAGGCCATGGTCGGCATTCTCGCACTTGAGGCCGAGCTCGCTGGGGCCGTCGTGATAGGCGAAGACCTGGGCACTTTCGAGCCGTGGGTGCAGGACTACCTAGCTTCGCGGGGCATCATGGGCACCTCAATCGTGTGGTTTGAATCCGAAGGCGACCAGCCGAAACCACCGAGCGCTTACCGCAGCCTGTGCTTGTCCTCCGTCACCACGCACGATTTGCCGCCGACAGCAGGCTATCTCGCAGGCGAACACATCAAACTGCGGGAACGCCTGGGGCTATTGCTTTCCGACGTCGCGGAGGAAGACCGCCGGGACTTCGAGTGGATTCGAAAGGTTTTGGGCGCGGCCAAGGAAGCCGGATGTTTCGGTGACACGGCTGCGGCAGACATGGATGTTCAGTCCCTCACCCGCGATAATCTGCCACCAATTGACGCGCTGGTCACGGGTTTGCACCGCTTCCTCGACCAGACGCCATCCGCGCTGAAGTGCGAGGCGCTGGTGGACATGGTTGGCGACCGCCGCACTCAGAACCAGCCGGGCACGTCCCACGACCAGTACCCGAACTGGTGTATTCCGCTAACTGATGCCGAGGGCAAGGCCGTGCTTGTCGAGGACCTGCCTCGCTTCCCCGGATTCAAGCGTTAATTGGTTCGTGAGCGACTAATCCCTCATTTTTGCTGTTCACCGATCTTTCAGGTTATGTGCCCGGCACTAAAACCGAGGCTAAAACTGGAAATCGGTGACTGCACCAGCGATGAGGATAAGGAGAAGCAAAACGATTAGGGCAAGTAGGACCTTCGAGTGCCTCGACCGATGCATGCTAACTCAGCTCCCTACTGCGAAATATTTGCGAACTACCCAACTCTAGCCTGTTGGGCAAATTTCCTAATACTTTAAGACATACCTTAGGGCAGCGATAGCGACCCAACACTTAAAGGGGCTTGTCCCAGCTCAATTCATCAAGCCTCCCGGTGAGCTATCCGCATGGCCACTACCTCATCGGCTAGCTCTCGCTGCCCGCTCCTCGACGCCCCTGCGAACGCTCCCGCCGGCGCACCGACCTCTGCCACAGACGACCGCTGACAACATCGATTGCACCAACGAGAACGAAAGCAACAAACCCTCCGACTACCAGCAGAACTGCGCATAGCACGCTGACCTGCGCAAGCAGTGGCAATTGAATAAGCCACTGCCCTACCCTGTCGAATGCTTCAGCCATGAGTGTCAACCTACCCTGCCGGTGACCGGAATAACTAGTGGGCGGCCGTCGCGGCGCTCGTCGTAAAGCGTGAAGCTAGGCATCAGTGCCCGACAGCCCGCGGCGTTCGAGGAGCGGCTGGATGTCCTTGTCGCGACCTCGGAAGGCACGGTAGGCGGCCATAAAATCGATGGCACCACCACGGGAGAGAATCTCCTCGCGGAAGTGGCTGCCGCCGCTGATTGTGGCACCGCCGTTGTCGGTGAACCAACCGAAACCGTCCGCGTCGAGAACCTCCGCCCACAGGTAGGAGTAATAGCCTGCCGAGTAACCGCCGGCGAAGATGTGGTTGAAGTAGCGGGAGCGGTAACGCGGAGCCAGGTGGGGAACGTCGAGGCCGAGTTCGGCGAGTGCTTCCGCTTCGAAAGCGTCAACATCAGTGACATGAGCTGCCTCCTCCTCAGTGAGGCTGTGCCAGGCGAGATCGATGGCGCACGCCGCGAGGTATTCAACCGTGGCGAATCCCTCACCAGCGGTGCGGGCCTTCTTCACCGACTCGACTAGCTCGGCCGGGATCGGCTCACCGGTACGAACGTGGACGGCGTAATTGGCCAGAATGGACGGCTCAAGCGCCCAGTTCTCGTTAATCTGGGAGGGGAATTCCACGAAGTCGCGCGGGACGTTAGTGCCCGAGAAGGTCGGGTACGTGACGTCGGAAAGCAGACCGTGGAGGGCATGCCCGAACTCGTGGAAAGCAGTGGTGACCTCGTCGAGCGTCAGCAGCACCGGAGTTCCCGGCTCGGTTTCGGCGATGTTCATCACGTTGACCACGACTGGCAGGCGCCCCAACAGACGGGACTGATCCCTAAACGAGCTCATCCACGCACCACCGCGCTTGGTCGGACGCGAGAAGTAGTCTGTGATAATCAGGCCGATGGTCTCCCCTCCGCCCTGGCGGACCTCCCACACAGTTGTGCCCGGCGCGTATCCCTGCAGGTCCTCGCGCTTGACGACTTCGATGTCGTAAAGCTTGCGGGCAGCGTAGAACACGCCGTCTTCGATGACACGGTGCAGCTCGAAGTAGTTCTTGAGCTCCTCCGTGTCGACTGCGAATTCTTCCGCTTTACGACGGCGCTCCCAGTACGGCCAGTCAGCGCCAGTTACCGTCTCATCGCCAGCCAGATCAGCGACCCGCTTGTACTCACCTTCAGCATTGGCAATGGCAGCTGGCGCCAGGTCTGCAATGAGCTTTCGAGCAGCCTCTGCGGTGGTTGCCGTCTCCTTGGCAATGACGTAATCCGCATGCGTGTCGTAGCCGAGCAGCTTGGCACGGCGGGCACGCAGGCGCGCCATTTCCAGCACAATGTCGGAGTTGTCGAACTCGCCGGAGGCAGCACCCGCACGTCCCAGTGAGGCTTCGTAGAGCTTGGCACGAGTAGCCGGATTATCGAGGTCAGCCAGCTGTGCAGGAGTTGATGGTAGGTCCAGCGGAATCAGCCACGGCGCATCGGTGTCTGCCTTTTTCGCGTAGGCGGCGAAGGACGCAATGGCATCGTCGGAAAGCCCGGCGAGTTCTTCGCGGTCGTAGATTTCCACGGCGCGCGCAACGGTGTCCTTCAGCAGGTTTTCGCCGAAGGCGGTGGAAAGCTCAGAGAGGCGGGAATTGATGCGACTGAGCTCGGTTTTGTCCTCGTCGCTGAGGTTCGCACCGGCGCGCTGGAAGTCCTCGCGGACCTTCTTCAGCAGCAGCTTCGCTTCTTCCGGGTTGGCGGCATCGTCAACGCTGTCAATGGCATTGATGCGCTGCCACAGGTCACTGCGCATGCGAATCTGATCCAGGTGTGCTGTGAGCTGCGGGGCAATCTCGGCTTCAATTTCCATGCGGACATCGGTGGCGTCCGTGCCGGCAACGTTGAAGAAATAAGCAGCGACGCGGTCCAGATCTTGGCCCGCCTTCTCCATTGCCTCGATGGTGTTAACAAAGGTCGGTGCCTCCGACGACGTGGCGATGGCGTCAATCTCGCGTGTATGGCTACGCATTGCTTCGCTAAACGCCTCGCGGACGTGGCTGTCATCGATTGCCGCAAAATCTGGCAATTCGCAAAACAATTCCGACGGTGTCAACAGTGGATTTCGTGCATCATTAGTCATAGTGAATTCAACTGTAGCGTGCTCGAAAACGCGAGCGCGACTACCACAGGCTCCCCGCCCTTCTGGCAGGACCAACAGTGACGAGGAGGCGTTTTCCGCCATGACAGAGACGACTATTTCCGCTCCCTGCGGGCAACTGACTGGCCGGATTCACGATGGCACAATACAAGTTTTCAATATCGATTACGCAGATGCTGCTCCGTTTGCCGCGTCGGCACCAGTGGCCGACGGCCCACAGTCAGGCACTCGGCGCTGTGAGCCCGAGCGCGAGTTAGTTCTCACCGTCACCGCACCGACTGGGCCCGCGGACGCTTCCTACCCCGTATTGCTGTGGATTCACGGTGGTAGCTACGAGTTTGGGCATCCCTCCGAGCCCTGGACGGACGCGACGGCTTTTGCGCAGGCCGGCATCATCACCGTTTCGCTCGGATACCGCAAGGGACTGGAGGGATTCTGGCGCGACAGTCAAACAGAGACCTACCGGGCCATTGATGATCTGTATCTGGGGCTGCAGTGGGCCCGTCGGAACGCGCCTGCCTTCGGCGGCGATATCGACAACATCACTATCTCGGGGCAATCGGCGGGTGCGGCGCTGGCGCTCACCCTCGCGGCCGACGAACGCACGCGCGGTCAGATTCAGCGCACCATCGCCATGTCGCCGGCCTTCTCGCTGCTGTCCGGCTCGCGCCTCCGCCGCACGTTGGCGGGCATCGGTGTGGGACGTGCGCCGTCCACCGAGGTCTTTTCGCGTGCCGACGAACGCAGGGTCGCTCGGGCCCAGAAATTGGTTTCGGCATCCTCGCCTTCGGATCCGGCAATTGGGCCTCGCTTTGACAGCTTTGCTCCCACACTGCCCACGATGGTGACCGCCACCAGCGAAGAGTTCTTCTCAGAACCTCCGGTTGTGGCGATGGACAAGTTGCCCATGCGGGAGTGGATGGCTCGGCGCTATGCCAAGGGGCATCGCGGCCACGGCGAATTTCCGACCGGCGCCTATGCCGAGCGTCCGATGGGAAATGTCATTTCTGACTCCGCGATTCGTTCTTACGCTGTTAAAGTCGCCGAACGGTCCGTGGCAGCTGAGCTGGATGTGTGGGCGGCACAGTTCGAACCGGGAGAAGGGTTGGGCTACGCACCTGCTGGCCGCACCAGTGGTGCTCCGCACTGCATCGATATTGCACGCTTCTTCGGTATGAAAGAGCCTAACCATCCATTCCACCAAGTGGCGGTCGAATTCATCCGCGAGGGCACTTCGCACATGCCCCGCTACAACGACGACCGCAAGATAACCACCTTTGCTGGCGCTGACGCACAGGCAGTTGAGGGCATCGCCATCGATGCGTGGGCGGCTCCGCGCCAGCTCTTTGGCGCATAAAACGGGATTAGGCGCATGAGGCGGCTGAGGCTTGCCATTGGCCGCACCGATTAGCGCTGCTATTTAGCTCGGCAAAGTCTGCATGTACTGATAAATCTCTACGCAGACCAAAATGGTAATCAGCGTGATGAGTACTGCTATGAGTTTCCTGCGATCCATAACCACCGTTCTTACCGATACACCAGGCGAGAGGCAAGCTTTCCCTCTGTGTTTAACTGTCAACTATGGAGCCGCTTAATCTATTAATCCCCGAGAATTCTGCGCTGCAGCCGGTCGACCCCGCGCTGGCTAATGTGAAGCGAATCGCGCACGCCGCTCCCCTGCTAGTTATCACGATTGCAGCTGTCGTCGCCGCTGTGATGTGGTCTCCGTGGATGTGGTTAGGTGTCCTCGCCTGCGTGCTCTACTTCGCATATATCTACTGGCTCATCGGCCGCCGAGTTCGTGCCCACCGGTACCTCGAAGGGGACAACGACTTCATCGTTGCTTCCGGACGCTGGTGGCGCTCGATCACTGTCATTCCCTACGGACGGATTCAGTTCATCGACATCGATGAAGGACCCCTCCTTCGACTATTCGGGCTGGCAACACTGAAGCTCAACACAGCATCGGCGAGCTCGGATGCTGCCGTCCACGGTTTGCCACGCGAAGAAGCTCTCGCCCTGCGCACCCGTCTATCTCAGCGTGCTCATGACCGGATGGCGGGTCTCTAAATGAAGCATAGAGTTCATCCACTATCCCCGCTGCTCAAAAGCTTCGCCACAATCGCTGCGGTGATTGCATTCGCAGTTGCGAATCAGTGGCAATTGGCCGTTGCTGTCGTGACTCAGCTCTACGACTGGGCATGGCTCGGCCTGCTTATCGGTACCGGTGCGGTCGCCATAATTATCGGCCTGATTGCTCTTTTCTCGTGGTTGTCCTGGAGGTATACGTTCTACGAACTTACCGACGATGAGGTTCGCTACGGCTCCGGATGGCTACTGCGTTCTCGACGCGCGGCAAGGCTCGACCGCGTGCAGGCGGTCGATATCAACCAACCATTGTTGGCGCGCATTTTCGGGCTCGCGGAAATTGTCATTGAAACAGCTGGCGGCTCCGATTCACACTTCGCAATCAAATACCTCACTCCCCCGCAGTGCGAACGGTTCCGCGCCGACGTGTTGGGTGAGGTAGAAAAGCTGGACACCGAACTGGCGCATTCGCTTTACGACGGCGACAGCCCCGCCGCTGCTCAAGCCTCCAACGCCCACATGTCCTCCCGCATGTCCGACACGAAGACCATCTTTGGCCCTGTCGATGTCGGACGGTTGGTCGCATCCGTGGCCATTGGCCCCGGTCTTTTCGTAGGCATAGCTCTTGTCCTCCTCGCCGTTGTCTCTGCGCTGTTCACCGACTTCATCGTGGAAATCCTCAGCGGAGTAACCATCACTACTCTGATTGTGATTGGCAGTTTCGCGCTCGGCCTTTTCGGAGTACTAAATCAGTCGTGGGATTTCACGCTGAAGGTGTCGTCGGAAAGCAGACGCCTGGCGATTACCGCCGGACTGTTGTCGACGCGCGCTCAAACCATTCCCATAGATCGCATTCATGGTTTCAAAGTGGTGCAACCGCTCTGGTGGCGTCCGTGGAGATGGTCCCGTGCGGATGTCTCGGTGGCGGGCTATGGCCTAGACAGCACACAGTCGAACAACACACTGGTGCCATTGGCACCGGCACCGGAGACGGACGCGATTGTCGATTACCTGATGACTGAGATTGCGGAACCGGCAGCAGCCGATGACCTGTTGGGCTCTTGGCAGACTCCACGTTCGGCATGGTGGCTCAGCCCAATTGACTGGAAATTTCAAAAGGTGCAGGCCACGCGGCGGGGGCTGCTGGTGACCAAGGGGCGGTTCTGGCATACGCGGTTCATAGTCCCCTGGCAGCGCATCCAAGGGCATACGCTAACCATTTCTCCGCTGAAGAAAGCGGCGGGAGTGGCGAACGTCCGAATCGACATGGTGCCAGGAACTGTCACACCGGTGGCAACGGAGTTGGCGCTGGCTGATGCGTATCAACTCGCCGCGCTGATTCAGGAACACAAGGCTGTTTAAAAGGTGTTTCATGAGGTCTCCCAGGACAGCCGACTCGCGCGGTTTTGTGGGATCTCGCAGAAAGGTTCTCTCTGCAGGCTAGCGGCATAGTCATTACGCTGGGATGCATGACTATCGCCAAGAAAGATTACGAGTGGTACCGCAGCGCGGTGTTCTATGAGGTGCTCGTCCGAGCCTTCTTTGACTCCGACAACAACGGCTCCGGCGACCTCAAAGGGCTGACGGAAAAGCTCGATTATCTGCAATGGCTGGGCGTTGACTGCCTCTGGTTGCCGCCTTTTTACGACTCTCCGCTGCGCGACGGCGGTTACGATATCCGCGACTTCCGCGCCGTGCTCGACGAGTTTGGCACGGTCGAGGATTTCAAGGTGCTTCTCGACGAGGCCCATGCGCGCGGTATCCGCGTTATTACTGACCTGGTGATGAACCACACTTCCGATAGCCATGAGTGGTTCCAGCAGTCGCGCACTGACCCGGATGGCCCCTACGGCGACTTTTATGTCTGGACTGATGACCCGGACACCTACTCGGGCGCACGCATTATTTTCGTGGATACCGAGGATTCCAACTGGACCTACGACCCGGTGCGTGGTCAGTACTACTGGCACCGTTTCTTCTCCCACCAGCCGGATCTGAACTATGACAATCCGGCGGTGCAGGAGGCGATGCTCGATGTGCTGCGCTTCTGGTCGGATCTCGGCATTGACGGCTTCCGCCTCGACGCTGTTCCCTACCTCTTTGAACGCGAGGGTACTAACTGCGAGAACCTGCCCGAGACCCACGCTTTTCTGAAGCGCTGCCGCAAAGTCATGGATGAGGAATACCCGGGTCGCGTCCTGCTAGCGGAGGCCAACCAGTGGCCCTCCGATGTGGTGGAATACTTCGGCGACCCGGAGGTCGGTGGCGACGAATGCCACATGGCTTTCCACTTCCCGCTTATGCCACGCATTTTCATGGCGGTGCGCAAGCAGTCCCGCTTTCCCATCTCGGAGATCCTGGAGTCCACGCCAGAGATCCCCTCTTCGGCTCAGTGGGGTATTTTCCTGCGCAACCACGACGAGCTGACGTTGGAAATGGTCACCGATGCCGAGCGCGACTACATGTACGCCGAGTATGCGCACGATCCGCGGATGAAGGCCAACATCGGCATTCGCCGTCGGCTAGCGCCATTGCTGCAAAATGACCGCACCCAACTCGAGCTTTTCAACGCCCTGTTGTTGTCCCTACCGGGTTCGCCGGTGCTCTACTACGGGGACGAAATTGGTATGGGCGACAACATATGGCTCGGCGACCGCGATGGCGTGCGCACCCCCATGCAGTGGTCGCCCGACCGCAATGCCGGGTTCTCCAAGGCTGACCCGGGTCGGCTCTACCTGCCCACTATTCAGGATGCGACCTACGGCTACCAGGCGGTCAATGTCGAAAACCAGGCGAGCTACTCCAACTCCCTGTTGAATTGGGTGCGTCGACTAATTCAGGTCCGCAAACGCTATGAGGCTTTTGGACTCGGTGATTTCCGCGAGTTAAACAGCGACACGGCCTCTGTTCTGACTTATTTGCGCACATTCGGCGACGAAGTACTGCTGTGCGTCAACAACCTGTCCTCCTATCCCGCGGCCGTCTCACTAGATCTGTCCGAGTTCGCCGGTGCCACACCGGTAGAGCTCACGGGTTCGGTACCCTTCCCCACAATTGGCTCCGATTCCTACCAGATCACGCTTCCTGGCCACGGTTTCTACTGGTTCGAAATCCAGCTTCCGCCGGAGACAAACGCCGAATCGAGCGTCTCAATGTCCGCGCCGACAATCCCGGTTGCACAGGCGATATCGGACGCGCCGGTGACGTCATCACGCGAGCACTCTGGCACCGCCACCGATGCCAATGCCGATGCCGTCACAAACGCCGATAATAGAGAGTGATCTTTTAAGTCCCGAAAGGCGAATGAACTGAAATGACTATTCCCACCGCCGATTTCATTGCCGAAGAGCTGGCAGACACACTGGTCAGGATGCGCTTTTTCGCTGACAAGGTCTCAGACATCGACCACGTCGAGATCCTCGCGCTTGACCCCGTACTGCGCGACAATCCCAACAGTCCCGATGTCGATATCGCATTGGTGAGAGTGCACACCGCCCATTCCGCACCGACCTATCAGCTGCCCATCGCTTGGGCGCAGGACGTCCCCGAGGGCCACGAGCAGTCCCTACTGGTTCGCGCCGAGGGCATCGTCGGCTACGACGCTCTGATCGATTCGGATGCCATCACGGCACTCGGCCAGAAGCTTTCCGACGAAGGCAAGCTCGGCCGCATGGAACTGCGGCGTGTGCCGGGCTCTGAGCAGCCCCGACCGGAATCCGGCCGCCCTATGGGAGTCGAACAGTCGAATACCTCGGTCATTTTCGACGACCGCGTGATGTGCAAGTTCTTCCGTCGCCTCTACCCCGGCACTAATGCCGATGTGGAGCTGCTGGCCGCACTGGCCCAGGCGGATTGCAAGTTCGTCCCTGAGCTCTACTCCTGGGTAGAGACCACTATTGGCGAGGACACCTACACCACCGCCATGCTGCAGGAATTCGCACCGAACTCGGTCGATGGCTGGGAGCTGGCTCTTGGCGCAGTCCGCGACGCCATCCGCGACAGTCAGACCCCGCTGGAAGATTTGGGCACCGACTTTACCTCCGAAGCCCGTGCGCTCGGCGAAGCAGTGGCCTCGGTGCACAGCAGCCTCGCCGCCGCTGTCGCGGTAAAGGAACGCCTGACCGGTGCGGAGTTGGTGGCTCCCCTGCGTGCTCGCCTGGACTTCGTCGCTGGTGTGGTGCCACAAATTGCGGAGGTCAAGGATAAAGCGCAGGCTATCTTCAATCGCGCAGAGGCTGCGGTACCGGAAGGTGGTGCCGTCGTCCAGCGAATCCACGGTGATCTGCACTTGGGGCAGGTATTGCGCACTCCAAGCTCATGGCGCTTGATTGACTTCGAAGGCGAGCCGTCGCGCCCGTGGGAGGAGCGCCGTCTGCCGGACCACCGCCTGCGCGATATCGCCGGCATGATTCGATCCTTCGATTATGCCGCTCACTATCCGCTGCTGACAGGACGTGAGGACACCGAGGCAGCGACCGAGCGTGTTGAGCAGTGGGCTCGCCGCAATATCGATGCCTTCCTGGAAGGCTATGGCGACAGCAGCGACCCGGTGCTGTTGGAAGCGTTTGTGCTGGATAAGGCCATCTATGAGTGCCTGTACGAAGCCCAGAACCGCCCCAACTGGCTGCCACTGCCGCTTGGTGCTGTGCGCTCGCTGTTAGGATAGGGCTTTTGTCGCAGTAATTTCATAGCGGGGAGTCATCATCCCGCAAGATAGAGGTCTTTCGTGCGTCTGCTCAGCAGAATTCTATCCACTACGCGAGTGCTCTGGCCTTTCTATATCGGGGTCATCATCTGTTCGCTGGCCACCGCCGCCGCGTCGTTGATTAGCCCTTTCCTCATCCGCGATGCCACCGATGCCATCGTCGGCGCGGTGTCCAGCGATGAAGGCTTGAGCCAAGCGGCGATGTCCAACACCACTCGCACCGTGATTTGGCTGGTCATCGGACTGCTGATTGCCGATCTGACGCAAACCATCGTGCATAACATCGGTGGTTACCTGGGTGATGTGATGACCGCGCGCATGCGCGAGATTCTGTCGACCCGTTACTATGCAAAACTGCTGTCTCTGCCGCAGCGCTATTTCGACAGCCAGGTCACGGGCACAATTATCGCCCGCTTGGAACGCTCGATTACCAATATCACGCAATTTCTCCAGGCGTTTTCCAACAACTTCTTCCCGATGTTGTTGACCGTCGGTGCAGTGCTGGCCATCACTGCTTGGTACTACTGGCCGCTGGCGGTGCTGCTGATTATCGTTTTCCCGGTCTACACCCTGCTCACCGCATTGACGTCGAGACGCTGGCAAAAGGTTGAAGCCAAGAAAAACGAACAAATCGATATCGCCGGTGGCCGTTTTGCCGAGGTCATCGGCCAGGTCAAGGTTGTTCGATCCTTCACCGCGGAGCTGCGCGAGATTGCTTTCTTTGGTTCCCGTTTCCGCCGCACCATCTCCCTGACCCACGAGCAGTCAACGTGGTGGCACCGCATGGATGCCCTGCGCGGCGGCATTTTGAACGTCATCTTCGCAGGTATCTACCTGCTGCTTTTCCTTCGCACCTTGTCGGGTGAGTTCTCCATCGGCACCATGGTCATGCTCATTCAGCTGATTAATATGGCGCGCCAACCGGTGACCATGATGAGTTTCTTGGTCGACGCTGCCCAGCGCGCAGTCGCCGGTTCCCGAGACTACTTCAAGGTTATGGAACTCACCCCAGAGGCCCGCACGCAGCCGGAGCTGCTCAGTGCAGCGACCGCGAATAACGGCAACGTCGATCCCACCGCTGAAGGTTCCACCTCAGCCAACGTCGCCAGCGACAGTGTCTACCGCTCCTCCCTGGAACGCGCAGCCGAGCAGGAGGCTATAGACGCTCCCGTCGTCGACTTCGATGCAGTGGACTTCGCCTACGAAGAGGACAAGCCGGTGCTCTCCAACGTCAGCTTCCAGGCGTACTCAGGTCAAAAAATCGCCTTGGTCGGCGAATCGGGTGGCGGCAAGTCCACCATCGTCAACCTGCTGCTCGGCTTTTATGCCCCGACCGCAGGCCACTTGCGCGTTCTGGGGTCGGATGTCTCCGAGGTTTCCGGTTCCACTCTGCGCGCCGACTCTGCCGTCGTGTTCCAGGACTCCTCGCTGTTCTCCGGCACGATTCGGGAGAACATCGCCTACGGCAAACCCAACGCTACCGATGAGGAAGTCATCGCTGCGGCCAAAAAGGCCAATGCCGACGACTTCATTCGCAGCTTCGCCGACGGCTACGACACCACTATTGGTGAGCGAGGGTTGAAGCTCTCGGGTGGCCAGAAGCAGCGCATCGCTATTGCGCGCGCAATTTTGAAGGATGCTCCCCTGCTCATCCTGGACGAGGCCACTTCAGCGCTGGACACCAAGGCAGAACGCGAAGTTCAGCGTGGCTTGGACAAGCTGATGGAGGGGCGCACCACGGTTATCATCGCCCACCGCCTGTCCACGATTTCCGATGTGGACACCATCGTTACGCTGCGTGACGGTCACGTCGACGAGGTGGGCGCACCCGCCGAATTGGCACAGACTGACGGCATCTACGCCGAGCTGCTGCGCCTGACGGCCTCGGCTTCTGCGGCGGATCGTCTGCGCCTGAAGAGCTACGGAATCAAGGGGTAACGCGACGTCGTCAAGCATGCGGAAAAAGCTTGACGACGAGAACCCCCTTGCGCTCTTTTACGGACGGGGAACGATGTAGCGGCCAGCGCCTGGAACGACTTCCACCGTAACTGGCATCGGGAACATGAGGTCACCGTCAGCGTAGGCATTCATCTGGCGTGGCGGGCCAATATATTCCACGTAAGCCTTCTTAGCGCGATAGGTACTGACCTCACCGATTTTTTCAACGGTGCCGTCAAATACGGACTTGAAAGCAAGGGCGGCCTTGATCCGTCCGGCCTTGCCAATGACGGTGATGTCCATCAGGCCATCGGAGTGGTCTGCAGACGGGCAAATCTTCATACCACCGCCGTAAGAACGGGTGTTGCCGAAAGCGGCCAGCGTGATGGGATCTTCGAGAACCCGATGGTCGTCAAGCGTGATGCGAAATGGCAGGGAGTGGAAAGCCAAGAATTCGCGGACGATGGCCAGGTTGTAGCGGTTGCGGCCGTGTGGCCAGGTCATCTGATTGACGCGGTCGGAGACAATGGAGTCGAAGCCGGCACACATGATAGTGCCGAACCAGCGCCGGTCCCCTGTTGCGCTCGTAATGCGGCCGAGGTCAGTGGTTGTCCAGAAACCGTCGGCGATAACATGAGCAGCATCGCGAGCATTGCCACGCGGCAGATTGTATTCACGGCCGTGGTCGTTTCCGGTGCCAGCGGGGATAATACCGAGGGGGATGCCGGTCTGTGCCTGTTCCTGCAGCGCGAGGTTAATCATGCCGTCGCCACCGCAAACTGCCAAGGCATCGATTCGGCCGTCGGCGATGACCTCACGAATGAGCTTGCGGGCATCGTCGGGGTTAGCACCTTGTAGAGCGATGACGTCGATACCGCGATCCGCGAACACTCGACTTGCCCGAGCTGAGGCAATCTGCGAGGCGCCATGACCGGCGTGGGGGTTAGTGACCAGAGCGAGGGTACGAATCTTAGTTGTTCCCAGCGGGTAACTGAGATCTTTGTCGTTAGCGTTCATCGAAGAATTACCTACTTTTACGTGGGCTTTTGACCGGCCGAAACTGGCCTTTATGCGGTTTTGCTACCGCACCTAACTAAAGCCTACCAAGAATGATTGACATTTTTCGAGAAAACGTAACGCAATACCGCTATAATACAAAGATGTAAAGATGTGCTTCTGCACAAGTTACACATAATTCCGCAGTTCAGGCTCTCAGCACCGATGCCCAAGGAGAAGCTCAGGATGTCTAACAAGCTCACGATTCCGTACCGCATGCGCTGGTGGGGCTGGGGTGTTGACGGCAACGACAAGCCAATCACCGCGGCCAGCGAGAAGCTCCTGCAGCGCGAAATCGGCATGTCATTGGACGCAAACAACCCGCCGCGCAATATCGCCGATGTCACCATCTCCGATAGTCGCCTCAGCAACAAGGATGTCGAGGCCCTGGGGGCTATTATCGGCGCGGATGCCGTCGCCACCGACCATGACACCCGTGTCAAGCACGCGGTCGGCCGCTCCTACCCCGACCTGGTTCGCCTTCGCGCAGCCAAGCTCGATGTCGCCCCAGATGCTGTTGTACTACCGAAAACTGAAAAGCATATCGAGGACCTGTTCAAGGTCTGCGCTGAGCGCAAGATTGCAGTCGTCCCCTTCGGCGGCGGCACCTCGGTCGTCGGCGGCGTGGAGGCTATTGACGGAGGCATGGGTAAGGCCATCGCAGTGTCCATGACCGCCTTTAACAAGATCATCGACATTGACAAGGTCGCTGGCACCGTCACCGCCCAGACCGGCGTTTTCGGCCCCGACCTGGAAAAGGAGCTGTCCAAGGCCGGCTTCACCGCTGGTCACTTCCCGCAGTCCTTCGAGTACTCCACTGTCGGCGGTTGGGTTTCCTGCCGCTCCGCAGGCCAGGAATCCTCTGGTTACGGTCGCATCGACCGCAATGTGATTGGCATGCGCGTCGTCACGCCAGCCGGCACCATGGAGTTCCGCGACATGCCGTCGTCGGCATCCGGCCCAAACCCGCGTGAGCTTTTCCTGGGGTCGGAGGGCACCCTGGGCATCATCACGCATGTGACGATTGCCCTAAATCAGCGTCCGCAAAAGGAGATGCTCTTCGACACCTACTTCTTCAACTCCTTTGAGGAAGCCGCCGAAGAGCTGCGCAAGTTGGAGCAGAGCGGAAATATCCCGCACCTAGCGCGCATCTCCGACGAGAAGGAAACGCTGTTTGGCCTCACTCAGCTGGGCTCCGCCAGCATGTCCGAGAAGGTCACAAAGTACCTGAAGCTGCGTGGCATCGATACCCCGTGCATGGTGATTTTTGGCTTCGCCCAGACTGATCCGGTCGGCGCCCGCGTCACCCGTGAGCGCCTGGCCGGTCGCCTGCTGACCAAGAAGTGCGTCCGCATGGGCTCCATTCCGGGCATGGCTTGGGTTAACCACCGCTTCTCCTCGCCGTACCTGCGCGATGTCATGATGACCCGCCGCGTCGGTGTCGACACCCTGGAGACCGCCACCACCTGGGATAACGCCGCTACACTGCGCCGCGAAATCGCCTCCGCAATGGAAACCGCTGGCGAGAAGCACGGCACCCCGGTGTACGTCTTCTGCCACATCTCGCACATGTACGAATCCGGCTGCTCGCTGTACTTCACGTACTTCTTCCGCGAGACCGAGGGCGAGATTCTCCAGCAGTGGATGGACATCAAGTCCGCGGCATCAGAGGCCATAATGAAATTCGGCGGCACCATCACGCACCACCACGGCATTGGCCAGGATCACAGCCCGCAGTACTACGAGGAGAACACCGAATTGTTCGCCAAGGTCATGCGCGCAATTAAGGACGAACTCGACCCCGCTGGCATCCTCAACCCGGGCAAGTTGGCTACCGGCCCGCGCTCCTTGGAAGAGCGTTACGACGGCAACATGATCTAACCCTGTCGCCGCCAGCTTCGGCCCAACCGCTATTTGCTGCTGACCACGGCAAAACCCGGCCTGTCTAGCCGCCAGCCTCGGTTAGCGAGCTAGACTGACCAGTTCACTGGCGTAGATTTCTGGCGACGTTGGGCCGTCATAAATAAACAGTGAAACGTAATCGTCAAGGGTAAAAGATTCGAGTGCTGCGGTCATTGTCGCTGTCGCTTCTTCCTAGAATTCCAAGCGAGAATGCTCGGATGGTGGGATGGGTCGGCTCAATCGGTGCGATTTCGTCCGTGCGACCGCAAACAGCGTGGCGTTTTACATGCCTAAGCGCGTCTTTTTAGTTACGACCTGTCTGGGGCGGCACGGACTGGAGACAGCAGCAACACATCTGCAGCGATGGTGCAGTAGCGGCGAAAGCTCGGTTCATGGACTCAGAGCGGTTGGACGCTGGGTGCATAGCCATCGAGGTGTCTCCTTCCTTGTAATCCCCGGGAAATGATTCGCAACCAAGAAAGATTCCTTGAATCAATATCCGTGCCGGTCGTTGATAATGAACAACTTAGTCTATTTCTAATTGCCTTGCAATGGGTTACGCCCCGAAATAGTTCACGCTCACTACGCACTCCACAACTTCATCACGTACGCCAGATCGTTTCATCACTATTACCGTCTTCGGGAAAGTCGAGGAAGAAAGACTATGACTGCCACGCACGCTCCTCAGCGCGATCGCTCAGCTGCGGTTTTGAACAAGGCTCGTCGGCAAGCGGATTTGAATCGTCTGCGCGAAGATACCGCTAAGGGCGCGATCCCTGATCTGCTGGTCATCGGCGCCGGTATCACTGGTGTCGGCATCGCTTTAGATGCAGCATCGAGGGGTTTGAATACCGTTCTCGTCGAATCGAAGGATTTAGCTTTCGGTACCTCTCGTTGGTCGTCGAAGCTCGCCCACGGCGGCCTGCGCTACCTTGCCAGCGGCAATGTCGGTATCGCTCGCCGCTCAGCTATTGAACGTGGTGCGCTGCTCGACGTCACCGCTCCGCACCTGGTGCATAACCTGCCGCAGGTCGTACCGGTGATGGATAAGTTTGCACCGCTGACCCGAATTTTGCCACGGTTAGGCTTTTTGGCCGGTGACTTCCTGCGCATTATCGCTGGTACCTCCGCCACTACCCTGCCGCTGTCCCGCACTGTCGGTTCCCGCCGAGTCAGCCAGCTTTCGCCGACCGTACGTAAGCGCGAGGTGAGATTCGGCTACGTCAACTACGACGGTCAGCTGCGTGACGACGCACGCTTGGTCACCGCTATCGCTCGAACTGCCGCTAGCTACGGTGCAACTATTCTGACCCGGGTGCGCTGCGAGACTGCCTCTGGCACGAGCGCCACACTAATCGACGAGCTCACTGGCGATTCCTTCGAGCTGCCTGCTCACGCTGTGGTCAATGCCACTGGTGTGTGGGCAGCCGAACTGGCGACGAACATCAAGATTCGCCCATCTCGCGGCACACACCTGGTTCTCGACGCCGCGAAGCTAGGCAACCCTACCGGCTCTCTCACGGTACCGGTGCCCGGTCACACCAACCGTTTCTGTTTTGTCCTGCCCGCAGAGCACAACCGCGTCTACATCGGCCTGACAGATGAGGATGCACCGGGCTCGATCCCGGATATTCCGGAAGTACCGGAGGATGACATCGTTTTTCTGCTCGATGTCATCAACCAGGCACTCGAGGTTCCGCTCACTCGCGGCGATGTCATCGGCGCTTTCGCCGGCCTGCGTCCACTTATCGACGCCGGCGAGGCACACACCGCTGACCTCTCTCGCGAACACGCCTTGTTGGAGGCCCCGAACGGCCTGATTTCCATTACTGGTGGCAAACTCACCGAGTACCGTCTTATGGCTGAGCAAACCGTGGATAAGGTCGAAGAGAAGCTCGGTGTTTCGCTTGCCCCGTGCTCTACCCGCACGATCCCTGTGCTGGGCTCCGAGCCGGAGGAGCTCGACCGCGCTCGCACCGCTGCCGCTGCAGGCCGTATCCCGATGCCGCTGTTTAATCGCTACGGTGCCGAATCCTTCGAGGTCATCGAATCCTGTCCGCTCGACCGACCGCTCGCCCCGGTAGCGGAGGGTCTCGATGTCACCCGCGCCGAGTTCGCCTGGCATGTGACGCACGAGGGAGCTCTCAGTGTCGACGATATTCTCGATCGCCGCACACGTCTGGGGCTGGTCAAGGCTGATCGCGAAGCTGCCCTGCCAGCTGCTGAGGAGGCACTGAGGCTGACCTAGCGCTGGTCATTGCTGTGGCTGCTTCTGATGTGGCCGTAGCTACTGGATAAAACGGGGAGTCTTCGGACTTCCCGTTTTTTCTGTATACACGGAAACTATGAGTGTAAATAACGCTGTCACATTCCCCTCCCTCGATAAACTCCGCTCCCGCGGGACAGTCAAATGGACCGCATATTCCCCGGACGTGCTGCCACTGTGGGTCGCCGAATCCGATGCCACAACCTGCCCTGCGGTCAGCGCCGCAATCGACGAGGCGTGTCAGCGCGAACAGTTCGGATACCTCTCGCAAGACATCACCGCGCTTACGACCGCAACCGCGGACTTTTCCGCAGCACGCTACGGATGGCGCCCGAACCCCGACAATATCTTTGCAGTCGCCGACGTCGTCCGCGGTGTCACGCTCGCGGTTGAACGCTTCACCCGCCCCGATTCTGCAATTGTCGTCCCCACTCCTGCCTATATGCCGTTCTTCCAGGTAGGTCCCGCGCTGGGACGCGAGACAGTGTGCATTCCCACGCTTGCCGACGGCCCAGATCTCAGCGCCCTCGAACGCGCCTTCGCCGACGGTGCCGGTTGCCTAATCTTGTGTAACCCGAATAACCCTCTCGGCTTTACCTACTCCCCCGAAAAACTGCGTGAGATTACCGATTTAGCCGCTCGCTTTGGTGCACGAGTTATCTCAGACGAGATTCACGGCCCAGTAGTTCTAAATGGCACTCACACTCCAACCGCGTCGGTGTCGGATACCGCGGCGGCCGTGACTATCACAGTGACTGCTACCTCGAAGGGCTGGAATACCGCTGGCCTCAAGTGTGCGCAGATTATCTTTAACGACGAAGATGCCAAAACCTGGCTTGAGCTGCCCTTCATTGTGCGCGAAGGCGCCTCTATTCTTGGTGTCGCCGCTGCCACCGCCGCCTACCGCGATGGTGTGCCCTGGTTGGACAACTTTATCAATGTCCTGCGCACCAACCGTGAGACTCTGCGAACACGTTTGTCCACTATTGCGCCGCAGGCTCGCTTTACCCCGCCGCAGGCATCATTCTTGGCGTGGTTGGACTTGGGTGACGTGCCTGGTGTTGACAGTGATGACCCAGCTGCGTGGTTGGTTGAAAACGCCAAAATAGCACTAAACCCCGGCTTCGCATTCGGCGAAGGCGGGGCTGGGCATGTGCGGCTTAACTTTGCGACCTCCCCGGAAATCCTCAGTGAGGCCCTGGACCGTCTCGACGCGGCCCTGCGCTTGTAGTTGACGTTTTAGTTGGTGACAGTGACGCTGCCATCGGCGTTGACAACAACGTTGGCGGCCAGAGCGCGAGCCAGGTTCATGCGAACGTGCTGCCCCTCACCGTCGGTGCGGTCGAGCGGGTAACCGGATGGGATTGCAGTCTGAGCAAGGATGGAGTTGCGCTGTTCCTCAGTCAACTGCGGGAAGCGAGTCTCCAGCAACCCTGCGTAACGCTTCGGAACAACAACTGGCTCATTAGCCGGGCCAACCTGCTTGAAGTCGTAGGTCATGCGCTCGGTGTACTGCTGAACGGCAGCTGCGGTGCTCATGTACGGGGTGTCCTTGGCAACGCAGTTGGCGATGGTGTCGCCACAGCGGTACTCGAGCTCCGTACGCAGCTCATCCATTGCTTCTTCGATGAGTGGGCGGAACTCTGGGTCTGCCCAACGGTCAGCTGCGGCCTGGTTGCCCATCATGCGGCCGCCCATGACGTCCAGAGGGTAGTGGACGCCCATGACAAGGCGAGAATGACCGGCCTCGGACGCACGCGCCTGAATCTGTGGCGCAACCTCCGGCAACATTAGGGCCAGCAGGGTTGAAGTCCATGCAGCCTTGTTGGTGTGACCCGACGGGTAGGACGGCGTGGTCGAGTACGGGTCATCCTGGCCTTCGCGGTAGTAGCGCTCGATGCGCTCCGGCGCCACCACAAACGGGCGATCGTAGCCGTAGACGTACTTCTCGAAGAAGGTCGAGCTGACCAGACCGCCGCCGCGAGCAAGGTTGCCGGACAGCAGGGCCTTCACCTTCGGCAGCCGATCCTCATCGTAGGCATCACGGAAGTGCTGACCCAGGCTTGCACCGAAAGCAGTGGAAATATTGGCCAGTGGGTCTAGGTAGTCGTCATCAAGAGCGAGTTCCTGTGCCTGCGGGTCATTCTTGGCAGCGTTGTTAATGCGGACGACCGTTTCGAGGTTCTGGTCCATGACCTCTGGGTGGCTCTTCTCCAGCTCCACGAAAGGATGCACAACGTAGAAGTAGAACCAGTTATCGGTGGCGGCATCCGATGGGTAAGCGCGCGCAATCTGGTCCGGGCGGTACGAGGTTGGCTTCGGCGCATTCGGGTCGGTGTTTTCCCCGGAAGATGATGGCAGCGAAATGGAATCCGGGACCTCCAAGCCACCGCCGGGCAGCTTAATTCCCTCTGGAGCGGCCACATTAGCTGGGAGATCAGAAACAGAGTCCAGGCGGTTGCCCAGCTCGGCCAACGGGTTGACCGGAGCTGCCACGGCCGTTGCCGGCGTAAGCCCCATTACAACTGCCACTGCTGCGGTAGCAGCGCCGACGCGAGTACGAGTTGCAATGCGCTTGTGCGGCTTCAAAGAAGACACTGAAACATTCCTTTCCAGATTGCTGCGTGGGAGGCACCAGTTGTGAAGTGCTCTATAAGCCAAGGTCTGACAAAATCTTCACTTATGTTAAGCGCACTGTGAGGTTTCGGCTCGTTGAAAAGAAACAAGTTTTCAAGATGCTAGCGCCAATCGTGGGAACTTTCCCCCTCAGACGCCGGGTTTTCACTGATAAATGCATAAAAGAAACCGGTTGGCGGGATAAACGCCCGTCAACCGGTAAGAATTCAATACTCGCCCCAAACGGGGCTAAAAGCGTGGACTACTTGGAGTAGTCGTAGAAGCCACGTCCGGACTTGCGGCCGAAGTGACCCGCCTCAACCATGCGCTTGAGCAGCGGAGGTGCCGCGTAAGTCGGCTCCTTGTACTCATCGAACATGGCATCGGCAATGAACTTGATGGTGTCCAGACCAACCATGTCGGCCAGAGTCAGCGGACCCATCGGGTGCGCACAGCCATTGACCATGCCGGCATCGATGTCCTCTGCGGTAGCGATGCCGTCCTGCAGCATGCGGATAGCGCCGAGGATGTACGGAACCAGCAGAGCGTTAACAATGAAGCCCGAGCGGTCCTTAGCGCGAATGACGGTCTTGCCCAGCGCCTCGGAAGCGTACTCGTACGCACGCTCCGACTGAACATCACCGGTCGTCAGAGTAACGACATGCTCTACCAGAGGCAGAACCGGAACCGGGTTGAAGAAGTGCAGGCCCATGACACGCTCCGGGCGCTTGGTGGCTGCAGCAATGGACTGAATTGGTAGCGAGGAGGTGTTGGAAGCCAGGATGGCATCGTCCGACTCAACAATCTCATCGAGCTGCGAGAAGACGCTGGCCTTTACTTCCGGGTTCTCCACGATGGCCTCGATGACCAGTTCACGGTCAGCGAAGTCTTCCAGCTTGGTGGTGAAGCTAATACGCCCCAGAATCTCGTCACGTGCAGACTGCTCTAGCTTGCCACGGGAAACGGCCTTATCCAGCGACTTTTCAATACGGGCGCGACCGGACTCAAGGAACTCTTCCTTGGCCTCCCAGACCTTGACATCGCTACCGGCCTTCGCACAGACCTCAATAATTCCGGAGCCCATCTGACCGGCGCCGACGATACCTACTCGCGAGATGCTATTTGCCATTGGCGTATTTTCCTACCTTCTACTCTGGGCTATTAGTCAGCATTGTGCTTCATCCGAGTGCGCATTCGCTTGACGACGATCACAGCGCACTGGCTTTATTTACACGCTACTCACTTCCCCGGTTCCCCGGGCACGCTTTGCAGGACTTTTTTACTTGAATTTCCCCCCCCCCACGAGGTTTGGGCAGCGGCTAGTACTGCATACGTTTTTCCAGCGCCTGCTGAATATCTTCCAGCTGCTGCTGAGAAGAGCGTGCCAATTCTTGCAGGTCGTTTCCGCCATGCTTTTCCAGTTCTTCCCACTGGCCGAGCATCTTATCCAGGCTGCCTTCCATCAACGTCAGATAAGCCATATCTGCGTGTGGCCCCTCCTCGTTTTCGAGGCGAGTCATGGTGGCGGTGTCGAGCTTGGTCTCAGACGGATCGACATCGACGCCGAGAGTCTTGACTAGCTGCGATTCCTCTTCAGCAAAGATTGGCTCCGCCTGCTGCGCAATCTTTCGGGTCTCTTCCGAGACCGTTTCCTTCGCAATTAGCGCCTGCGATGCTTTCTTCAGCGCCGCAGTATCCGCCGCCAGCTGAGCCAAGTTATCCCGAATAGCGGCGGTGGAGGCAACAGCACTCGGCGCCTGGCTTGACTGATGTTGGCTGCCTTCCAAAGCTGCCTCATCGCTGTCCCCACAGGCACTGAGACCAACGACGAGAGCAGAGGCCAGCACAGCAGAGCCAATACGCAGGCCGCGTCCAATCAGAGAATAGGTGTCGCTGCTGGAAGCGGCTGCGCCATCGCGAATGGTGTCTGAGGACATTAGTCGACCTGCAGCTCGCCCATGCGATCCCAGTCCTGCTTATCTGGCAGTACCTGCGAGACAATCTTCGGGGTCTCAGCGAGCAGCGGCTTCATCGCCTCCAGCCCCTTGGCGAAGTGCTCGGAATTGACGTGGGCTTCACCAGCGTCATCATCGAATGCCTCGACGAGAATGTACTGGTTGGGGTCTTCTACGCTGCGGGACCATTCAAACCACTTGTTGCCAGCCTCTGCGCGGGTGGCAGCGGTGAACTCGGCGACGTGGTCCATCCATTCGTCGGCAAACTCCGGCTTAACTTGGTAATTCACAACGATAAAAATCATGTCGCCCACTGTAGGCGCGTCCAAGCAGAATTGCACCCTTCGAAGAATAGAGTTTCGCTAAGAATTTTTCTTACGCTGACCTCAGGTGACAGTTATATTGGTTTGTATGATGAACACTCCGCTCATTCTCACCTACCAAGATAAGACCCCACGTATTCATTCCAGCGCCTGGATTGCGCCCGGCGCGGTCATTATCGGTGATGTCGAAATCGGTGCGGATAGCTCCGTGTTCTACGGTTCTGTTCTCCGAGGTGACGTCGCACCGATTCGCATTGGCCAGCGCACCAATATTCAGGACAACTCCACGGTCCATGTCGACCGAGGCGTGCCCACAATTCTCGGCGATGATGTCACCGTCGGACACATGGCCTTGGTTCACGGCACCACGGTTGAAGATGGTTGCCTCATCGGCATGAAGTCCACCCTGCTTTCACGTTCCCGTATCGGCGCTGGCAGCCTCATTGCCGCAGGTGCCGTGGTATTGGAAGATCAGGTCATCGACCCCAGATCACTGGCTGCAGGCGTTCCCGCCAAGGTGCGTCGTCAACTCTCGGCTGAGGAAGCAGAGGGCTTCATCGCCCATGCAGGGCGTTATGTGGAAACAGCGTCCAACCACCGCCACCTCCGCGAGGTCGACCTGGATATGGTGACTTTTAACTAGGTGGCTGCCGAAGCACCTAGCTAAGCGGCTAGTCGGATAGTTTGACGGTTAACGTAGCAGCACTACACCACAGTCGCGCCCGCCGCGGCCAATTCCGCTAGTGCAGCCTTGCCGCGCTCCGGGTCCACCGCCGCGACCTGATTGCTCAAAACGCGGACGGAAAAACCCTCCTTGAGACCATCCAGCACAGTGGCGCGGACACAGTGGTCAGTCGCAACACCCACCACATCGATTTCTTCGATGTCAGAGGCGCGGAGAGCGTCGGCAAGCGAAACGTCAGCCTCCGTTGTTCCCTCGAAACCGGAGTAGGCGGCGGCGTACTCCCCTTTCGTAACATCGATGCGCACAGCAGCGGGGTTGAGCTGCTCAAAAAACGCAATAGCGCGCTGCATGCCGGGGTGAATTTCCGCACCCGGGGTACCTGCGACACAGTGTTTCGGCCAGGTATCGACGAAATCCGGGGTTTCAGAGAAGTGAGTGCCTGGGTCGATGTGATTGTCACGGGTGGCCGCGAGAACCGAGTACTTGTTCGCTGTGCCCGCGACATGCAGATAGGTAGCGGTGTACGCTGCCTCAGCACCGTCGACGGCAAGTGCGCCGCCGGCGGAAAAATCATTCTGAGCGTCGACGACTACCAGTGCCATGCGGGGGCGCGCCGGGCGTTGTTGTTCCTCGGAGCCGGCATCGTTGCTGGTATCTGACTCGTTGTCCGCGTTATCGGCGTTGTCCGCGTTGACCTGTCGGTAGATTTCGGAGAAGGAAGCGTTCATGGTCTATATCTTGCCACGCGCGCACATTTAAAGGAGCACGCTAACTATCGACAAGACTTCAACAAGCTACCGACAACAAAGAGTCAATCCGGTGTAGCGGTTAAAATTGCTCCGGTAATTCTTTGATACGACGACGACTCCTGGTCGCGTCCTCCAATGCGGGAGGTTTTTATGGCAGGCGGACTTGTCGCGCTGCTTGACGACGTTGCCACGATTGCACGCGCTGCAGCGGCAACAACAGACGATATTGCGGCTGCGGCCGGCAAAGCTAGCGCTAAAGCCGCCGGTGTTGTGGTTGACGACGCTGCGGTGACGCCTAAATTCGTCGATGGTGTCTCGCCGAAACGCGAGCTGCCGATTATTTGGCGTATCACCAAGGGCTCCTTGGTAAATAAAATTGTCATTATTCTGCCGATTGCGCTGCTGCTCAGTCAGTTTCTGCCTTGGGCGCTGACGCCGATTTTGATGCTCGGTGGCTCATACCTGTGCTTTGAGGGCATGGAAAAGGTCTGGGAGAAGATTAAGCACCGGATCTCTCCCGATCAGACTGAGCAGGAACGGATGGAGGCGGCGACCAACCGCACACCGCAGAATGAAGATTCGCTGGTGAAGTCTGCAATTTTCACCGACTTAATTCTCTCTGCGGAAATCATGGTGATTTCTCTCAATGAGGTCGCTGATCAGCCGCTGCTCAACCGCGCGCTGATTCTTATCGTGGTGGCACTCATCATCACGCTTGCGGTCTACGGCGTGGTGGGCTTCTTGGTCAAGATTGATGACATTGGCCTGCACCTGCAGTCCAAGGAGTCAGCCGGTATCAGCAAGTTTGGTGCGGCGCTGGTCAAAGCCATGCCAATCGTTCTGAACACGATCGGCATTATCGGCACGTTTGCCATGTTGTGGGTCGGTGGCCACATCATGGTGGTCGGTCTCGACGAGCTGGGCTGGCACCTCCCCTACCAGCTAGTCCACAACCTTGAGCAGCTGTTTACCGGCGGCTTCCTCGGCTGGTTGGCCAACACCACCGGCTCACTGATTTTCGGCACCATCTGGGGTGCAATCATTGTGGCGATTGTCGCCGTGCTGCCATTCGACCACGGCAAGCACGACAAGTCTGACCAGGAAAATGCAGCGAAGGCCTCTGCCAAGGAAAGCTGACGCTTAGGAGTAGGTGACCTCGCCGTCGACGTAGACCCAACGTCGCGCACGACGAACAAAACGGGAACGCTCGTGCATCGTGCCGACACCGTCATGGTCATGAAAGGCCGCTTCAAATTCCACGATGCCTTCGCGGTCGTCCTCGCCACCATCGACAGTGTTGATGATGGTGAGTCCTTCCCATTCGACACCGTCATCGACATTGATAACTTCCGGGCGGTACCGCGGATGCCACGTCCGCCAGATGTAATCCACCTCGTGGGCAGCGTAAGCGCTGTACCTCGCTGCCATCAGCTCAGCTGCGGTCAAAGCCTCCCGCTCACCGCGGTGCAGCGGGCCACAGCACTGCCCGTAGAGTCCCCCACCGCACGGGCACAAATCGGAATCAGTAACGCGGGCGCGAGCGAAAAATGCGTTCCCGCTTCCTGCTCTAGCACCGTTTCCTGTTCCCAATCCGGCCTCCGTTACAGCACTGTTTTCTCTTAACTGCCGACCCATAGTCGCCAGCCCCTCCCCAATCTCACACGTGGTACTAAACACGTCCTAACAACGTCTTTACATACCTACCAATTGGCCGGCAGCGCCGCTAGTCGGTTTAGCCCCGAGAGGCTTGACGACGGCTAACGCGTCGCCCTCGGCATTCCTTCCGCAAAGCCCGCAGCGGATTGAATTCCCACCACTGCCCGCTCAGCGAACTGCTCGATGGTGGCCGAACCCGCGTATGTAAACGACGAACGTACACCCGAGATAATGCGATCGATCTGGTCTTCCACACCTTCGCGGCCGGGCTCCAGGTAGATTTTCGCAGTCGAGATGCCCTCTTCAAACATCTCACGCCGGGCCTTCTCAAAGGCCTCTACCTGCGCATTTCGGCTCTCCACCGCACGGTGTGAAGCCATGCCAAAGGACTCCTTGAACATGCGCCCGTCGACGTCCTTCTGGACATCTCCTGGGGACTCGAAAGTGCCGGCAAACCACGAGCCAATCATCACGTTGGACGCACCCGCAGCCAACGCAAGCGCAACATCGCGGGGATCCTTCACTCCACCGTCAGCCCAGATATGCACGCCGCATTCACGAGCAGCTGCAGCGCATTCGAGCACGGCGGAGAACTGTGGACGCCCAACACCGGTCTGCATTCGGGTTGTGCACATCGCACCCGGACCGACGCCGACCTTAATAATGTCGGCTCCCGCCTCCGCTAGGTCGCGAACACCATCGGCGGTCACGACATTGCCAGCGGCAATTGGCACAGGCGGGTTGAGCGCGCGGACTCGTCGTAAAGCACGGAGCATCGATTCCTGATGACCGTGCGCGGTATCGACAACGAGCACGTCGGCGCCTGCATCGAGCAGTGTCTTCGCGCGCCCTTCAACATCACCGTTGATGCCGAGCGCCGCACCGACGCGCAGCTTTCCCTCAGTGTCAACAGCGGGCTTGTAAAGCGTCGCACGCAGCGCGCCCTTACGCGTGAGAATACCCACCAGCGCACCATCGGCGTCCACCACCGGAGCGAGCTTGCGCCCGGATGCAGTGAGCTGGTCGAAGGCGTCACGGGGCTCAATGTCAGCCGGAAGCGTAAATAGCGAAGTGGACATGAGCGTCCCCACCTGCGCAAAGTTGTCAACGCCCGCCAGATCACGGCCGGTGATCAGACCAACCGGTTTGTTGTCTTCCACCACCACTGCCGCACCGTGCGCGCGCTTCGGCAGAAGATGGCGCGCATACCCTGCGGTGTGGTGAGGCTTGACGACGATCGGGGTGTCGAAAACCAGCCCAGCGGACTTGACCTTGCGAATACTCTCAGCGGCAATATCAGCTGGAACGTCCTGCGGCAGGATGGCAATTCCGCCTCGGCGGGCGGTGGTTTCGGCCATCCGGCGCCCGGAGATAGCCGTCATATTGGACACCACAATCGGAATGGTTGTGCCGGTGCCATCATTAGTGGACAAATCGACACCCATGCGAGAGCCGACGGATGACTTCGACGGCACCATGAACACATCGCTGTAGGTCAGCTCATAGGGCACGGACTGATTGTTGAGGAATTTCACATACCCCAGGATATGCTGATTTTTCCGGCGCGCACGGTGAGAGTGCACAGAGGTGAGCATCAGTGGCCGGCCTTGCCTGGTGTAGGTTCGAACGGGACTCCACTGACTCAACCGGGATTACCTTTCCCAGGAAAGATGCTTAGCAAAATCTGATGAAAACGCCGATCAAAGATTACCTTTCCGAAATCGTCGAATCCGTCCGCCCCGATGAGTCTGGCGAGGTGGCGGACTATATTCCCACCCTTGCTGAAGCTGATCCCGACCGCCTGGCACTAGCTATGACCACGGTGTCAGGCCGCACCTACACCGCGGGCGACACCGATACTGAATTCACGATTCAGTCGATGTCCAAGCCCTTCGCTTATGCCGCAGCCATCACTGAGCACGGCAAAGACAAAATCGACAGTATTGTGGGCACCGAGCCTTCCGGTGAGGCCTTCAACGAATTGTCGTTGGAGCAAGGCACGCACCGACCAAAGAATCCGATGATTAACGTCGGCGCACTGGCGATCAACCAGTTCGTATGCCAGCCAGGTGCCAACTGGAAGACTCGCACCAAGCACATGGTGGAGCTTCTCTCAACTTTGGCTGGCCGCAAGCTCCGCGTTGACTACGACGCCTATGAAAGCGAAATGGACTCCGCGCATCGAAACATGTCCATCGCGCATATGCTGGCAGCTTACGGTTTTATCGAAACCACGCCCCACGATGCTGTCCGCGGCTACACCGCACAGTGCTCCGTGCTGGTCAACACCCGCGATGTCGCCATGATGACCGCAGTGTTGGCCAACGGCGGCGTTAACCCGGTTACCAACCAGACTGTGCTCGGCCGCTCGGTTGTTCGCCGAGTCTTGTCCGTGATGGCTATTGCCGGCATGTACGACGAGGCCGGTGAATGGTTTACCGAAGTCGGAATTCCCGCCAAGAGCGGTGTCGCCGGCGGCTTGCTGGGCGCGCTGCCTGGACAGGCGGGTCTCGCAGCCTTTTCACCGCGATTGAACGACCACGGCAACAGCGTCCGCAGCATTGCCATCTTCCGGAAGCTCTCCGAAGATTTGGGCCTTCATCTCATGGATGCCGATGCGATTGGTTCGCGTGCGCTGCGCGGTACGCGCGTCAGCAATGGCCGCTCGATCATCGAGATTCAGGGGCCAGTCAACTTCACTGCGGCCGAGATTGTTCTCAACAGGTTGGCGACTTCCACACCGTCGGAAAGCGAAGTTGTCTTCGACGTCAGCCGCGTTGGCGTTGTCAACCCGGTGGGGCGCACCTTGATTCTGGAAGCGATGCGACGTCTGAGCCACGAGGGCAAGGAGATCTTGTTCTACGACCCGGAGGGCGTACTGCCGAACCCAGATATGGGCGAGGGGCTGCTGCCGGTCATCATCCAGGATGCGCCGTAAACTACGCTAACCGAAATCCAATATGGTGGTTCGGGTAGTCTTGAACAATCGTAACCCCCGAAAGACAGCAGCGCGATAACAACCGGAGGGATATAAATGCAGGTCAGCGATGTAGCATTAGTCTTCGAGGGCGGAGGGACTCGCAATAGTTACACGGCACCTTTCGTCGAACGGCTACTTCGCGAGGACATCGATGTCGGTTGGGTCGGCGGGGTAAGCGCCGGTGCCTCTCACGTAGTCAATTACCTTTCCCGGGATATCCAGCGCTCCATAAATAGCTTCACTGACTTCATTGCACAGCCGGCCAGCAGCGGCTGGCGCCCAATGTTGCGCGGACGCGGCTATTTCGATGCCGAGTACATCTATGAAGACGCGGGGCTTCCCGACGGCGCCATGCCCCTGGATTACGAGACTTTTAAGAACAATCCAACTCCCTATCGGATTTCTGCTGTCCGAGCGGATACGGGCGAGACCATCAACTGGGGGCCGGACAATATCCCAGATCTACCCACGCTGATGAAGTACACTCGCGCCAGTTCGACGATTCCGGGCGTCATGCGTATGCCCTATATTGATGGCGTTCCCTTCGTCGACGGTGCACTGGGATCATCAGGCGGTATCCCAATCGATGCCGCAGAAGCCGACGGCTTTAAGAAGTTCCTCATCGTTCTGACCCGTCCGAAGGGATTCCGCCGCACCGCCCCTAAGCGCCCACAGCTGCTGCGGCAGATTTTCCGCAGTAACCCGGTGGTGGCTGAGCTACTTATCACCAGGCACGAGCGCTACAACGCCTCCCTCGATTGGGCTGCTGAGCTTGAACGAAAAGGCCAAGCATATGTTTTCTACGCAAATAATATGAGCATCACAAAGGCGGAGCGGAAGCGGTCGAAGCTGATACACAACTACGAGCTCGGCCGGGCGCAAGCCGATGCCGAATGGCCAGCAATTCTAGAGTTCATGGGCTTGTAGCTTCCGCCACCTTTAGGAAGCTTTTCGTTCATTCCTCTTTACTGCGTACGTAACCTTGTGTTAACCTTTGCGTAGCGAACAACCTCGTTAGGTAAGGCTCCTATATCTACATAGGCCGCTGCCCTCCACTTTATCGAGAGTTTCGAACGACTCCCGAGGCAAGGGTCCATCTGAAGTGGCCACCTTTAGTTACGGTATTACATTGCCAACACTCTTAGGCGAAGGAGCCATAATTTTTCAATCAACAGAAATTCCCTCCTAGCAAAGGAGCTGGGATACCTGGAAAAGGATCCACAATGACACAGACACAGAACACCATCGCCAACTTCTTCAAGCCGAAATCTTCAATCAGCCCGTACAGCCTCCTGCCTGACACCGTAAGCATGCACATGACGGATTCTTACATTGCGCTGCCGGAGGACATCACTGTCGGTGAGGCACTGAGCACCTACGCAGCTGAATTTGCTCGTCTCGATGACGATAACTGTGTCTTCCTCGTCGACGATGAAGGCTACCTGACCAGCGACATTACGCTGAAGGAACTCCGCGAATACGCCGACCGCGATGCCTATATGAACACCGTCGGCGCTCCTGTGAAGGTCTTCGTCAAGCCCGAGGATCCAGCTGCCATCAGGGCTCGCCAGCTTATCGACGGGCGTCGCAGCGAGTTGCCCGTCGTCAGCAGCGGCAAGCTGGTAGGGGTTCTTACCGACCGCATCTCTGAGCGTATTCTTGGCAGGACTAAGGCAGCTAAGAAGGCAAAGAAGTCTAAGGGATTCTTCTCACCGATTACCGCGTTTTTCGGTGCCTCCAATAACTAGAGCGACTGGCTTGGGATGGTAACCCGAGTAACTCGAAAGGCCAGCTAGCGTTTGCTAGCTGGCCTATTCTTGTTGACACACTGTTTTATCCCCCCACAGGAGAGAAGTCGACAGGAGGCAGATCGTGGCACGAGACTGGATTCGGGTAGCCCTGGGCATGTTCGCTGTTGCATTTGGCGCCAACCTCTTTGCTCCACTCCTGCCCGCGTATCGAATAACCGATGCTCTCAACCAGTCCCAGGTCACCTTTCTCTTCGCCATCTACGTCGCAGGGCTCATCCCGGCGCTACTCGTCTGCGGCCCACTTTCCGACCGGCTCGGCCGTCGCGCCATCATCCGGCCCGCACTCATAACCTCTGCCGCCGGCTCCGTCGTCCTACTCACCGGCGTCTGGTTCCACTTCCCATCACTGCTGATAGGACGCCTTGTCGTCGGCATTTCGATGGGTATGGTAATGGCCGCCGGCGCCTCGTGGATCAAAGAGATTGCGCCCGTCGCACCTCAAATTTCCGCCCGGCGCGCAACCGTTGCGCTCTCCGCCGGGTTCTCCCTCGGTCCCCTGGCTTCCGGGTTGGTCGCGGAGTTTGCTCCCCGTCCCGACGTCATCCCCTATCTTGTTCATCTCGCGCTGCTGCTTAGCATCGCACCATTGACATGGAACGCCTCCGGCGGACTGCCAACCTCAGCGCCCAGCGACACCCCGCAACGGTTCTTCTCCTCTGCCACCCTAAGCCCGAGATTCCTGTGGGCAGTCGCCGCTTGGGCACCGTGGGTCTTCGGTGCCGCGTGCACATCGTTCGTCGTCCTTCCGACAATCGCCGAATCCAGCTACCCCATTGCCTTTGCCGGACTCATCGCCTGCATCACGATGGGCACCGGCGTTCTGGTGCAACCACTGGTCACTCGAATCAGTTCCAGCAGCTTTATCCCGCCAGCTATTTTCGGTCTTGGCTTAACGACGGTCGGAATGCTGCTCAGCCTCATCGTCGCACTCACCCAGAACGTGTGGAGCGTTTTCCCCGCCGCTCTGACCCTCGGTGCCGCGTACGGCGTAATGATGGTCTCCGGCCTCCGCGAAGTGCAAATTATCGCACCGCCAGCCGAGTTGGGCGCTGCCACCGCTATCTACTATTCGCTGACCTATGTTGGTTTCTTCGCTCCTTTTGTTATTTCTTTCGCAGCGCCGAAATTCGGGTTTGTGCCCGTTTTCATCTTCGGTGCGATTATTGCATTGGTATCCATGTATCCCGTGGCAAAGGTTGCGCAGTCTGCGGTGAGGTCCGACGGAGCATCGTAAAGCAGACGCGACTGAAATTCTTGTTTTTGGGAAGCGTGCTGAGACGAGCTCTTGTATTCTTTCTTTCACAAAAGCTTGGCTCCGGCCCAGGGCTCCTGGGCGGGTTGCATAGGTTGTTGAAATTCAGCTCGATGGAATGAGGAATCATGAAGCAGCGCAGCTCTGGAATGTGGAAGAAAATTGCGGCAACCGTTGTCGCAGGTTGTACAAGCGCCGCCCTGCTCACCGCATGTGGCTCGGGGGAAGAAAGCAGCAATGCCGGTGGTGAGGCAGGCAAAGAGTCGACCAGCAAGATGACGAAAGCAGATGGGTCAGCTCCTGCTGCAGCCGAGGATCAGCTCCTGCTCACAAATGAAGTTCAAGGGGCGGACTTCTCCGGAAACAAGATCACCGGGTTCAAAGATGCCATGGAGATGTTTTCGGAAGATTCCATGAAGTTTGAACCGGCCGAATGCGCCACTTTCACCAACTCAACTGAGGAATTGGAGAATGCTGCCGGCGCTTACACGGACATTAAGGAAGAGAACGTCACTGTCAGCGTCTCGATATTGAAGAATCCTGAGGCGTACCAAAAGTACGAGGACAGCCTCGAAAAGTGCTCCGACGTGACGGCTACGATGGATGCTTCCGACATTCTGAAAGACTCCATGGAAGGTCAGGAGATTTCTCCTGAGATGCAGGACATGTTTAATGACATGGACATGACGACCACAATGAAACTGCACCGAGAAAAGTGGGAGCCAAATCTTTCCGTCAAGCCAGCTGAGTTCACTGCACACGAGACCAGTGCGAGCATCAACGCCGGTGGCACGGATACTACGGCCACCAGCTACGACATTGTCGGGATCGTCAATGGCGTAATGGTAATGGTGTCCGCCGCCCCGACTCCGGATGTACCAACTGGCAACATGGAAAACACGACGGATCCCATGCAGATTCCAGAGGCAGCTCCGGAGTCTAAGGAAGCAGCAAAGAAGCGCGCCTTGGAGGTCTTCGATGCCCAGGCAAAGAAGATTATGGACGCTGCTTAGTTTTTGTTCTTAGCCTACTGTTTTCTGAAACCACAGTTTTTGCGACATAGCGGGACGCAATCGCTGAGGAACAGCAGCACACAAGTACTGGAGTCTCCCTAGAACTCCGTTAATTCCTGCACTTTGGGACTCCAGAATGCAGCTCGTGGCGCGTTGAGAGTTCTAAAGTGCGGGTTCGTTATTTCGTCAAGTGCGTGCACGTAGTCCGGCACAATATCCCGTGGAATTCTCAGCCCCATCGTAAGGTGCGGAATCCAGCGGTCCCCACGACCGTCGGGATTGAGACGACTGATTTCGCGAGCAGCTTCTTCCAGCTCGTCGCTGGTTTCCAGCAACCAGGCAACAGTCTGCTTACTCTTGGTGCCGAAGATGACCGTTCCCACTCTGCGAAACTCCGCTGGCATAAGCGGCGGGAGAATTTCGGCTGCTCGTTGAATTGCCGCTGGGCGCATGGTCGGCGCGAAAGTGACCGTGATGTGCGGCGTTTGATTTTGCTGCGGAAAGCCACTCTCTGCGAGTTGTGCAAAGATTTCTTTTACTTGCGTCTCTTGCTCAGGCAGAAGGTACATCAGGATGTTGTCGGGTGACACCATGTGACGTTTACTCCTCCCCTATTGCTGTCGGTCGCCTCACTTGAAGCACTGACGAAGAGCGCCATTACTAGAGCTCTTCACCTAAGGCACTCAGGACCTTGCACTCCAGAGCATAGCGTAAGGATTTTCCACAATTTATAACCTACCTATAGGAATTTCTAGCCTCTTATTATTTCTCCTGTTAAAAACACCTTTTCATTGGGATAATGGGGATGGGCAGGCTCCCTGAAAGCGGCTCTTCCGGTTTCGGAGTGCGTAGCGGGGTG
>NZ_KV797720.1:0-25314 GCF_001809455.1 Corynebacterium sp. HMSC074C11
GAAGATCAACGCACTCTAAAAACGGAAGAGCCCGTTAAGGACTGACATTAGATGCTTGCGACGATCCTCAGCTCGCCTATCGTCTACAAGCCCGACGTGTTGGCGAACTTTTGTATCCCGTCATCCTTGAAATCAATGAAAGCTGTCTTTTTGTGCTCAGGATGATGCACCCCTGCAGTGAACAGTGCAATTACAACGTGAGTCCCGATGCCGTGGAACGTGTCAAGGTTCATCGTTAGCACTCCGTCAAGCGTGTGCTTCTTCATGATTGCGGCCTCCAAAGCCTTGTTCTTCGCGAGTCTTTCCTACCATCGCCAATTGCAGCACGATAGCGGCTAAACGCCCTCGCCCCTCCAACAAATCAAGTACGTGGCTGATGAACGACAATTCAGAAAGATGTCGAGCCGTCTTGTCCTTCGATTGCGAATGCGGAGGATTCACCAGCACCTTAGTGAAAGCCTCTAGATTTCCTGGACGCTCCGGATCATAGGGGAAGAACCCGTCACGTGTGACATCGAAGATTGAATTGCGCTGGAAGTTCGCTTTACCGTCCTCTCGAAGAATCATGTTCGCCGTACCAACAGCGAACAATTTCTCCTGCAGTTCTACGCCATCGAGTTGGAACCGTTTGATGTCTTCGAGCTTATCCGCCAGTTTGTGAAAGTCTTTCTTGAACCTCACTGCTCCGTCATCGAACATCCGACGCATTGTCGCAATGAGAAAGGATGCTGAGCCTGCTGTGGGATCGCACAAGCCTACGGATTGGATACAAGAGTGGCGCGAAGCCTGCCGTCACTTATCGGGGTTTACCAGGAGGAAAACGGCAACAAGCATACCCATCTAACACCGGATGGAGCTACGACGTAGCGCAGACGGTTTGTCCCCGGCAGAACTGCCGGGCATACTGAACCGTTGCGCTACCGCCGCCAAAGGAAGCGCCAAAAGGTTTTCCATTACGCGAAAAGGTATGACGCGTCTCTAGACCGAGGTTTCGTCCATGGAAAATCTTCCCGCTAAGGCCGCTGAGACAAGTCTGTTCCGCGATTCCATGAGACTTCCGAAAACTTGTCTAACCTGCTCACTGACCTGGTTTGAAGACATGAGGAGATCGTTGAGGATTGTAACGATGCAATCTTGTTCTTCGCGCGTTGGCAGGTCAATAGTCAGGTTTGTCAGCTTCTTGAAATCAATGCTCTCGACGGTGGTACCCGATTTAGAAGCGCGGCTTCTGATCTGTGCTTCTCTTGCCATCAGGTAACAGTGGACGAATTCGATATTCACTGATTCATCAACTGAGTGCAGTACCTTCATATCCTGGTTAACCGTGAATTCTCCACTGATCATGGCGGAAGGAAGGATTCGCCGAAGAATTCCAGACCTCACAACAATACAGATGGCAGGCCCCTGATACAGCTTGGCTGTGGAGTTTTCAACGCCGGAAACTGACACCTGGTCTTGAGTTCTCTCTATCTCCCAGCCCTTCATATCTTTAGGCGTAACCCAGCGGATCGTTCCATTCAGCCAGTATTCCGCGACCGATTTCTTGGGAGTACCACCGCCTCCCCATGATCCTAAATCGCCTAACCTTCGAGTTGTCCAATCCTCTCGACGGACGCCGCGTTGGTTGCGCCATTCTTCAGTGAGCTGTCCCTGAATCGCCGCCTCTAAGAGGCTCTCAGTTCGACGATCAGCCCCCTCCAAGAACACTTCGATCCGGTCTACTGCCTTATCGACCTTCTGCAGGTTCTCCGTAAGCTTTTCGATGATTCCTAGTTGTTTTTCAAGCGGAGGAAGCGGAAATGGAAATTGCTCCAGAAACCACTTAGGGACTCTTTGTTGGCCTACTGCACCTGCCATGACTTCTTTTGCTTGAGCTCGAAACGTATGTTGACGGACAAAGGCATGTAAGAACCTAGAGTTGAGAGCAGGCAATGGCCTAAGAACGAAAAACTCTGTCGAGCCATATCCGAGCCCATTAAGCAGACCAGGGACGATTGCAGCTTTACCGTTCTCCATACACGGTGTGATCTTGGCGAAAAGAACATCGCCGGTTTGAAAAGATGTATAGCCTTTAGCGACTTGTTGCAGCTTTCTAACATCAGGGTGCTCGATCTGCCCCGTCACATCTGATACCGCGGCCATTGGTACAAAGGTTACATCTGTTTCGACAGAAACAGACGAAATATTGTCTCTAGAAGGGTTCACTTTGCACACGGAACCGAGCCGAACCCATTTCCAGTGTTTAGGGATCGGGTACGGTTGTTCTTCTTTGGGAACGAGTGCCTCGTCAGGGATGCTGTCGAAGTCCTCGATCAGAGGAAGGGATTTCGTTCGTGCCATCAGACTTCCTCACCGTCTCGGAGATCGACAGCAAGAGACCGGAGCAGTCCAAGAGCTTCCTCAAGGAGGTCTGCCGCTTCGTTGATCTGCTCGGCAGGGTCGTAGGAAGCCCAATCGATCTGTTCAGCTTCCTCCTGAACCAGGCCAATATCGAGCGTGTCGTCCTTGTCTCGAATCTCCTCTCGGCTGAAGCGAGTCCACCGTTCATCCTCAATGCCTGCCCGGTCGGGAGCGGTGTAAACGGCTTCGAAGTTAGCGAAGTGCTCTGTCGCTAGCGGATTTCGCTTACCAAACGAGGGCATGTTGGTACGTAAATCGTAGTACCAAACCTCTTTGGTATTGCCCTTATCGGTGCGGCCTCGTTCGAAGAACAGCACATTGGTTTTTACGCCTTGGGCATAGAAAATACGTGTTGGCAGGCGCAAGATGGTGTGCAAATTGCACTTATCCATCAGGTCTTCACGAATCCTGCGGCCGTCTCCGTCAGCAAACAGAACGTTGTCCGGCAAAACGACTGCGGCGCGCCCACCTGGTTTAAGACTGCGGTAGATGTGCTGCAAAAAGTTCAGCTGCTTGTTCGACGTTGGGAAAGTAAGGTCATCGCGAGTAGCGCGTTCACCACCACGTTTCGTTCCAAACGGCGGGTTGGTAAGTACAACATCGTAGCCCTTAACATCCTTTCCCAACGGGGACAGGGTGTCGCCCAACAAAATAGGTGCTTCAATCCCGTGCAGCATCGCGTTCATCAGCGCAAGCCTATGGGTATCGCGGACGAGCTCAACTCCGGTGAAAGCTTTCTTGACCTCAAAAGTGGCTTCAGTTTCACTGAGATCAAAGAAGTCGTCAGTTTGTTGTCTCACGTGCTCACTGGCCGCAATCATGAACCCAAAAGTTCCACAAGCGGGATCGTTACAGCGCTCTCCGGGCTGGGGGTTGACGAGTCGGACCATGACGTCAATGAGTACGCGGGGCGTGAAATACTGACCAGCGCCGGATTTCTTCTCATTAGCGTTCTTCTCGAGCAGACCTTCGTAGAGATTACCGAGGCCCTCCTCACGCGCGGAGAACCAGTCGAGCTCATCAATGGATGAGATGATCTTTTCAAGGTTTTTCGGCTCGTCGATACTCGTCGTCGCCCCGGTGTAGATCTGTCGAACAGGCCCACGTGCTTCTTCGCCTAGGTGCTGGAGCAAGTCCCGATAGTAGCGCTTCAGTTCAACGCCTGATTTTTCCCGCAGCACATCCCAGCGGTATTCAGCGGGAATTCCTGCCTCCGCGCCGGTTTCCTTCGCCATCTTCAAAAAGAGGATGTAGGTCAGCTCGGTGACGTACTCGTGGTACGTGATTCCGTCATCACGAAGCACGTTCGAGAGGTTCCAGAGCTTGGCGACAATTTCTTGGTTATTCACGCGACACTTTCTTCAGTTTCGTAAAGATATTTGTTGAACTCGTTGATCACGCTGTCGAGGTTACCTCGAAAGGCGATATTGACACGGGCGAATCCTCCTTGCTGCCGGAACCGAGGGTCTTCATCAAACACCTCTGGGGTAAGAAGGAGCTCGTTTTCCAGATACTGCTCAACTCGCGATAGCCACCCAAGCTCGACCTTGGAAAAGCTATGCCCAGCTTTGAGCTTGCTGACCGCGTTTCTAACGCGTTGTTCGTGGCTGACCAGTGGTGAGCCGAGTGCGTATCGTCGGACAAGTGAGATGATGTCGGCAGCAATCTCTTTGTTGGACAACTGAGATACGGCACTCGATAGCTTCTGTTCAGTAAACCCTTCACGATCGAGAGCAAGTTTCAGCGACTTCAACTGCTCGCGGGTCAGATCAGCCGGGCGTGTACAGATGATGTTGAGTGCCGCGATTTCATTGGTGTTGCTCTTGATGAATTGGGTGAATTCATCAAGGTAGTCACCTGGCGAAGCACTGTCGCCGAAATCTCGTGTATGGGTGAGGAGTTCATCGGGTTGGTGCGAGATCACCACGCGACGTGGCTCGCCGAGCGTGGTCGAATCCAGGTAGGCGAACAGTTCCGCATGGTCATGCACCCACGCAGTAGCGTCAGCGGGTGAAAGCTGCTTGAGCTGATCGATAACCGTCGACATCGACTGCCCACCAGCAAGGTCGGTGACCTGCTCGGCGGCTGCTGCTTTCATACGCTGCTTGCGACGCTGAAGCTTAGCCACGATTTGCTCAATAACTGATTTCTGGGAGTCTTCGTCGTCAACGACGGTGAGGCCTTCGAGCAGATCAGTGAAGCGGGTGTTGGGATTGACCGCAACTGGTTTCATCGTGTTGACCTGTTCGAGAGCATCGTAGACCCCGACTGGATCGTAGATATCGAACTTGTCCTTGTCGATTTCCGAGCACAACCGTGTGGCACGACCCAGCATCTGTTCAAACAGGATACGAGACTTCACTCGCCGCATGAACACCAATGACGTAATGGATGGCACATCAATGCCGGTGGACAGCAGGTCAACGGTAACGACAATCGACGGGTAGCGTTCATTCTTGAAGCGCTTGATCGCTTCCTGAACCTTCTTCTTGTTACCGCCCGCTACACTGCCGGTGATCTTCATGATCGCTTCCGGCTCGACACCACTGGCTGCATAAATTTCTTTCAAAATCGCCACGATCATGTCCGCATGCGCGTCATCAACGGCGTAGATGAGTGTTTTGCCGAATTGGTCAGGTGAGCTCGGGTCGAGATCACGAGCAATCTCGGCCAACACGGTTCGGTTGAATTCCTCAGTGATGACCTGCCGGTTGAACTGTTCAACGTCGAAGGTCACTTCATCAGTGAGTTCCTCACTGTTGGTGATTTCACCGGTCTGCGGATCGTAAATCGGCAGTGTCTCGCCTTTACCAAAAGAAATCCCGTCGGTAGACAGCTTCGTGGCCAGTCGGTGTGGCGCATCATGGTCGACCAACCAACCATCCATGACAGCTTCCCGATAAGAGTAGGTGTAGACCGGCGTTCCGAAAATCTCTGTGGTGTGCAACGCAGGCGTCGCCGTCAATGCAATTTTGAACGCATCAAAGTAGTCAATCAGATTGCGGTAGGCCGATTGATAGTCGAACTGGTCGCGGTAGAGCACTTCATCATCAGTCATCTCCTTGTCGAGAAGGTAGCCTCGGTGTGCTTCGTCAACGATGATTAAGTCGTAATCCGTGACTGCGGGAACGACCTGATCATCGGGATAGAAAACCCGTTTGACCATTGCTTGGACTGTTGAAACCCGGACTTTCGTCTCCAAATCGATCTCAAGGTCTTCCAGGCCCTTGATGTCATACAGTTGGTCGAGGCTCATCAGCTCTTCAAGTTTGACGTCTTGAAAGGCATCGAGTGCTTGCTCGCCAAGCGCTGTTCGATCTACAAGGAACAGAATCCTCCTAAAACGCTTGGCTTTCAGGAAACGGTAGATCATCCCGAGAACGGTGCGGGTTTTGCCAGTACCCGTTGCCATTGCGAGCAAAGCGTGGCGCTGTCCATCCGACACGGCTTTTTCTGCGGCGTGAATCGCAGCGACCTGATAATCACGCAGGTTCAGGCCACTAGGGTCAGTCAGGAGATCATCGCTGTAGGAAGCGAGTGTTTGGTTCGCTTTGTCACTGTCTGCTTCCAAGATGGCTTGGAGCCCCTCGGGGCTCGGCCAGCCGTGGAGAGCACGAGGAGTATTCAACGCACTGCAAACATCGAGGAACCACACGCCCGATTTCGTTTTGAGCTGATCGAGGTAGGGACGCGCATTGGTGGCGAAGAGAAACGGGACCCGGTAGCCGTGCCAGTGGCCAAGCGTCAGATCGTAATGCTCAGGCTTGATGAGCCGGGCATAATCCTTAGCTTGGTAATCAAGCACGGACGGGATGTCCACGTGGTCGGCCTTAGCCTCGATAACAGCTACCAGGGCCTCCCCGATGAACAGCGCGTAATCTGCTCGTCCGCTTCTTCCCACCGTCGAATTGGTAGGCCACTCAGCAATCGCAAGATTACGTCCTGCCTCCGGCCGCGTCCCATGCGCGTAGCGTAGTCGCTCGGTATCTGCTTCCCACCCAGCGTTTCGAAGTTGCTCATCTATCAAGAGCCTGGTTTCAGCCTCTGTACGCGGTCTTTGATTCGCTGCACGAGATGCACGCGATGCCCGTTCACGCTTGCTAACTGGGGTTGACTGCTCGGCCTTGTTCTCGTCGTCGCGTTTGAGCCTAGCTTCCTTGCCTTCCAGCTGCTCGATGGGTTCTTCAACAAACGATGTCAGGGAATAAGTCGGGATCTGAAGATCAAGTGGCCCATACGTGTGCGCAAACCAGCCAGCCACGGAATGAACCACTGGAAGAAACTGCGACGCGGACTCTTCATCGCCCCATCCTTCGTGAACTGCCTTGTTTCGTGCCTTTCGCACAAGATGTAGAACATCGACTACGTCTTTTGGTAGGAGTCCTTCTCTTTCAAGGGTGTCAATTCGCTTTACCGCAGAGCTATCAAAAGGTTCTCGAACGCGGTCAAACTTAAACATCATCGACACGATCGACTCACAGAGCATGCCGAGCTTAATCAAAGCAGAATTAGGATCAGACTGCCGATAAGCCTCAGCCAAGTTGCCCAGATTTGCTAACGAAGGAAACGAGTCTTCAAGAAACGCAAAGTTTTTCATTATTCGCTCACTAACTCCCGTTCACAGATATCGGCAATGTCGCAGTTAAGTGCTCCGCAGATCCGTAGCAAAGTATCGGTTTGCAGGTTGGCTATTTTGCTTAGTTTTGCGATGGAGCTGGAGCTCAAGTCAGCTGCTACCTGAAGGTCTTGTTTACGCCAGCGTCGAGCTCTAAGCATCTGCCAAAGCTAATCGTAGTTCATTTTCGAACTCGGTTCCGGGGTTTCTACAGTAGCCACTGATCACTCCTATGCTTCTCAGGAATGTCTAGAACCTGTTCTTTGTCTTTCCGTGTCTCGCCTGGCGGCTCCGTGTGTTCTCGGTTCCAGGCGAACCCATACAGTGCATGCGAACCTTCACCAAGGTGGATGACTTGGGTTGCTTCGACGTGCTCGCGCGTTTTCCTCGTGTAGGCGTGATCCTTATCAAAAGCAATGAAAATCTGCTTATCAGTAAAGGTGCGGTACAGATCTAGGTTTTTCTCGACGGTTTCATCGGCGATGTTCTTGATCATCGGCGAGTCATGGATAACTGCGGGCAACTGTGTAAGCGCCAGGACCGCCAGGTCAAACAGGATCAGATTCTTGTCAGTGGTGCCCGTACCATCATCAACGCGAGAGCGATAGACGTACTTCTTATCATCGTCAAAAACTAGCTCGGGTGGCACCCGGGAAGTGTCGTAGAAAGGAGCATCAATCTGAGCAATCTGGGTGTTGATGGTGCGCCCGAGCTGCTTGAGCAGTGGTAGCCGTTTAGCATCGAGTTTTTCCTTGGCGGCCTCTTTGGCTTCGCGGGTAGAGTCAGGCGGTCATTGCATCATGGATAACACCAGAGATTACCTCCCGAGGAGTTAACCCGCCGAGCACCACCCTCGGCCGGTTATTCAGCAATGCCTCCGCCTGGGCGACCTCCTGGTCGGTGACATCGGTAAAGTTGGTGCCTTTGGGGAAATAAAACCGGATATCCCGGTTCATCCGCTCATTGCTACCTCGCTGCCACGGCGAATGCGGATCGGCGAAAAACACCTGGATATTCTCCGCGACGGAAAACTCCGTGTGTTTGGCAAACTCCACCCCCTGATCCCAGGTCAACGTCGACATCGTGGTGTCCATCGACTCTTTGAGCCGACGAATCATCCGCACCATGACCTCATTGACACTGGTGGCAGTATGGTCAGTGCCGAGCCTGCCGAGCAGCACAAACCTGCTGCGGCGTTCCACCAATGTCGCCAAAGCACTGGTGCCATCTGCGCCAATAATCAAATCCCCTTCCCAATGACCGGGCACGGCACGATCATTGGCTTCCGCTGGGCGAAGTGAAATATTGGCATCATGGGTCCAGCGTTTTCCACGTGGCTTGGGCACCCCGGCTAAAAGCGAGCGGGGTTTACGCCCTGGCCGGGTAGTCCGGCAGGACTTTTCAAACACAAGTTCTTTGCGCAAGCTACCTACCCCTTGTACGTAAAGGGCCTGGTAAATCGACTCATGGCTAATAGTCATGGACGTATTATCACCCCACAATGCAGCCAACCTGTCACTGGCCTGACGCGGTGAGGCACCACGGTTGAGCAGATCGACAACCTGGGCGCGCAAAACCGATTGTCATCGAGTTTACGCGGCTTAGGGCGAGCAAGACGCCCGCGGCTGGCCTGATCAGCCTGATAAGCATCGTAGATACCATCGACGCTATTGCGCGCGATTTCACGGCTGACGGTGGATTGACTACGACAGACTATCTGGGCGATACGCCGGTGCGAATGCCCTGCTCGCAGATGCTCGGCAATGACTAAGCGTTCCGCCAGCCCTAGCCGCCGACCAGTACCAACACGAGATACATCACCGGGTGTTACCCGGCTGCGGGTATTCATAGTGGTTAATCTAGCCCGCCGGTTATACACCGTGGATGTGCACACCCCGGCCTGTGCAGCAATCTGGGCAACACTATATGTGCCGGCCATAAGCATCTCGTAGATCACGCGATGCTTATCCATCATCGAGACCTTCGGGCAGTGCGACTGGTGCTGAATCGCAATTCCGGCTTGTCGCGCCCACCGCCTGACAGTTGGTGCGGGGATCGCTAAATCGCGCCCTACCGCGCTTGCTGATGCCCCATTGGCAATGTGTTCAAGCGCAATCGGTTTGATGGCACTGTATTTCGATCGGCGGGTTTGCTTCACTACTTCTCCTGGTCGAAAGTGGTGATGCATTCACCGCATGAACCTACCCCTGCCAATCAGGCCTCAGAGCTCAGTCGCAAAACCTTTGCAAAATCAAACAAAAAATATCTAATCGCAAACTCGACTCAACTAATCAATACTCCAATATTCATACGCTAATCAAATAAGAGCACTTAAATGAACCGACGCAAAAACAAATTTAGAGCTTTACAATTTAGGCCAAAACAAATCTTGATGAAACAAAAAGCAATCTAATTAGCCATCGTATAACTCTTCGGATCAAAAGCCCCAAAGGAATCCGCGATATTTAAACACTTCTCCTGATTCTTAAAAAGATATCCTATATGAGATTCAGGGTAAAGATCCAAAATAGTTTGGCAGAACTTAGAGAACAGCCTATCCAGATCCAAGCTATTATATTGCCGTTCAAACACATCAGCAGATTCACGATCTCGATAAATATCGAAATTCCTCATCACCAAAAATTCAAATAGCCTATTTCCATGAATCGCCGGCAACCGTTCCTTCAAAGTAAGCGCATTATCATCAGAATAAATTGTCAAATCGGACTTCGCCTTATTAGCAAGAAACTCGTCCAAATAGTGCAGGAAATCTACGGCCTTAACTACCGATGTTGGAGTTACACGTGATTCATCGAAAATCTCCGTATATGGAGGACGGCTAAGATCTTTCCACAGAGTGGAAATACTACTTTTAGCACGAACGACGTTCCGCACATCGCAACCAGAACACGTTAACGCAATTGTCGCATCTTGCAGGTCGAAATCACCCGCCTTTTGATCCGGCTTTGAATCACCACTACGAATCCAGTAGGTTCTTGCATATTCTTTATCTATCTGCGCGCGGAGCTGAACTTGGAATTCTTCAAGTGATACAAAATCCTTAAAACCAATGGGATTTTGGCTATTGTTATATTGAGTTACGTTTCGCTGGAAAACCTCATCCCCCTCCGGCAGTTCAATCAACCTAACAAGACACTTTACAGACTTAAGGTTTTCCTTTACATCACCATCTGCATTATAGACATCGAATAGTGACTGACTTGTCTGAGCTCCATTGACGATGGATGCATTTGTTAATTTGAATGTAGCGAAATCACTCGATAATCCACCCATTTTTGTTCTTCTTATTCTTTCCGCCGTAATCGTAATTCCATTGTTGAAATACCAAAATGACTCTGGCTCTGATTGTGCGGTGGATCGAATCCCATCATTAATGTCTGTCCGTCCGAGACCATTTCGCAAGTTCTTAGCGAATAGCTTGTCACCATGCTGATCTACCAATTTGGCGATGTCCTCACCGGACACCGCTCCGTACCATGACGGATAGGGTTCACTCATGTCCTGCAATTTTGAGACACTTAGCTGGAAGGTTACGCCCGCGCCAGTCTCAGCATGATCAAAGGAACCGTAGACGCCTTTCTGGTCAATCAGTTTTAACTCGACTTGGTCGGAGCCGATTTCTTCAATCCGACGGTCAAGTCGATTCTTGGATTTTTGATTGATCTCCGATGTCGCAGTTGTAATCACCACCACGTTTATTTTTAATGCAAAGTCGTAGATTGCAGTATCGAGTTCGTCCTCCAGCTTTTTGATTCGCTCATTCCCTTCAGCGCACAATCGCATATGAATGAACTCATCTAGTCCGTTCGCAAATTCACTCGCGTCGCGCTCGGTAATAAAACTAGTATTTCGTTTCGGATTTTCTTGCCATTTTGACTGTACAAAAGTTATTGTGTGGGTATCCTGCGAATAAAATAATGCGTCGATACCTCTATCGTTTGGACCATCCACAATATGATCTGCCAATTTTTCTTTTTGAATTCCGCCAATAGCAAAGAGTGCATGGCCTGCCAAAAGCTTTGTTAGAATTGATGATTCTTCATCATTCGGCAACCTTTGCTGCAACTCTTGGCGAAGTTCTGCGTATTCTTTGTAAAGTTCCGTCTTAATCTTTGTTATATGTAGAGTGCCCATACCTATATCCTAAAAGCAGTTCCTACGGCAGTTGATCATTTTCGCTAAAAAATATAATTATTTGCCATATCGCTTATACACTTTCTCATTCGGTAAAACCATTGACAACCCCCACCTGCCCCGCAGCATCAGACACAGCGTCCACACGCTTCACAGCAGGGTCGGCGCCCCAGCGTTCGTCCGGTAGAGCACTGACACCTTCACGGCCAAAGCTGTCAGTCCCCACCACAACGTGACCAGCGGCACCCTCACCGGCACCAAAGCCCTCAGCCAGCGCCACCGCCAGATCCGCAATCAGGCCAGCACCAAACTCCGGGTCCTCGCCCTTATCAATCGTGGCGCGCGAGACAGTGCCGTGATTACCAACAATCACAATGCCAGCAGCCGGGCGCAGGGTCCCCTCGTCGTACTCGACAAAACCGCCGCCCTTCAGGGCCTCCAGCAGTAGCTTTCGGTCCGCAGCGGAAGCCCGCTCTCCCCCATCCTTATCCAGTTCCAACACAGGAGCCAGCGCCTGGCCAGCCTGGCGGCCCGGCTCGCGGCGCTCCGGGTCCAGCTGTACATCGGCCGGCAGTGAGGTAGAAACCGTGTCCTTCAGCTCATCCGCGCCAGCAGAAGAGAGGAACTTATCGGTCAGCTTTAGTACGCCCGCATCCGGGGCGCCAGCAGCGCGCAGGGTCTCGGAAACCCCTGCCAGCTGATCTTCGGTGGCATCGGGAGTCGCGATAACAAGGACGGGCACATCCTTCAAAGAGTCCTTAACAATCTCCCCGACGATGGGCTCGATGATGCGGTTGGCTTCATCAGCACGCGCTTCCTGTGCATCAGCACGTGCGACGGCCTCATCGCGCTCAGAGGCGGCACCAGTACCAAAATCAATGCCAGCACCAGCGGGGTTCAGCACATAAGCACCCAGCGCAGCACCTGCCGCCACACCGAGGGCGGCACCTGTCACACCGGCTGTAAACTTCCCGCTCCTGCGCTTCTTCCCCATCGCCCGTCCCTCATTCCTTTCGCCGACGCCTCAATCAGCTCTGACAGCTGAAAACTCAGGCGCTCAAAGTGCTCTAAATACCGCTAAAACTACTTAAACAGCCCCTGGAACCACAGTGCAATGGAGTTCCAGGTATCAATCAGATTCTCGCTGACAGAACCATCACCGGAGGTACCAGCGATAGCGAAAATCACCGCAACGGCGACAAAGATAGCCAGGATTGCCCAGGCCACACCGAATCCACGGCTATTGACCTGGTAGAGGTCGGCGACCATGCGACCGTCGACAAGCTTCTCCCCGACCTTCAAACGCGACAGCAATGCCGACGGCACACCGCTCTGGTTCTCAGCATGGTAGATGCTGTCGATGTTCTGCGGGGCGCCGACGGAGACGACCATGTCGGCCTCGTGATGCGCGGCGAAAACCAGCGCCAGGTCAGTGGCGGAATCGGACAGCGCCGGGAACGTCATGGCGCCAATGCCGAGGTCTTGAATGCGCTCGAGGCCCACCGCGTGACCGTCCGGGTCTGCGGGCAGAATCACGCAACCGGCAGACCGCAGCGCCTCGGAGTTGATGTTCTCCGGATCACCGATGATGTAGTCCGGCTCGTACTTGAGCTCAAACAGCGTGTCGGCACCGGCGTCGACACCAATGAGCAGCGGCTCGTACTCGCGGATGAAGTTCTTCAAATCTTCCAGCGTCTTGCGGTGTCCCTCACCAGGGCTGACCACAACGACCTTGCGGCCGCGCAGCGGCTCCGTCTCGTCCGGAATGCCCAGGCCATCAATGTAGAGCGGGGATTCGGTCTTGGCGAACTCCACCAAGTTGCCAGAGAGCGCCTCCAGGCGGTCGACCATACTGGTGCGACCCTCGTCGAAGGCGCGCTCCAGCTCATCCTGGTCGACCTCGTCGCCCTGTCCAATTAGGCGGTCACCGTGGTAGAGCTTGCCGTCGTGAAGCCTTGCGTTTTTACCGTCCTTGAGCTTGGCAAAGACCTCGTCGCCGACGTTCTGCACCATCTCGATGTCGGCGTCGCGCATCATCTGCGGGCCGTAATTCGGCACAAAACCCGTGGTAAACGCGCCAGTGTTCACCACTGCGGCGACCTTGGCATCAATCAACTGCTGTGCCAGTGGACGCGAGATATCCGGTGCATCGATCACCACGATGTCGCCTTCGCCCATACGCTTCAGCGCACGATCCAGGCGGGAACCATCCCGCACGGTCCCCGAAATGCCAGGAAGATCTTTTTCGTTCCGAGAGAACAGACTCATGGCACTTAGTCAAACATAAGTGCAGCTACTTGGCCGCGAAGGCGCGCCGAGCTTGATCCAGAAGATCTTGCGCGTGCGCCCGTCCGGAGTCCGAATCGTCCAAGCCCGCCATCATCCGCGCGAGCTCGTCAATCCGCTCCTCATCGCCCAGGCTCGTCACCTTCGACGACACCGCACCTGAACGGGCATCCTTACTGACCACCAAGTGGGTATCCGCAAACGCCGCCACCTGAGGCAAGTGCGTGACGACGATCACCTGGTTATTCACCGCCAACTGCTTCAGGCGCTTGCCAATCTCCACAGCCGCGCGCCCACCAACACCGGCATCGACTTCATCGAAAACCATCGTGTGTCCGGCCTGTCCTTCGGCGAGGACAACTTCCAATGCCAGCATGATGCGGGATAGCTCGCCTCCGGATGCGGATGAGGCCAGCGGGCGCGGTTCGGCACCTTCGTGGGCACGGAGCTTGAACTCGATGTTGTCCACGCCAGCGGGGCCAAAGGTGTCGGCCTTGGTGATCTCCACCACCAGCGAGGTATGTGGCATGGCCAGGCCCTTGAGTTCCTTGGTCACGGACTGTTCCAGGTGCTTCGCAGCCTTTGCGCGGGCTTTGGAGAGCTTCCGCGCGGTGTTACCGAGCTTCTTCTCTGCGGCCTTGATCTCTGCGGTGAGCTTGTCCAGGGCTTCGCCGGAAACATCCAGCGTGGCGAGCTTGCGCTCCGCCTTATCCCGCCAGGCCAACACGCCCGCGATGTCCGGGGCGTACTTACGGGTGAGATTCTTGATCTCCACCTGGCGCTGCATGAGCTTATCCAGGGACTCGGTTTCCTCCGGCAGACCAGAGAGAAACGCGCCGAGACCAGCGGAAATCTCGGAGAGCTGGCTGGTCAGCTCATTGAGCTGGTTGGAAAACTCGGTGAGCTCGTCATCATTGGAGCCGGCGAGCTCGTTTGCGGCGGCACCGAGCAGTTCGGCAGCACCGGAGTCCTCGGTGGCGGCATCCATACCGGTCGTGCTCACGGCGGCGGCGCCATCGATGGCGGCAAGCGCCACGGCTGCAGCGTCGCGGAGACCGTCCAGGTCCTGCATGCGCCGGATCTGGGAGGCCAGGTCCTGATCCTCATCTGGTTCGGGCGAGACTGCGTCGATTTCTTCGATGGCGAAGCTGAGCTGGTCAGCACGCATGGCCAACTCGCGTCGCTTAGAGGTCTTCTCTTCCAGCTCTTTGACCATGGTGCGCCAGTGTGCGCGTTGCTGACGGTAGGTTTCCAGCGTCGGCACGATGGTCTCGGCATCCATGCGGTCGATCGCCGCACGCTGCTCATCAGCGCTTTGCAAGCGCAGCTGATCATTCTGGCCATGAATCGCGATCAGGCGCGTGGAGACATCCGCCAATGCCGCAGCCGACGCACTGCGGCCGCCAACCCACGCACGGGAGCGGCCTTTCGCGGAGACCTGACGGGCAAGCAGGTACTCGTCATTCTCATCGCGCTCGCCGCCGAGCTCAGAGACCACAGCATCGATGGTGGCTGACTCTTCCTCCGAGAGGTGCTCGGTGGAAACGCGACCTTCCACCAGAGCCTTGTCGGCGCCGGTGCGCACGCGGCCGGCGTCGGCACGCGCGCCACAGAGCAACTTGAGGCTGGTGACCACCATGGTCTTACCCGCACCGGTTTCACCTGTGAGTACGGTCAGGCCTGGGCTGAATTCAAGCGTCGCATCGGGGATAACGCCGAGGTCGCGGATGGAAATCTCAGTCAGCATGGCGCCTGCAATCAGTCCTTCCCTTGGAATGTGGGGTCTTGTCTGCCGTGGGTAAAAGGCTATTGGGCTTCGGCGGGGCCGCGCCACCCGGACGTCGGCAAGCGGAACTTGTGCACCAGACGATCGGCGAACGGCTGATCATCCAGACGCACCCAGCGCACCGGTTGCGCGCCGCGCTCGATTTCGATACGGCTGCCCGGCGGCATGGTGATGTTGCGGAAGCCGTCGAGCACCGCGACTGCCTCGGCGGTGTCGTGGTTGGTCTCAATGGCGATGGTCGAGTGCGGGGAGATCACCAGCGGGCGGGAGAACAGCGCGTGGGCATTATTGGGCACGACCAGCATGGCATCGAGCTCCGGCCAGAGCACCGGACCACCTGCGGAAAAGGCGTACGCGGTGGAGCCTGTCGGCGTGGAAATCAGCACGCCATCGCAGCCGTAGGAACTCACCGGGCGGCGATCGACCTCTAGGATGACGTCCAGCACGCCACGGCGGTTGACGTTTTCGATGCTGACTTCGTTCAGCGCCCAGCCGGAGCCAATTACGCGGCCGGTGGTGTCACGGACGGTGGCGCGGATGGTCATGCGATCTTCGATACGCCAGGAACGCTTGATAACGCGGTTGATCGCCTCCGTCATGGACTCCTGCTCCCACTCGGCGAGGAAGCCCACGTGTCCCATGTTGATACCGAGCACCGGCAGGTCAGCCGAATGCGCGATATCTGCGGCACGCAGGAAGGTACCGTCGCCACCCAGGACGAGGACGAGTTCGCATCCCGACGCTGCTTGCGGCGAGTGCCAGTAGCGCGGGTACTTACCGAGCGTTGGGTGCGCGGCCAACGCCTCCGGGTTCTTACCGGCCAGCACGCGGATATCGATACCCGCGGCCTCAAGCAGCTCGGCCGCCTCGGCGGCCATTTCCAGGTTGGCGCTGCGGCCAGTGTGCGGGACCAGCAGGATCTCGCGCTTGCCGGCGCTGGTCTTGGGCTTGCTTTCCCGTGAGTGAGTCTTCGCGCTAGTCGGTGAGCCGGTCGGTGAGCTAGTCATTGTGCGGCCCCTCCTCAACGGCCTTAGCGATGGCCGCAGCCATAGCCTCATCACCAATATCGCTGGCGCCACCGTCTTTCACCAGCCATAGGAAGAACTCCACGTTGCCGCTCGGACCCGGAAGCGGGCTGGCCACAGCTGCGCGGAAGGACAGCCCCAGAGTGCGGGCGTACTCGGCGACTTCTTGGACAACTTCCTGACGCAGCGCATCGCTGCGCACAACACCACCGGAGCCAAGGCGCTCCTTGCCTACCTCGAACTGTGGTTTGACCATCGGCAGCAGGTCAGCGCCCTCGTCCAGGCAGGATACAATCGCTGGCAGGACCAGCTTCAGAGAGATAAACGACAGGTCGCCGACCATGACATCGGCCGTGCCGCCGAGGATCTCCGGGGTCAGCGTGCGGACATTAGTTCGGTCGAGCACAACCACCCGTGGGTCATCCTGCAGGCGCCAAATCAGCTGACCGTAGCCGACATCGACGGCGTAGACGGTATTAACATCGCGGCGCAGACACACATCGGTAAAACCGCCTGTCGAGGCACCGGCATCCAGCACTTTCCGGCCCTTCAAGTCCAGGCCCTGCGGCTCGAACGCTTCCAGTGCTCCGAGCAGCTTGTGAGCCCCGCGCGACGCCCAGTTCTCGTCTTCTTCCAGGCCACTGACGCGAATGGACACGTCCCCTGTCACCGCAGTCGCGGGCTTGGAGGCGACAAAACCACCGACCTCGACTCGACCGGCCTTAATCATGTCCACTGCCGCCTCACGGGAGCGAGCAATCTTCCTTCGCACCAGCTCCGCATCGAGCCTGCGCTTAGGAGCTTTCTTTGCCACCGCGTTCACTTTCCTTCCCTGCGTGACGAGCCCAGGGCCTCATACAAAATCTCATGCGCCCGTTCGAACTGTGCGACTCTCTCCTGCGGAGTCGGCGCTGGTGCGGATAGTGCAGCCGCAACCTGCTCCCGGACGTCCTCCGGGGTTACCTCGCGCGCACCGGGCATTGCCGCCGGGCTGGGTGCAGCAGAGGGACCCGGTTTCGGCCCCGGCACGGGACCAGACTCCTGCCCCGGCCCCTGCCCAGGCTTCGGTGCGATCTCGCTCATCAGCTATCACTTCCGCCAGGCAGCCAGCGCCGCCTCAGCAGCCGGGCCCTCTGCGCGGACCTGCGTGACCTCGACTGCGCCAGCACGACCAGCCTCAGAGTTCCACACCACATCCGCGACCGTCAGCAGCGCCGCCACCGCGGCCTCCGCCGGGTTCGCCAACCGAGGATCCTCCGTGTCACCGCCAGAAAGAACGATGACACCGGCCTCCGCATCGTCGTAACGCGCGGTGAAACCAGCCTGCGGAGCCGGACGTGCCTGATCCAGCTCACGATTCAGCGCGGTCATGTCAGCACCGATGAGCGTCGGACGGTGCTCGGGCGGCGCTGCGACGACATCCATATGCGTGGAAACGCCCGTGACCACCATAAACGTGTCCACCTTGGCAGCGTTTCCGCCCGCGATGTCGGTATCCAGGCGGTCCCCAATCGCCAGCGGATTCTTTGCGCCCACACGCTCCGCCGCCTTAATGAACATCGGCGGCTTCGGCTTACCGGCCGACAGTGGCGCCACGCCCGTCGTCGTCGAAATCGCCGCAGCCACCGAACCATTGCCGACCAGGAAACCGCGCTCCGACGGCAGCGTCGTATCCAAATTCGACACCAGGTAGCGCGCACCCCGCGACACCGCCAGCGCCGCCTCCGACATCTGCTTCCACGTCATCTCACGGTTGAGCCCCTGGAAAACCGCCGCAGGGTTGTCATCAGCGGAATCCACCACGGTGTACCCCGCCTCACGAGCCAACTGCTTAAACGACTCCGCACCCAACACAAAGACGTTCGAGCCCGGATCAATGACCTCCGCCGCCATCTCGATGGCCGCCTGCGCTGACGTCATCACATCGTCCGCGTGAACGTCATAGCCCAGCCCATTGAGCTGATCCGCCACCGTCTGTGGCGCACGGGAGGCGTTGTTCGTAATAAACACCATCGGCAGCGCCGCCTCGGTCAGCCCCTCCAGCGCGTTCGGAATCGCCGCGCCGCCCTCGTAAATCGTGCCATCCAGATCAAGCAGAGCGGCATCATAGGAAGAAGCGACAGAAGCCATGAGGTGCATTTCTCCTTTTACGAAATAGGAACGCTTTACGACGAATTGTAGATGCGCGGCCGGATTGCGTCAGCGGTGGCTGGTTGTGCGAGCCGGGCAGCTGGGCTGTTTACTTGCTCAGCTCTTCGATGCGCTCGCGAGCATCGAGCATCTGGTCGACATCAATCTTGGCGCAGCGGGTAAACCACACCTTGGCATCGTCTTTACGGCCGGCCTCCACCAGCGCATCAGCGTAGGCGTAGAACAGGCGAGCTGCTTCGAAGTCCTCACGGTCCGGGTTCAAATCCTGGGTCTCCAGCTCAACCAGAGCCTCATCAATCTGGCCCATATCGCGGCGGGCACCTGCGGCGACGATAGCCAGCTCAGTCTTGGACTCGTTGTCCAGCTGCTTGGCTTCCTCGGAGCGAGCCAGCTCGATGGCCTTCTCCGGGCGGCCGAGGCCGCGCTCACAGTCCGCCATCACCGCGAGCATGCCCGGACCACCGGAGATGCGACGAGCAGCACGCAGCTCCGCCAGGGCTTCCTTCCACTCAACTGCGTGGTAAGCGGCAACACCAGCGGTCTCACGAACGACACCGACGCGGCCTGCGCGGTCCTTCGCTGCGCGGGCGTGCTCCAGGGCACGCTGCGGGTCTTCAGCCATCAGGATTGCAGCCATAATCATATGACGAGCGACCTTGTCGGCGTTGTCCTTAGCTAGGCTCTTCAAATCCTGGCGCACGCTCGGGTCGAGCTCGTCTGCACGAATGTCATCTGGCAGCTTCGGCTCGTTCTTGCGGGCCTCAATGCGCTCCTCGCGGAAACCTGGGCGCTGCGGGCCGGTGCGGTGCGTACGCTTCTCATCCTGGAAGCGGCCACCACGGTTGGAGCGACGTGGCTTACCACCACGACGGTCGAAGTTGCGGTCTCCCTGGCCACCGCGTCCGCCCGGGCCGCGACGATCATTGCGGTCGCCCCGGTCGTTGCGGTTGTAACCGCGCTCGCCGCGCTCATTACGATCATCGCGATTGTTGCGGTTGTAACCACGACCGCCACGACCACCGCGTTCATTGCGGTCACCGCGGTTAAAGTCACGATCGTCGCGATCATCACGACGGAAGCCCCGCGAACCACGGGAATCGCGGTTGCCGCCATGACCACCGTGACCACCACGGCCACGACCACCTGGGCCACCGCCCTGTCCACGACGATCGTTGCGGTTGCGCCCGTTAAAGCCGCCCTCGCCACGACCATGGGAACGGTTAGACCCGCGGTTTCCGCGATTTCCTCGGCCTTCGCCGGAACGAGGACCTACGTGCTCAGCCATGAAGTCGGAGCTCCTTATATGTAATGAGTAAAAGAATTTATGTGTTTTCAGGCTACCAGTAACCCCGGATTGCCTGGTGGTCTACCTAAAAGACCAAACTTTCATACTACTGCTAAGACCTACCCACATTCCAGCCCAGCAAACGCGCGGAACCTGTGGCCTTCCCCACTGCCTGGGACAAATCCCAGACAGCCAAGCCAATCCAGCCGTCGGTAGTGAACTGCGCGGTAGCGGTGGTTCCCTCGACGCGGAGCTCATGCTCGGCATCCGAAAGCCCGTCTGGCACGGCGAGGTTGGCGCCCAGGGCGTCGTTAAGCAATGCCTTGAGGGCGCGAGCATTGCCCTGTTCAGCGCGATGTGCGGCGCGGCGGAAAACGGTGAGCGCTTCCTTGGCGGCGTCCTCGGGCATCACGGTGGTGTCGGCAGCGAGGTCAAAGAGACCCTCCTGCTCGAAGGTTGCGGTCTTGGGTTGTTTGGGCTCGGAGATAGGCGCGGCGGGCGTGGTTTTTGTCGGCACTGCATTCGCCTGTGCTGCATTCGTCTGCCCGCGACTCCCCGCGCCGGCGAAACCTGGCCCCTCGGGCACTGCGGTGCCCTTCTGATACGCAGTGGCGGCCGCGCGGGCGCGCTGATCAGCGGCCTCGTTCATGTCGTGGCCGGAGTGTCCCTTAACCCACTCGAGGTGGATATTGCGGCCGACGAGCAGCTGGTCGATGTCCTGCAAGATATCGACGTTGAGGACGGGCTTGCCGTCGCGCTTCTTCCATCCCTTGCGCTTCCACCCCGGCATCCACTTGGTAACGGAGTTAATCACGTACTGCGAATCACACAGTACGAAAAGAGGTTCGTCGGGGATGTGCGCGGTAGCGCGGAGCAGCTCGGCAAGAGCAGTGAGCTCCCCGCGGTTGTTGGTTCCCTCTCTCCATCCGCCGGCGGCCCAGCAGCTGTCGTCGATATACCAGCACCACCCGGCAGGTCCGGGGTTGTGCAAGGCGGAACCGTCAACGGCAGCAGTAATAGTCATGAGGCTAGATTGTATCGGCTGCGTGGGGCCGGCTCGGAATTGGCTTAAGAGCCGTAACAGGCGACCGGGCCGTGCGGGCCCTCGACGATGTCAATGTGAGTGTTGAAGATTGGGCTCAGAACCTCCGAACGCATCAGCTCTGAGGTTGGGCCGTGCTCAACAATCTGGCCATCCTTGACCGCACAGATGTAATCGGCGTAGCGAGCCGCGAAATTGATGTCATGCAACACCACCACCATCGTGCGACCCAACTCGCGCACTGCAGTGCGCAGGTGCGACATGATGTCGACCGAATGAGAAATGTCCAGGTTGTTCAACGGCTCGTCGAGAAGCACGTAATCCGTCTCCTGACAGAGCACCATTGCGACATACGCGCGCTGACGCTGACCGCCCGAGAGTTCATCCAGGTAGCGGCCCTGGAGCGCCTCAAGGTTGAGGAACTCGATGTACTGAGAGATGATGCGCTCATCCTCGGCGGTCAGGCGCCCCTGGCTGTACGGGAAGCGGCCGAAGCTGACTAGCTGGCGCACGGTGAGACGGGTGACGAAGTGATTGTCCTGACGCAGAATCGACAGCACCTTCGCCAGATCCTTCGACTTGGTCTTGCCCACGTTGTACGGGCCGACGTTGATGTCGCCGGAATCGACGGCCAGAAGGCGGCCAATCATAGTCAAGAGCGTGGACTTGCCCGCACCGTTCGGTCCGATCAGCGCCGTGATGGAGTTGGTCGGAATTTCCAGGTCAACGGGGCCAATTGACACCTCGCTGGTATAGCTCTTGCTTACACTGTCGAGGAGAATCATAGCCGTCCCTTCTTCAAAACGACGTAGAGGAAGATCGAACCGCCAACCAGCTCGATAATGATGGACACCACGCCCTGAGCATAGAAAACGTGATTGAGAATGAAATACGCACCGGCCAACGTGACGTAGCCGATCAGCCCCGCCATCGGCAGTACAAAGCGATGGTCATAGGTATCCGCAGCCTGGTACGCAATGGTCGCGACCAGGAAGCCGAGGAATGTCATCGGGCCGACCATAGCCGTCGATACTGCCATTAGCACCGACACCGCAACCAGCACGGTGATGGACCGAACCTGGTAATTCACGCCCAGATTCGTCGCAACCTCACGGCCTAGCGACATGACATTCAGCGCCCGCGAATGCAGCGCGATTACAACGATTGCCGCTATCACTAGCGGAATTGCCACTGGGAAAAACTCCGGATCAGCGTTGTTGACCGAGCCGAACAACCGCGCCGTCAGCAGGTCAAAGTCCGAAGGCGTCAGCATGCGCTGCATGAACGTCGATACCGAGGCCATCCCGCCACCGATGACAATGCCCACAAGCAGCATGCTGTGCATATCCGCGCTCTTCCCAGTCAGCAGCCACGCGTACAGCACCAGCGACAGCCCCACCATCAGCGTAAGCTGCAGGACAAACGCCCCAACCGAGCCGGCATTCATCAGACCCGTCGCGCCGAGGAAGTAGACCGCGGCGGTACTGATAGCCACGTACAGCGCTTCAAATCCCATAATCGACGGCGTAATAATTCGGTTATTCGCAATCGACTGGAACGCAACCGTCGCAATTGCATGACAGCAGGCAACCACAATCATGGCAATCACGGCATCAAGACGACGACGCGCAATCAGCCAAAAGCCCTCCGTGCCGAACGGCAACGGGTTGTCCCATGTGAGCAGACCCGCGGTAAACAACGTCGCCAAGCCCACCAGCACAGCAATGATAATCCAGTACCTGCGCGCCGCGGCGCCCGTGCTAAACGACGTCGTTTGCGGCCCAACCTGGTTGGCCATCGTGTGAGTTGAACTGAGATTAAGCACGACGCCGCTCCACAATCAGATAGACGAAAATGGCAGCACCCAGGATGCCGAGAATCACCGATACCGGAATCTCGAAGGGGGCGATAATGACGCGGCCAATTATGTCCGCGATCGTCACGATGGCAATGCCCACCAGGCACACCCATGGCAAATTGGAACGCAGGTCATCACCACGAAACATGGAGACGATGTTCGGGACGACGAGGCCCAGGAAGGGTAAATTGCCCACCACGACTGTGACCAGGCCTGTTGCAATCGCGATTAGTCCCGTACCCAGGAACACGATTCGCTTGTAGTTCAGTCCAACGTTGGTCGCGATATCCTCACCAAGGCCTGCTACCGTCAGCCGATCGCTGAATACGAAGACGATTGCGACCACAATGACGACCAGCCACAGGAATTCGTACTGCCCTTTATAAATATCAGTGAAGGAGCCTGCAAACCACACGCCCAGCGACTGCAGCATGTCTGTCTGCAACGCAAAGAAAGTCGAAATCGAACTGACTACCGCGCCCAGCATGATACCCACGATGGGTACGACCAGGCTCGACTTCAACGTCACTCGGCGCAAGAACAGGAAGAACACTGCCGTGCCGATGAAAGCGAAGATAATCGCGCCGCTCATCCGGCCGAGCAACGACGCTGAGGGGAAGAAATACATCACGAAGATCAGGCCAAGCCCAGCCCATTCCGTGGTTCCCGTCGTGGTGGGTTCGACGAACTTGTTGTGTGTAAGCAGCTGCATGACCAGGCCGCACATCGCCATCGCGGCACCCGAGAGCACTAGCGCAATGGTGCGCGGAATACGCGTGGTAGCGAACATCTGCCAGCCGTCGTCGGCGCCCAGGATGTCGTATTGGCCTACAAACAGCGACATAGCCACCAGGACTGCCACAACGGCAATCCCAATGGCTAATCGGGGTTCCAGTAACTTCTGCATAGAGTTGGTGAGGTACTCCTGTGACTGGCCAGAGAACTATTAGGCCTGCTCGAAGGCGTCGGCAAGCTCGTTCAAAATCTCCGTGTACGTGATGATGGACTCGTTGGTGTAAGTGTCCTCTGGGGCGTAGTAGATCTTGCCCTCCTTGACGGCCTTCACGTTCTTCAGCGGAGCAGCTTCCTCGACCACAGACTGCGCCGAACGGTACTCATCGGTACCGCGCACCGAGGTGCCAGCATCGCGGTCGAGAACCATGATGAAATCCGGGTTCGCCTTAGCGATGGACTCGGCGGAAATCTCATCACCCTGGTGATCATCGCTGGCCTTGTCGACCTCCAGTGCCGGCTTCATGCCAATCAGATCAAACAGCGGGCCGAAGGTGCGACCAACAGTCGGAGCAATGTAGCCGAGCGTGCCTCCCGACGAGTTCAGCGCCATAACCTTCACGTCCGGGTTGTAGGCCTTGCGAGCGCGCTCCAGAGCTTTGTCGAAGTCCGCGATGAGTTGATCGGCTTCCTTCTCCTTACCGAAGATGGTGCCAAGCCCCTCGGCGTGACGCTTGAGCTCCTCATCCAGCGACTTGCCCTCGCGCGGCTCGAAGTCCACGATGGCGGAGTTCGGAGCGAGCTTCTTCAGGTCGTCGTAGTACTTGTCAAAACGCTGACCGTTGACGATCAAGTCCGGGTCCGCAGCTGCAACGATCTCGAGGTTCGGCTCGCGGTGATTACCGATGTCCTGAACGTCAGGATTGTCCTTGTAGTCGGAAACCGTAAACGGGATAATCGGCTTCGGAGCTGCAGCCAGCTTAATACCCCACTGATCGAGCATCTCGAAGGAGCGGTTATCCGTTGCCACAACAGAGTCAATTTCGGCCGGTACGGTCTGCTCACCGTGATTGTCAGTAACGGTAACGGTGGATTTGTTGCCTGCAGCTGCAGACTTATCCTCGTTACCGGCATCAGTAGAACATGCACCAAGTACAAGCCCCAGGCTCGAAACAGATGCGACTACGATATTGCGAATACGGCCGGAGTTAGAACGCGCCACTTAAAGGCATCCCTTCGGTCACAGTAGGATTGTTAAACATGCGTCCGGTGGACGCGGTTACCCAATCACTAACTTAGGTAATCATTACCTGGCAAACATTAGCTTAGGGTTCCCTATTTAACAAATAAATACGTTATGAATTTGCGCAATATTTAGGGCAGGGTTCTTCCAATCGTTTAGTATTGGCTAATTTATACAGGTACTGGCCTGTTTGCAGCGATCGATAACGGGGATAACTGGCGCGCTATCGAAGGTAACCTGTGCGCTGTCGAAGCATGTTTGGACCGAGTTGGACGTAGTTGCGAATGCGTTTGTGGGTTTTGCGTGTGAACTGGGGCTGTAATTGTGATGGACGGATTGTGCACGCGATTGGAGGCCATACTTGTGAACGCGGGCAGCATGCGTGGATACGGGCTGCAAATCTGAAACTGTGCAACTTTATGACACTTTCAAGCCATTTTTCGCCCCATTTCTGTCATAAACGCAGTCAGTAACTTCGATTAGCCTTCAGCCGCCGCCATAAACGCACTCACTAGCCCCGCATCGACCCGCCCCTGACAGCCACAAAGGCAGTCAGTAACTCGCATTGGGATAAGCAGCGAAAGGCGCCAACCAGGCGATTCGCTGAGCGGACACGCTTGTGCCCATTCGCCCGGATACCCCTTACCCTTTAGTTCCTGAGAGACCGGCAAGTACGGCTTCCGCCGCCGACCGGACCAACCCTTGTTTAATGTTGTTTACTTGTGGGTAAAACAAA
>NZ_KV797721.1:0-117807 GCF_001809455.1 Corynebacterium sp. HMSC074C11
ACCGAAGCCAGGCGGAGCAAAGGCCGGCGCACCGGTTCCAGGTGGTGCCAAGAAGGGCGCTCCAGTTCCGGGTGGCGTCAAGGCTGCTAAGCCGGCCGCGCAGGCAGAGCCAGCAGCTGCGGAAACCGAGGCTCCGGCTGAGGCTCCGAAGGCAACCAAGGGCGCACCGATTCCGGGTGGCGCACGCAAGGGCGCCCCTGTCCCAGGTGGCGCTAAGAAGGCAGCTCCAGCCGCCAAGCCGAAGGCCGAGGAAGCTACTCCTGCCGAGGACACCGCTGCTGAGGTTACGGCCACCGAGTCCGAGCAGCCAGCAGCTGAGCAGCCGAAGACCGCATCCGGTGCTCCGATTCCAGGTGGCGCACGCAAGGCCAAGCCAGTCGCTAGCGCCCCTGCCCCGGCAGTCGAGGAAACCGAAGTTCAGGAGGCTCCGGCGCAGCCAGAGGCAGAGGAGGCTCCTGCTCAGCCAGAGGTTACCGAACAGCAGTCGGCGGAAGGTGCTACTTCCACCGAGCAGGCCGCTGATGCTCCTGCCGAGGAGACGCAGGCACCGTCGGCAAGCGCTAAGAACCTTCCGCGCAACCAGCACGGAGTTCCGCTGCCAGGATCGGCGCGACGTAAGTAACGCTCGCTAAGTAAGCCAGAATCCGCCCGAGAGGTTATTCTTCCCGGGCGGATTTTTTGTGCTTTACGACGACCCCTGCGCCACGGCATTAATCATGCAAATGGCACTCTCAACCGCACTGACAATATATTGATTACTGCATCCCGTTAGAGATGACCGCGTTGTGGTGTGGAAAGAGGTCTTGGCGTAGTGATTAAGAAATCGCTGTCACAGATAAGAGACTTTCTGAGGACTCCGGGGTCAGTGGAGATGGTCATTGCGCTGATCCTCACTGCTCTCGATGCGCTAATTTTCCGCGAGAGCAACTCTGATCTTTTGTTGCCAACCATTATCGGTGGCCTTCAGGTCATTCTTGTTGCAGTGGCGACGTATTTGCCGCTCTTTGCCATGGTGGTTGTCCCAGCGAATTTCTTGGCATTGACTTTCCTTCCTACAGAGCAGGCTCCAATGCAGATTTTCTGCGCGCTTCTCATTGTGGAAGTGATGCGTGCTAACAACAACAAGATGCCGGCGAGAATCACTGCGTTGCTCTTGTTGGTAATTTCAAACTACGACGTAAACACAAATACGTTCGCGCGCGACCACGTCGCGACCTTTGTGACAACGCTGCTTTTTGTAATTGCCTACGCCATCGGCATGATGCGCAGTCGCTACAAAGAGCAACGCCGGCAGGCAACGATTGAATCTAACCGCGCCCTGGAAGAACAACGCCTTGAGTTGGCGACCGTACTGCATGACTCCACCGCCAAGTCCTTTACTCGCGTAACCATGTTGGCGCAGGCGCTCGCCATCGAGCGAGAAGGGACAGATGAAAAGCTTGAAGAGTCCCTGGAGGACATCGCAGAAACCTCCCGAGAAGGTCTGCTACAGCTTCGCCAGTTGCTTTCACTGCTGAAATCCGCTGACGAAGAAAGCTCTTTGACCTCGGCTATTGGCCAAGATGAGCGAGTTCCTAGCATGAACAGGGTGCTCCAACAGGCCAAGGATGAACTGCAGGAAGCTGGGTTTAACGTTTCACTGGCCACGAGGATTGAAACCGAGCCCTCTTTGACGCAGATTTCAGAAGTTATCTCGCCGGCGCTGTCGGAGTTCTGCACGAATATTCAGAAGTACGGCGAGCCGCAAACGAACGTCCACATTCTGGCGCTGGGCAATGAGGAGGATGGCTTCACGCTCGACATCAGCAATCAGATATCGAAGGTGCTACCGCATTTTCTGCCGCGGGCGATGCTCTCGAGCGGTTTGGGGCTTTCCTCACTGCATCGGCGAGTGCGACCGTGGGACGGTTCCATCACATCAGAACGAGAAGGAAATGTGTGGAATACCAAACTCCACATGCCACCTACCAATCAGTAAGTTACGCTAGCGTAAGATTGGTGTAGTAACCGCCTGTGACGAAGATATCTCTCGAAACGTCCTGGTTAGCGTAGTAATATCGCACAATGACAGATATTGTTCGGTTTTTATAAATTCTATGAAAGGTTCGCGGATGTCTGACATCAAGGTTCTCATTGTCGATGACGACCCACTCGTACTCTCGACGCTGCGAACTTACTTCAAGAAGGCACCGCACATTACCGTGGTCGATGAAGCCAGCGATGGCCACGAGGCCCTCAATATCATTGCCCGCGGTGGCATTGACGTAGTTTTGACCGATATTCATATGCCCAACATGGACGGCGTTGAGCTGCTCGAGCGCATTAAGAAGGTGGAGAATCCACCGAAATTCATCGCTATCACCTCATTCGATACCGATGAAACAATGCTGAAAATCTTGAGCCTCGGCGGAAACGGCTACATTCTCAAAACCGCCCGCCCCGAATCCGTCATTGGCACCATTGAAGATGTCTTCCAGGGCGGCACCGTCATCTCCCCGATTTCTGCGACTCGGCTGATTAAAACGCTGCCGTCCCGCAACATTTCCTCGTACAAGATCACTCATGCCGAGCGAGAGGTTCTCGGCCTGATTTGTCGCGGTAAGTCGAACCACGACATCGCCAAGGAACTCGGCAAGTCGCCGGGCACCATCAAGAAGCACCTCTCCAGCATGTTCAATAAGTTCGGGGCTACCTCACGCCTGGACTTGGCTCTGAAAGCAATAGACGCAGGCTTCCAGCCTCCGGCATCCGCTGCCGCGCAATAGCAAAAAGACGGAGTAGCAAAACAGCGGGATAGCAAAACACCGGAGTAGCAAAAAGGGGGCCTATTCACTTTCGTGAATAGGCCCCCTTTTACCCGTGCTGAGTGTGGAGAGAGAACTGTGTAACTACTGAATGGTCACCTCGACATGTCGCTCACGCGGAGCCACGCCAAAGTAGCTGCGCCCAATCGGCTGCCACGTCTTCGAGTTGGCGTTGCAGCGGACTGTCTGTCCAGCGAACTCGTCAACCAGGAATCCCCAGCTCAGACGACCAGTTTCACCCTTGCGTACTTCGTATGGTCCGATCTTCTGCCCGAGGCTCCAAACCATCTCTCGGGAGTACTCCCAGGAGTACTTGCGGTTGAGCTCCTTGCTGACCTTCACGCTGACAGAGATATTGGTCCACCACTTCTTGGTCTTGGACTCCTTAATGGTCTGCGTCAGCGGAATCGGCTCATCACCAATGTCATTCTTCGTAGAAACAACGCCCTCAACGTCGTAGCGAGAACCGGTGATTTCCACGAACTCGGCCACCGAACCCGGAGCTTCACAAGTGGTTCCCGGTGCCGGACCGCGGTCAACTGCCGCTGGCTTGGGCACTGGTACCCACTCCTCCGGCGCGAACGGTTCACCAGCTCCTGGATTCGGGGCGGCCACTGCTGTCGGAGCGCCGAGTCCGAGCGCAAAGACCGTCGTCAAGCACATGGCGACAACACGCTTTTTCATAACTACTCCTAGTCGTTAATCGTGGCGGATGCCGGGCCGCCGTCACCGGAGTTACCGCTGACAGGCGCCCACTGCTGACGGTGCTCGCCCTCCTTGGTGGTCTTGTGCCAGACCACGAAGCGAGTCGACGGCCCCTTGCCGTTGTACTCACCGAAGTAGGGCTCACCGCGCCACAGGCCGGTCTTCTGATCGCAGGTGCGGACACGGCCAATAAAGGACTTCATGTGCACGCCGTAGTCTGCGCGAACGGTCTCACCAGGGTTGACGGTCACCGGGCCCAGCTTGTCGCCAACAGACCACTGACTGACCTCGACGATGCCGTACTTGTTCTTCACCCCGTGGAGGAACACGTCCCACATATTTCCGGAGCTCATGGCCTTCACGGACTCGTTGACCCCCTCTGTCACCTCGAGGGTGTACTGAATCGGGCGGTCAGTGCGGTTGGTGAATGAGTTAGTGCCGTTGTAGCGATCCCATTCGTCGGTAATCCACTGTTCCCAGGGGTGACGCTTGGCATCCTTGACCGGGTCACATTTATCCGTATTGGTGAAACCGGTGTGGTGCTCATCTTGGTCGGGGGTCTGGGTCAGCGGGGTCGCAGCGACCTGTCCGACGATGCCTGGTGCAAGAAGACTTGCACCCATCACCGCGCAGGCCAGGGCCTTCTTTTTCAGGCTCAACATGGAGAAACTTCCTTCTACTTCGAGGTCTTAAAGAGGCTCAGCCCGTCTTAGACGGCGTACTCCTTGACCTGCGGAGCAGCACCGTCCACGGAGCGATCAGCTTCGTTGGCGCGCATGGAAACGCGAATGTGGCGCTCCTTCGGGATGGTGCCCCAGTACGGACGACCTGCGTCAATCCACTTTCCGCCCTTGCAGGTCAGGTGAGTACCTTCGAAGGACTGGTTCAGGAAGCCATACTCCAGAACACCGGTGTAGCCAGGCTTGACCGGGTACGGGCCGAGGGTCTGGCCAACTTCCCAGGTCTGAGTGGACTGGTAGCCGGCGCTGAAGGTGACATGGAAGAGCTTGAGCAGGTCGAAGTCGACCGAACCGCCGACGTTCCAGGACTTGGTCTTGCCCTCCTTGAGGGTCTGGGTCAGCGGCAGGTCGGTATCGCCGTAGTTAGCGACGGTGGCGGTACCTTCGACCTCGAACTTCGAGCCGGTGATCTTCAGGGACTGGCCGGACTGGCCTTCAACGGAGCAGGTGCCACCGACGGTGCCCGGGGTGGGGGCTGGGGCAGCTTCGGCCATCGGGGCGACAGCCAGCGAGGACATGGTAACCAGGGCTGCAATGGAGCCGGAGAGCAGGGTCTTCTTCACGGCGAAATCCTTTCAGGGCGTGACGAACAACTCGTAAGGAAATACTTGAACTAACACCTGCTAAGGTAAGTCGAAATTCAGCCTTTTGTAATGGAAAATTTTCGACTCTCTTTACGACGGCCACAGCGATTATCCACATAGTAAAAATGGAATCTCACAGATTTCTGCCTTGCGAAAATACGGTATATTACAGCGTGTGACCAGCGATTATGAGCGCCACAATAAAATTTCAGCGATTAATTTAATCGCATTAGAACTACGCCTTTTGAACCAATTCAAAAATGCCTTGGTCAGCCACTTGGTATTAGGCAATCAACATTTCGGCCACTAACCTACCTACATAAAGACACCAGAGAGTAGCCGAGTGGCCACCCCCGGCCGCGGGCAGACGAAGGGTCCCTCACGCTTCACACTCTTGATTAAATAGTTATGATTTCTTTATTAATCACTGGCGAAGTCCGGCAGTCCACAAAGCCCTGACACTTTGCCGAGGCAGATATCTTTCGGAGTACTACCTAATGTTTCGACGCACTTCTGTTCTTGCTACCACCATTGCATCCGCAGCACTTTCCCTAGGCGCGCTGACCGGCACCCCGGCCGCTGCCGCAGCACCGACAGCTACAACCGGCAGCGACGACCTACAGGTTAAGGAATACGCTCTTTCCGATACCTTCTCTTGCGACTACTACAACCTTCCGTGGTGCCGCTAATAGAGCGCCGGTCTCTCCCCTGCCCTCCCCTTCACGCGAGAGCGCGGCTACTTCGCGGTGCCGTCGAGCCCCTCTAGCAGTGTGGCAAAATCCGTGACGTTAGCATCCACCTGCGTGTTCGTACTGCGCCGATGGTTCGGCGCACCAACACCTTGATTGCCCTCACTGACCCCGTCTGCTGAATGTGCTGCACCCTTTTCTTCAGCTTCGTTCCCAAAATCTGGACCAAAACCGACTACGGCCGAGCGAACACCGACAAGGTACTCGGCAAGCTCACGAGCTGCACGCACGACGCGATTGCTCATCTCCGCGCCGGATACTCCGCCGGCACCATCGCCAGCGCCAAAGTCCTCAGTGGCTGCAAATACAGCAGTCGGCATAACGGTGCCGCGACGGTAGCTAAACAGCGGACGCATCGCATACTCCAGCACCAATGAATGCCGCGCTGTGCCAGCCGCGCAGCAATAATGACCGGCATGGAGGTCAGCGCATCCTTATCCAGGGCGTCGAAAAACATCTTGAACAGCCCCGAGTAGGACGCTGCGAACACCGGGGTCGCGGCAATCAATCCATCAGCACCGCTGACAGTATCGAGGGCGGCGCGCAATTTTTCGTCGTAAAGCCCTGTGGACATCGCCGTGCCGAGGCTGACAGCGAGTTCGCGCAGCTCGACGTACTCGATCTCGAGGCCTTCGCCGCGCTTGGAGACCTGCACGTCAACAGCTTCCGCGATGCGATTGGCGAGGATGCGCGTGGTCGATGGGTCGGAAACGCCAGCGCTTACGACGACGAGGTTTTTCACTGCTGATTCCTTTCCGCCGGGCGGACCAGCAGGTGCGGGGAATCTGCGCCTTCGGCGACGAGCGAGGCGTGCGTCGGCGGGTCGAAGGGCACGTGTGCCGGACGGCGGCGCTCGAACTCTTCACGCAGGACCGGAACGATTTCGGTTCCCAGGATCTCAACCTGCTCCAACGCGATCTCCAGCGGCAGGCCGGCGTGATCGATGAGGAAAAGCTGGCGCTGGTAGTCACCAACGGCATCTGCATAGCCCAGGTAACGTTCGATGATTTGCTCAGGCGTGCCGACGGTCAGTGGAGTGATGTTCTCGAATTCTTCCAACGATGGCCCATGTCCATAGACCGGGGCATTGTCGAAGTAGGGGCGGAAAATTTCCTTGGCTTTCTTTTCCGTCTCAGCGGCGAAGACCTGCCCACCAAGTCCGACAATTGCCTGATCAGCAGCACCATGACCGTAGTGCTCAAAGCGCTGGCGGTAGAGATTGACCATGGCTGTGGTGTGCTCGATATTCCAGAAAATGTGGTTATGGAAGAAACCGTCCCCATAGAAGGCGGCCTGCTCAGCAATCTCGGTGGACCGGATTGAGCCATGCCACACGAAAGGCGCTACCCCGTCGAGCGGACGCGGAGTGGACGTAAAGGACTGCAGCGGCGTGCGGAATTGACCTTGCCAATCCACATTTTCCTCACGCCAAAGGGTGCGCAATAGGTGGTAATTCTCAATGGCCAGCGGAATCCCCTTGCGGATATCCTTGCCAAACCACGGATAAACCGGCCCGGTGTTGCCGCGGCCCATCATGAGATCCATGCGGCCTTCGGAAAGGTGCTGGAGGTAGGCGTAATCCTCAGCGATGCGCACGGGGTCGGTGGTGGTAATCAGCGTTGTCGAGGTCGACAGAATCAGATTTTCGGTCTGCGCTGCGAGGTTTGCTAGCAGAATCGGCGGGTTCGCCGGGGCCACAAACGGTGGATTGTGGTGCTGGCCGGTAGCAAATACATCGAGGCCAACCTCTTCAGCCTTCTTCGCTAGCGCGACAGTTGCCTTAATTCGCTCATGTTCAGTAGGGATTTGTCCGGTCGTGGGATCTTTTGTGACGTCGCCAATTGTAAAAATTCCGAATTGCATGGCTCCATATTAAGATCTTTTTGTTGACACGTCATCTCTCACTGACCTATAGTTGACACGTCAACACCGGGGGTTGGTTCCGGCGGACAAAAATACTTCGAAACATTCGAGATACTTTTAACTTTTAGGAGATTCACTATGGCTCTTCAGTCTGGTAACTACGTTCTTGATGCACAGCACTCCACCGTTGGATTCACCGTTCGTCACGCTATGATCACTAAGGTCCACGGTCAGTTCACTGAGTTTGAGTCCGTTATTAATTTTGATGTCGACAAGCCGGAGAATTCCACGGCAAAGGCGACCATTCAGGCGAACTCCATCAACACCAACAATGAAGAGCGCGACAACCACCTGCGCTCGAAGGACTTCTTCGGCACCGACGAAAACCCGACCTTCGAGTTCGTTTCCACCGCTATCGAGCTCCAGAGCGAAGAAAAGGCCACCGTTACCGGCGACCTGACCATCAACGGCATTACCAAGCCGGTCACCCTGGATGTCGACATTTTCGGCTCCGCTGAAGACCCATGGGGGCAGACTCGCGTTGGTTTCGAGGCAGCCACCAAGATTGACCGCACCGATTTCGGCATCGATTACAACGCTCCTATTAAGACTGGCGGCCTGCTCCTTGGCAATGAGATTTCCCTGCAGATCGACGGCTCCGCAGTCAAGCAGTAACTAGCAGCCGGAACCCAGCAGCCAGAACCCCAGAAAAGCGTCCTGCATCCTCATGCAGGACGCTTTTGCGCAATCAATGTGCAATTAATCTGCCCCCACTATGAGAAAAGCATGGTGCGGGAGCAAAAAAGTGGCATGCTTAGACAGGTGAGTTCCAGCAAAGACACTTCCCAGGGCACCGAAACCACCAACGAGACAACGCAGGACGCTCAGACTGCACAGGCCACTCAGGCCGAGCAGTCCCGTGCCGCCCGCGTTGCCGCCCGTCGTGGAAACATCAGGGCACCTCGCCGCACTCCGCTGAAGACACTGGATCAATCCTCCAAGCTGCAGAACGTCCTCTATGACATTCGCGGTCCGGTGACTACTCTCGCCGAGCAGATGGAAGCCGACGGCCACCGCATCATGATGCTCAACACCGGCAATCCGGCAAAGTTCGGCTTTGATGCACCTGACACCATCGTGCAGGACATGGTCCGGGCCCTCCCCCACGCACAGGGCTACTCCGAGTCCAAGGGTATTTACTCCGCACGCCGTGCCGTCGTCACGCGCTATGAGATGGACCCGGATTTCCCCCGTTTCGACGTCAACGACGTCTGGCTGGGCAACGGCGTCTCCGAGCTGATTTCCATCACCACACAGGCGCTGCTCAACGAGGGCGATGAGGTCCTCATTCCAGCTCCGGATTACCCGCTCTGGACGGCAGCAACCACCCTCGCCGGCGGTAAGGCCGTCCACTACACATGTGATGAGGAGAATAACTGGGCTCCGGATGTCGAAGACATTCGCTCGAAGGTGACGGATCGCACGAAGGCGATTGTCATCATCAACCCGAACAATCCGACCGGCGCGGTCTACACACGCCAGACACTCGAAGCCATCGTCGATATCGCTCGTGAGCACTCACTCCTGCTGCTTTCCGACGAAATCTACGACCGCATCCTCTACGACGATGCAGAGCACATTTCCACTGCCTCCTTGGCCCCGGATTTGCTCTGTATCACCTTCAACGGCCTGTCCAAGACCTACCGCGTGGCCGGCTACCGCGCGGGCTGGATGGTGCTGACTGGCCCGAAGCGCCACGCAGAGGGCTTTATCGAGGGTATCAACCTGCTGGCCAGCACCCGTCTGTGCCCGAATGTCCCTGCTCAACACGGCATTCAGGTGGCACTTGGCGGTTACCAGTCCATCGAGGACCTAATCTTGCCAGGCGGTCGCCTCCTGGAGCAGCGCAATGTCGCCTACGAGGGACTAACCTCAATTCCGGGCGTGAGCTGTGTGAAGCCGATGGGCGCCATGTACGCATTCCCGAAGCTGGATCCGAACGTCTACGAAATTCACGATGACGAAAAGCTGATGCTCGACATCTTGCGTGAAGAGAAGATCCTGATGGTCGGCGGCTCTGGCTTCAACTACCCGACGCCGGATCACTTCCGAATTGTCACCCTGCCGTGGGCGCGCGACCTGAAGGAAGCCATCGAGCGCCTGGGCAACTTCCTGGTCAGCTACAAGCAGTAGCAGGGATTAGGCTGTTAACGGTGGGCAGGCACTCAAAAGGTTCAGTGGATTCCGGGAATCAGCAGGCTTTTCGCGTTGCTGCGAGTTCTACCCCTCTCACATATCGATGCGCTATTCACTTATAGACACGCTAGAGCGCATCGATAAGTGAGTATTGCTTCGAAAAGTGGGCACAGTGTTGATGACCACGGCTCGGCGCGCCGGAATGGCGGTACGCCTTCCGGAGCTGGTGCAGCGATTAGGTTATTAAGGGTGGGCAGGCATTCAAAAGATTCAATGAACTCTAGTAGCCAGCAACCTTTTCGCGTTGCTCCGGGTTCCGACATAGGTGCGCATCTCGACGCACTGAAGAACTCGAACAGCGGCTCCCCTACCGGCCGGTTCCGGGCTGTCAACGCCGCGAATCAACCCAACTCTGAAACCTCGGCTGCCGCAGCACGACATGCAGAACCAGCGCAGCCAGCAGAACCAGCGCAGCCGACAGCAACTGCGCAGCCGACAGCACCGGCGCGGCAAACCGAACCTGCACAAGCCAAACCAAAACCGACAAAACCGCGGCACAACCCCACAAGAGCACGTCGCTTGCTGGCCACAGTTCTTACAGTTGCTGGCATTGCGACTTTCCTCGCAGTGATTGGGCTCTGGCCATCGGGTGAAGCTCCGAGTCCGGGGCCGGGATTCCTGCAGTCACAGACGTCAGCTGCAGAGACGGTCAAGGGATCCGTCGTAAAGCACAGCGTCGGTGCGTGCAATTCGCCTGACAACGGTCGTGTCTTCGACGACCAGCCGCGACCAGGGCTGACGGCTTCCCTCAACGACTCAGCTGCGCCGAAGTGCCAGCTCTCGGTCATTGAACTGACCTCGGGCCCGGACGAGGGCAAGAAGACGCTGCTGGAGGCATCCGGCTTGCCCGGCGAGATTGAGCTGAAGGAGGGCGACAAGGTCGTCCTGGCAATTCACCGTCCGAACGCGGCTGGTACCGGAGCTTTTGACAATGGTGTTGTGCCGGATCCTGGGTTGATGGCGCCACCTCCCGGCATTGTTCCCGCGCCTGCCCCTGAGGGCGCAGAGGATGCGCCTGCACCAGCCCCAGAGACTCCCGCACCGGCTCCGGAACATGCTCCCGAAGCACCACCGGCTCCAGCACCCGAGCAGGAACCAGCGCCTGAGCCCGGTGCAGACACCCCCGCTGCCCCTGCTGCTCCCGTTGCCGACACCAACATCGTCGACCTCGCACCTCATCAGGTTGCCGACACCGCTGACATCGGCAACACTTACACTTTCCTAGACATGGACCGCACCACGACGATCTGGTTGTGGCTCGGCGCGGCGGTGCTGCTCATCGTCCTAGTCGGCATGACCCGCGGTGTCTTGAGCCTCCTCGGTCTCGGCATCACACTGGCCGCAGTGATGGGATTCCTCGTTCCGGCATTGCTACGCGGCGGCGACCCGGTGGCCGTGGCTATCACGACGGGCGCGGCGATTCTCTTCCCGGTGCTCTTCCTCGTGCATGGCATCAATTGGAAGTCAGCTTCCGCGCTGGCGGGGACGCTCACCACGATGGTGCTGGCGGCGGGCTTGGCCAACCTCGCGATCTCGACGTCGCAGCTGCGTGGTCTCGGCAATGAGGACAACCTGCTCATTCAGCTCTACCTGCCTGACGTCTCCGTCACGGGCTTGCTTCTGGCGGGCTTCATCATTGGCGCGTTGGGTGTGCTTAACGACGTCACCATCGCCCAGGCCTCGACCGTCCAGGAGCTCTACGAAGCAGCTCCGCGGTCGCGGCCTATGGAGGTCTTCCGCTCGGCAATGCGCGTCGGCCGCGACCACATCGCGTCGATGGTCTACACGCTGGTACTGGCGTACCTCGGCACCGCACTGCCGCTGTCGATTTTGTTAAGCGTCTCCGACCGGCCGCTAATGCAGTCGTTGACCTCCGACGTGGTGGCCACTGAGCTGCTGCGTTCCATCATCGGTGCGGTGGCCTTGGTACTCGCGGTGCCGATTACCACCCTCATCGCCGCCTATACCGTGGCGCCGGAGGGCATGAAGTTCCCGAAGCGCTCAAGAGAGGCAAGCATTTAGCCGCGACCGAGGCAGGTGACATCCCAGCCTGCGGCACGCCACTTGTCGGCTGGCAGGCAGTTGCGGCCATCGAGAACCGCTGCGCGCTTGACCAGCTTCTTCGCAGCTACCGGGTCGATCTCGCGGAACTGCTGCCACTCGGTGGCGACGACGACCATCTCCGAGCCTTCCAGGGCCGCTTCGATGCTCGGCGCGTACTCCAAGGTTGGGAAATTCTTCTTGGCATTCTCCATGGCCTGCGGGTCATAAACACTCACCGAAGCGCCCGCCAGAGACAGCGAACCGGCAATCGACAGCGCCGGAGAGTCACGCACATCGTCGGAGTTTGGCTTAAAGGCCGCACCCAACACAGTCACAGTGTGACCGAGCAGCGAGCCGCCGAAGCTGCCACGCACCAGGTCAACGGTCTTTTCACGGCGACGCATGTTAATTGCATCGACCTCGCGCAGGAAGGTCAACGCCTGGTCAACGCCCAGCTCACCGGCGCGGGCCATGAATGCGCGGATATCCTTCGGCAGGCAACCACCACCGAAGCCCAGTCCCGCATTGAGGAAGCGCCGGCCAATTCGGGCGTCCATACCGATGGCGTCGGCAAGCGTAGTGATATCCGCACCTGTGACCTCACAGATTTCGGAGACCGCGTTGATGAAGGAAATCTTGGTGGCGAGGAATGCGTTCGCCGACACCTTCACCAGCTCTGCGGTGGCCGTGTCCGCGACGATGAACGGTGTCTCGCGCTCGATGATGGGGCCGAAGCACTCGCGCAGGCCGTCCTCTCCGATGGATTCAACTTCCTGACCTGCACCATTGAGGATCATGCCCGGCTTCTGCACACCCAGTACCACACGGTCCGGCTCCAGGGTGTCCTTTACCGCGAAGCCCTCACGCAGGAACTCCGGGTTCCAGGCGATCTCGAGGCTGGTGTTCTTCAACTGCTCATCACCAGATGCGGCGCGCTCGCTGATTATCTCCGCAGCCAGTTCCTGCAGGCGCGGCGCGGTACCGACGGGCACGGTGGACTTACCAAACACCAAGTGCTTGCCGACGACGCGCTTAGCCAATTCGGTTACAGCGGCGTCCACATAGCGAACGTCAGCAGCGTAAGAGCCCTTAATCTGCGGAGTTCCCACGCCTACAAAGTGGACGTTCGCGAATTCAACGGCCTCGTCGTAGTCAGTGGTGAAACGTAGACGCCCCGACTCAACGTGCTTCTTCAGCAGTTCGGGCAAACCAGGCTCGAAGAAAGGAACTTGACCTGCGGACAATGCCTCAATCTTGGCGGGATCAACATCTACGCCGAGAACCTCGTGCCCCAACTCCGCCATTGCTGCGGCGTGAGTGGCACCAAGGTAACCCGTACCAATAACCGTAATACGCATGAGGGCTATTATTTATCGAAAGATAAAAGGCCTTCAAGCCGATTTAACCCTTAAATGGTGTGAACTAAAGGCTCATCTTTAGGCTTTCCACCTGCGAAAACTCTTTATCGAACAATTGTTTCCGTTTCTTCACCGAGAATTCACTCGGGGCTATTCGCAATTCATTTATGTCCCGAGGTCCCGAAGTCTTATTCCTCATCACGGAAGTTGAGGTACGCACGCGACGGCGTCGGACCGCGCTGCCCCTGGTACTTCGAACCGAGCTTGCCGGAACCGTAAGGCACCTCCGCCGGCGAGGACATCTTGAACAACGCCAGCTGGCCGACCTTCATGTTCGGCCACAGTGCAATGGGCAAGTTTGCGACGTTGGACAGCTCCAGCGTGATGTGGCCAGAAAATCCTGGGTCAATAAAGCCGGCTGTCGAGTGCGTTGCCAAGCCCAGACGCCCCAGCGAGGACTTACCCTCCAGACGGCCTGCCAAATTCGGCGGAATGGTGAAGTACTCCAAGGTCGATGCCAGGACGAACTCGCCCGGGTGAAGAATGAAGGGCTGCCCTTCTGGAACCTCGTGTGGGGATGTCAGCTCTTCCTGTGGCAGCTTCGGATCGATGTGCGTGTATTGGGAGTTGTTGAAGACTCGGAAGAACTTATCCAGGCGCACGTCGATAGACGAAGGCTGAATCATCTTCGGGTCGAAAGGATCAATGCCGAGATGGTCGGAGCCTTCGGCATCGATAGCGGCACGAATATCACGATCTGAGAGCAACACATAGACCAGCTTAACCGCTCTGTAATGCACAGCGTGTGTCGGTTGCAGGATAAACCCCACTAAATTCAGTGGAACGGCTGCCAACCAATTTTTTCGACGCGAATCGAGAGTGCTACATTGAAGTTACAGAGGGCGACTGATTGCCTGCATGTCACATCTACTGTGCCAATCTCGTGGCGTGCTTTTAATCATTCCGCCTACTGTGTGCCGATGTAGTTCAATGGTAGAACTCCTGCTTCCCAAGCAGGCGGCGCGGGTTCGATTCCCGTCATCGGCTCCACTATGACGTCGAAAATGATAAGTAGGCGTTTGCGTTAGCAGGCGTTGATTTGGTCGAGGCGGACGCTATGGTCGGCGACCTCGGTAACGAGTTCAGCGTCGTGGGTGATGACAATGACGACGGCACCAGTGTCAGCGAGTTTACGCATTACCCGGGAAATCGCGACAAGGTGCTTGTAGCCAACACCGGACGTGGGCTCGTCGAAGATGTAAACTTTCTTGTTCGCAGCAAGCGCTGTAGCAATAACCAGGCGTTGGCGTTGCCCGCCAGAGAGTGCTTGGGGATGATCAGCCTCGTGGTCGGCAAGGTCGAGTTCTTCAAGGATCGCGTGGGCATCGATGCGTTGCTTTTCGGCTTTGGTCGTGCCGAGCGTGACTTCGTCAATGACTGTGTCCGAGAACAACTGTCGGGTAGGGTCTTGCATCACAAGGTAGGAGTCACGGCTGGTGAATTTCTGTCCATTGAGTGTGATGGATGTATGCTTGGCCTTTTCAAGTCCGCAGACGATCCGTGCCAGTGTTGATTTGCCCGACCCGCACGGGCCCAACAGTGCAGTGATTTTCCCTTCCGGGAAGAGCACATGGTCGATGTTGAGGACTGTGTTTCCGTGGCGGTAGGCGAAGGTGAGGTTGTCGATCGTGAGCCCATCTCCTGCCGGTTGCGGTAGCTGCGGCATGGGCACGGGCACAAGGGATCGCAGTCCAAGCTGTTTGCGCTCCTCATCCGAGGTAGCGTAGAACTCTTCGCCGGTTGCGGTGAGGGCGATATTGCCTTTGTCGAAGCAGTAGACGCGGTCGACAATCCCGGCGAGGAAACTCAGCCGGTGTTCAGCGATGATGATGGTGTGCCCGTCTTTTTTGAGCCGGGCGATGAGCGTGGCGAGTTGGTCGATAACGTCAGCGGACAAGTTCGCGGTCGGCTCGTCAAAGACGATCAGCGACGTGTTGTTGCACATGGCGACGGCGCAGGCCACGCGTTGCATCTGCCCACCCGACAGTTGTGTGACGCGGGATTCCAACTGGTCGGCGATACCTAACTCGGCGGCAACCTCGTCAATGCGGGCACTAATCTCCTGCGGGTCGCGGCCGAGATTTTCTGGGCCGAAGGCGAGTTCTTGGCGCACGTGAGTGGTGTAGAACTGGGTGCGCGGGTTTTGAAACACTGTCGAACAGTGGTGGGCAAGCTCTGATAGATCTACTCGTGCCACGTCAATGTCGTCGACTGTGACGCTTCCGGTAAGGTCGCCGTCGTGGAAGTGCGGGATCAGCCCGTTAAACAGCCGTAGCGCGGTAGTTTTCCCTGACCCAGACGCGCCGCACAGCAAGGTGACGGTTCCAGGTGTGATGGTGATGGTTGCGTCTGTGATTGAGGGGTGGTCTGCTCCCCGATAGGTGAAGGTGACGCCGGTGGCTTGGGCTGTTGTCATAGGGTGATTCTCCATATCGCGAAGCCGATAACGATGAGCAGAATGACCGCGTCGACCACCCGGAATTTCACGACCGTGACTGAGGTAGGCTTTGCGGTTCCGCCCAGTCCGCGTACAAGGGCAGCAGATGCCAGTTCGTCCCCGCTTCGCACCACGGTCGATAGCAGCGGGATCGTGAAGTACTGGGCCGCGCGCAGGGAAAGCGCGGACATCCCGCGAAGCTTCATCGCATCTGAGATCGCTTTAACCTCGTGGCCGATCACGGGCAGCACCCGTAACGCGACTGAGATAGGGATCGTCAAACAAGTCGGGATTCGTGAGCTGGCTAGTGCTTTTTGCAAGGTGGCAGGTCGGATTACACCGATCGCGTATGCGCCCATGCCTGCGCTGACGCTGAATCGCCACATCCACTGCAGAAACAGCACGAGGAATGCGCTGGCTGTTGATTTCCAGACCAGGGGTATCACATAAACGAGCCCACCGAGGACCGCAAACGTGGCCAGGTAGACGGCCACCCAGCTCGGGCGCACGAGCGTGTTGGGGTTGATCGAGGCGCTCGCCAGCATCACGGCAGCGAATCCGCCCAGAGCACACACGAACCACGGCGAGTAGGAACTGTAGATCGTGGTGGAGACGATGACGAGCGCTACGATAATCGTGCGCGGGTCGGGAAGTTTAGACAAGACCGGCCCGTTCAAAGTGTTTGCGCGCGACCCTGGTTCCCAACAGACCAGCAAGCCAGCCAACGATGAGCATCACGACGAAGAAGCCCAACAGAATCGGGATAGTGACAACCTGGGCCATCTTCGCGGCATACTCGGCGCCCATTTGTTCGGCGATCTGCGACATATATGCCTCTTGGTTCATAAATAGCGGCATCCACGGTGACACGTAGATCGGCAGAATAAACAGTGCGTATGCCAGCGGAACGCGAACCTTCACGCTCTTCGGCCCCTTGGTGATGACTAGGTCGGCGAGCAGGCCGAATACAGCGGCGATCGCGATGCCGCCCACCCAGTGGCCGGTCACGAAGAAGAGGATTTCGATGAGGATCAGCATGATGGTCAATGCCCCCATCTTCGGAGTGCGTGCTGTGAACAGCGCAAAGACGATGCCGTTAACGAGGATAGAAAGCAAGAAGCCGGCATACATGGCGACGGGGATGAACCCGAGCATTCCGAATGCAAACACGATGACGAACATCAAGGCAGTGAAGACGCCGATGTTGATGAAGTCGCGCGTGTTGAGGCGCGAGGATGTGCGTGTGGACATAGTTTTTCCTTTTATGTGCTGATATGCGCTGTGTTTAGACGAGTTGCCATCCGCCTGCGTTGATGCGCTCTTGCCAGAAATCGCGGTATTGACCCGGCTGGTTGACCAGCTCGTCGTGAGGCCCGCGCTGGGCGATACGCCCACCGTGGGAGAGCACAATAATTTGGTCAGCTTGGCGAATGGTTTCCAGTTTGTGGGCGATCACGATCAGCGTGGAGTGCTTGCGTAGCTCGTTCATCGCCGCAACAATGTTGGCTTCATTTTCCGCGTCCAATGCGCTGGTGGCCTCATCGAACAGCACGATCGGGGCCTTCTTCACCAAGGCGCGAGCGATGGACACTCGTTGGCGTTCCCCACCTGACAGTGCACGCCCGCCAGCGCCCGCCAATGAATTCCAGCCATCTGGGAGGCGGTTGACGATTTCCGTCACGCCCGACAGGTCAGCGGCCCACCTGATTTCTTCATCGGTAGCTTCTGGGTTGCCAAGGCGAATGTTGGCCTCAAGCGTGTCATTGAATAAGTAGACGTCTTGGAAGACCAGGGATATCTGGCGCATCAAATCTTCGGTGGTCTGCTCACGCACATCAACCCCGCCAACGCGCACGCTGCCGGACTGCACATCCCAGAAACGTGCAACCAACCGGGCGATCGTCGTCTTCCCGCACCCAGATGGACCAACCAGGGCACACATGCCGCCTTGCGGGACATGGAAGGAAAAATCACGGAGAACCGGGGTGTCCGGATCGTAGCCGAAGGTCACATCATCGAAGCGAACATCACCAGGAGCGCTCACCGGTGTGGAGGTGACAGGTTCGGACAGTTCGGGAGCGTCCATGACCTTGTCGACGTGGTTCATCTGCTGGCGGCGTTCTTCCAGCCCAGATATATTTCCGCCAATGTCTTGGAGCATGGTGGTGAACCGCAGGCACATGCCGATCGTCACCAAGGCGTTCAGCGCATTCATCTGCTCGCCGAGGGTGAGTTGGGCGGTGAGCCAGATCATCACCACAATGAGCGCTTGGACGAACATCCCATTAATCAGGTTCGCTAGTGTTTCGAACCACAATGCTTTGCGGCCCTTGCGGTCAGCCTGGTCGAAAGCCTGATCAAGGGCCGGGTAGTCGTCGGCGACGTGACAGGAACGCAATGCACCTTGGCAGGTGGCGAATTCGACCATGCGAGCCGCCAACTCTGACTCGGCTGGTTCGGAAACCTTCTTGCCCTTATCGAGAAGCACACGGGAGATATGGAGGAAGGCAAGCATGATCGGGAACGCGATCGTCAAGGTCAGTCCCAGCCGCCAATCCCAGAACCAGGTTCCCACAGTGACTACGAGCACGGCTGAGAGTTTTTGGACGAGGGAGAAAATGAAATGTGCCGCCGACTCGCCCAAGTCCATCATTTCCTTGGTGACCATGCGCGACAGTCGGCCAGAGCTACCCGAATCGAACACTCCCAGTGGTAGGCGGGCTACTTTGTTACCTACTGCCTGGTGGACGTCGTGAATGAATCCAAGCGCGCCGATATAGCCGGTGCGCATGCCATAAAACTCCGTGCCCACGCCCAGCACCGCGAACACCGCCAAGGCGATGAGCCAGCCCCAAAACGACAGCCCCCACACCGGCATTCCGGTCGCCAAGGCGCTTGCTGCAGGGAGTAGCGCGAGCAGGGCAAAGCCGTGACACAGTCCTGAGACCGCACCCCACGCTTGACCGACCGAGAGGTCTCGCCACGAGGTGGGTTCCATCAAACGCTTAAAGCGTGGCAGCAATAGTTGATTCATCGTTTCATCTCCTCGCATGCACCTTGGGCAAGAAGTGCCTGATAGTGCGCATTACCCAACAGCTCGTCGTGTTTACCGACCACAGCAATGCCCCCGCGTTCCATGACGACAATTTGGTCTGCCCCTCTGATCGAGGCCAGTCGGTGGGCGATCACAATCACGGTTCTGCCTTTGGCAAGAGTCGAGAGAGCTTGTTGGATTTTCGATTCCGATTCCGGGTCCGCCATCGCCGTCGCCTCGTCCAGCACCAACACTGGGGCATCAACCATGAGCGCCCGGGCGATCGCGATACGGGCTGCCTGCCCGCCCGAAACGTGGGTGTCCTCCCCCAACACAGTGTCGTAACCATCGGGCAGGCTCATGATGAACTCGTCGATCTGCGCTGCTCTCGCTGCCTGCCGCACCTGCTCCAAGGTTGCGTCTCGCGCGCCCAGGGCAATGTTGTTGTGGATGGTGTCGCGAATAAGCTGTGCATCTTGCAGGACGAATGCGACCGTCGAATACAACACATCCTGGGAAATGCTCTTTAGATCAACCCCGCCGATGGTGATCGTGCCAGCGTCCGGGTCATCGAAGCGGGCAATTAAACTCGCCAACGTCGACTTCCCCGCACCCGACGGGCCAACCAGCGCGGTCACCGTGCCTGCCGGAATGCTCAGGCTCACCTCGTCTAATGCCTGGGTGTCGTCATAGGCATACGACACACCCCGAATCTCGATATCATGACCGTGTGGTGTCTGTGGCGCATCGGGCTGACTCAACGCCGGTAGCTCCATGACATTCACCAGCCGTACTGCCGCTGAACCTGCGAGCTGATAAGACCAGGCGATGGTTGCGACTGCCATCAACGCTCCCGGCAGCACCAAGGCGATCAACGTCGTCGTTATCACCTCGTAGATGCTCACCCAACCGGCGTTCATCATCAACGCGCCACCGCCAAGGTTCACGATCAACAGCACCGGGATCGACACCCACGAAAATGAGGCGACCGACATCGACACCAGCGGCATACACCACGCCCGGTAGAACTTAGAAAACTCGTTAGCTGCATCTAAATAGGCTTTATGTGCTTGGCCGACCTTGCCGAACGCTTTCACCACTGAGATACCGGCAACGAACTCGGCCATCGTTGCCGAAACCTGAGCGAGCTTGGTGTCCATTTCCGCGGTCTTCTCATTCATCCCTCGCATCGACATGCCATACATGCCCACATAAACCGGAATCGTTGCAATCGACAGCAGAGCGAGCCGCCAATCCACCACGAACGCATAGGCCAACAAGGCGAGCGGGGAGACGATTGCGTTCAGTTTCTCGATCGGCCCGTGTGCGATCACTGTGTGCACCGTGGCCGTATCATCCTGAATGGTCTTGCGGATCTTCCCTTCGCCCTCGCGGGTAAACCACGACAGCGGAGCAGTCGACATTCGGGCGGCAATTTGCCGACGCATCTGATTACGCAACGACAGGTCAATAAAATGCGTCACGCCCAACGCAACAAAATACAAAGTCAACCGCGCCATGTAAGCAGAAACAAGGAGCATCACGATCCAGTTCACCCGCGCCGGGTCCACCCGGTCTTGCATCAGCGCAGCTCCCAGCTCCACCAAAGCCACATAGGGTGCGATAGCCAACACCCCAGAGGCGAACGTTAAGGCCTGCGCGATAAACAGTTTGCCTTTCACCGGCTGCGATAGCTGACGGATCGCGTTCTGGCCAGCGACTGATTTTTCCTTCGCCGACCCATACTCGCCTTCAACAACCTGATCCGTTGCACTTTCGTTCACGTAAGCACCATCCTTCTTAGGCATGCCTAACCTTACTATATTTCTGGGAGGTGTGTCTACTGTGCACGTCAACTGATACGAACATCACCCTTTCAGGGCAATCCTCACCTGTTCACCGGTGCGGAACACGAACCGGATCGCGTCCTCGGTGACAATGGCGTGGTCGATAAGTGCGCTCCATTGTGCGGGGTGAAACTCGCTCACAGGTTCCCCTGTCAGATCATTCAGGGTTGTGGTGATGGCGGCGTGCTTGGCGGTGTTCGCTGCGATATCTTTTTCCAGGCTTGTTCTACGTGCGAGCGTCTTACGGTAGGTAGTATCGAGTTCGGCGTACGCGGATTGGCAGGCGTCCTGGTCGAGCGCACACCGCTGGTTTTCCGCAATCAGCGCTTCGATCTGCTCGTCTTTCACCGTCGCGCTGCTGCAGGGATGTTCGTCTGTGTATTTATGGTTGCATTGCCAAACTGCGTCTTTGCATTTCGTGTTCGACGCCCACGTTTTACGCCCATACCACGCCCCACACCGAGCACATTCCAGCCGGGTGGAGAACAACCCGACTTTCGCTGACTATATGTTGCCATGCCTGGTGGCGAGTTCGTATTGCATCTGATCCCAGATACGCGGTTCGGTAATCGGCTCATGATTACCTGATACATAGTATTGGGGTACTTCGCCTTCGTTGACCTTCATCTTCTTAGTAAGGAAATCGGTGGTGAACGTCTTTTGCAGCAGGGCGTCGTCCTTGTATTTTTCGTTGGACAGGATGGAGTACACTGTCGAGGTTGACCACACTTCTTTCCCGCGCGGGGTGAGAATCTTGCGGGCAGCGAGCTCGGTTTTAATCTCACTGATCGCTATCCCATCAAGGAACAGCTGGTAGATCAACCGCACGGTCGGAGCCTGCGTCTCGTCGATGACGAGGCTTCCACCCTCGCCTTTCTTATGTCCGAGTAGCACCAATTACCCATAATCCCCACGCCGACTCCCGTTTCGGAGGAGTTGGCGTGGGGCTTTTACGTGGTCGCGGTTTACGAGGATGGCGACGGCGCGGTATATCTCAGCCACCGCAGCACTGCTTTGACACGACGGTTGTTATCTTCCGGCTGAAAGCCGAGCTTCAAGAACACATTCGCCACATGCTTACTCACAGCGCCTGCGGTTAGTACCAGGCGTTTTTCTATTTCCTTATTACTGAGCCCCTGCGCCATTAGGTCGAGCACTTCGCGCTCACGTGGAGTCAGCGCGGCGATGCCGTCCTGCTTTGCGGCCAGTAGCGTCGCAACCACTTCAGGGTCGACCACGGTACCGCCACCGCGTACCTCTTCCAGCGCCGCAACGAAGTGCTCGACATCAGAGACGCGTTCTTTCAACAAGTACCCAAAGCCACCATGCTGCAGCAGGCGATCTAAGTAACTGGCCGCCACGTATTGGCTGAGCACGACAACCGGCTGGTCAGGGTTGCTCTGGCGAAGTTTGGTGACAGCGAGCAATCCGTCGTCACGCATGTTCGGTGGCATCCGGACATCGCTGACGATGACATCGAACGTCTGCCCTTCGGCAGTGTCGAGCAGCTGATCCGCATCACCGACGGCGACAACCTCGTATCCCAGCGCCCGCAGCAGGCCGGTCAGCCCCTCGCGCAGGAGTACGGAGTCCTCGGCCAGCAGTACTTTCATCGCGTCCTTCCTTGGCGAACAGGCAGTTCCAGCCGCAATTCAGCACCACCGTCGGCGTTGGTGAGCGTCACGGTTCCGCCGAGCGCTGCCGCCCGTTCGCGCAGGCCCGCAATGCCGGTTCCCGTGCCATGCTTTACGACGTCTACAGCGTCCGCCCCCGATGGTTCCATCAGACCTTCACCGTTGTCGCGCACAGTGACCGTAAGCGTACCCGGATGAGACACGAGCGCCCTCTTCGGAGTCTGAACCGCGAGAGTGATATCAGCTCGATTGGCATGGCCATGCTTGGTGGCGTTGGTCAGCCCCTCCGCTGCGCTGTGGTAAGCGAGTAACGCTGTGGTTTCGTCAATCGGGCCGAAGTCGGAAACACCATTTTCACCAACGGATACCTGCATTCCGGAGTGCGCTGCCAGCTCCCTCACGGCAGCGACCAGTCCGTTTTCAAACAGTACCGGCGGGGCAATGCCAAGCACCACGGAGCGCAGCTGTGCAAGAGCCTGCGTTGCATTACGGTCGGCGGCGGAGAGCGCCTCGGCTACATCTTCTTCAGTCTTACCCATGCGAGCAGCGGCAATGTTGAGTTTCAAGGCGGTCAGGTGTTGCTGCGGACCGTCGTGAAGCTCGCGCTCAATGCGATGGCGCTCGCCTGAGAAGGAGTCAATGAGCACGTCGCGGGATTGGGTAACTTCTTCGCTGGATGGTGCGAGGATGACGCGGGAGAGCCAAATGGACAGCAGGCCGGCACCGAGGTTGATGGCGATGGTCAGCACCAAAAAGAGGATTGCGAAAACCCAGGCAACAGAGATTTTCTGTGTTGGGTCCGTCAGAATCCAGCTGAAAAACTGCACTTCATCAACCAGGAAAGGTGCAGCGAAGAGCACTCCGACAGTAAAACCACCGCCGACCCACGCTGTAAAGGTGACGAACCCAATGACCAGTTGGACGAGCAGGTTGACGAAGTTGCGGATGTCGAACCAACGATTGGTCACGCGGTTGGCAATCGGGGTGCCGGACCACGATGCCACCCAGCGAGAGAGCCAGTCGGCACCTCGGCCGATGAGCGGAATCCACGGCAGAAGCACAACAGAGGCAATCAAACCCGGAATGAACAGCAGGCCGAGAATAAAACTCCAGGCCAGCGCGATTAAATTCTTTTTCTTTGTCATAGGTTCAAAGCTAAGTTGGCCCGGGTTCAAATACAGTGGAGCTAACTCCCCTAAATTCAGTCGAGCTGAATACGTCCCGGCTTCTTTTCACCGATACCTCGGTCGGCTAGTTCGTCATCAATGTACGTTGGCCGACCGACAGCCAGCCCAAGCACTGCAAGCACGACCGTAGTACCAAGCAGCACGACCAGAATAGGTGTCCACGTTTCCGTCGTTCCAGCGGCCACACCCACCAGGAATGGCCCGACTGCGGAGAAAATGTAGCCGATTGGCTGCACGAAGCCGGACAGCCGCGCGGTCAGCTCATGGCTGCGCGTGCGGCCCGGAATCAGCGCGATAGCCATGGGGAAACAAAAACCACCCACGCCCAGCAGGAACGCAACCCCAATCGCGTATCCAACACCAGTTTCCGCCGCTCCCCACTGGTCGATCAGAATCATCAACGCATACCCGAGGAAGAAAAGGCAGCCGAGACCAAAGGCTACGTAGGACATGGTGCGGAGCCGTGCAATCAGCGGTGGCATCAGCAGCCCGCCGATGATGCCCAGCCCTTGAACAATCATGGATGCCGCGGTAGCTACGCTGACGCTGATGCCTGCGTCGATAAGCATTTTCGGCATCCAGCCCATGAGCACGTAGGCGTTCATCGACTGCACGCCGAAGAAAACTGCCAGCGCAATGGCTGTCGGCGACTTCCAGATTGGCGTGTTTACCGAGGAGCTGACCGAGGCCTTCGGATAGTCGAATCCGATGCGCGCACGCAGCGGCAACCACACAACGAGCTGAACAAAGGCGGTTATCGCCCATACGGCAATCGCCCAGCGCCACATATCGACGCCGCCTGTGGACGCTTCGGGTGAATCGCTAATCAAAAACGCCGTCGCCGGCCCCAGTCCGCCCCCGAGGGCGAGCATGCTGGAGTACAACATCATCAGCACGACGGCATGACGGCCGCCATGCACCTTGATCCACGCAGGTAGCAGTACATTACCCAGCGCAATACCCGCAACCGACAACGCCGTAAACAGAAGGAATAGCCAGATGCTGCTCACCCACGGGGCGCACCGCAAGGCCGACGAATAGCAACGTCGCAGACAGTGTGAGTGCACCGCTTAAGCCCATTCGCTTGCCGACGGAAACCGCGGACAACCCAATCGCGAAAAATGCGAGCCCCGGAATCGCTGTAATCAAACCACCAAAGGCGGAGGAAGCGCCAAGGTCGGATAGGAGCTGATCAATCACCGGACCGATTGACGCAATACTCGGGCGCAAATTCAGCGCCGCGACGATTACGGCGATAACGAGAACGGGAACGCTGAGCGCGATGGCATTCTTCGAGGACCCAGCGGCCTTTGGTTGTGGTTGCCCTGGTTTTTCTTCTATCGCCATAACAATGGACGTTACCGCTTCCTGCTAATGACTCTCTAGCCGACCCAAGCCGGCTGGTTCGAGGAAGCTTAAAAACTAGCGTGCTGAATGTCGCTGTTGTCCTATCCTGGACTACAACGACATCTCTTTTTCTTTATCTATTGACAGTCTTTCGGCTATCTCTGACGTAAGGATTGAACTCAAAAATGGTTGAACCGATTTCTGATTCCATGCTCATTGCCTACGACGGCTCCGACGAAGCCAAGCGGGCGCTGGCCTATGCCGGAAAACTGCTGCGCGTTAAGAAGGCCTACATTCTGACTGCCTGGGAACCCCTGCAGCGCGCTGCAGCTCGCACTGCTGGCGCCTCTGGCATGATGCAGCCCGACTGGGATGCCACGACTGAAGACGGCGATCCGGCTCACGACGAGGCCGTCCGTATTTGTCGTGAGGGTGTACAGATTGCCGCTGAGGCTGGCTTCGTCGCGGAGCCCTACTTGGTAGAGACTGAAACTACTATCTGGTCGGCCATCGTCGATGCAGCTCACGACCTCGATGCGGGCGTGATTATCTCCGGCACTCGCGGTGTTACTGGTTTGCGTGGTCTGTTCACCGCCTCGACCTCTGACGCGTTGCTGAAGAATGCTGGCCGCCCGGTCCTCGTCGTTCCGGGGGAAAAGGAATAATTTCCAGAAAATTTTTAAAAACTTACTTAGCTGATAGAAAATGGGTTAATCTCTCAACTAAGAAAACTCAATGACCGCTGAAACCGCTCAAAATTCAAGGCGGGGAGAGAATCCCAGCTGTTCCACTGGTTTACAGAAGTCACAGAGTGTAGTTTTATAAACAGTATTGACTTAATGCACACGAGGAGTCCTCAACATGGCATACGAAACTGATTCCGAGCAGCGTCGTAGCGTTGGCCCTGCCCTGGCCTCGGCGCTCATTGGCGCCCTTCTCGGTGGTGCCGCTATCTTCGGCATCGGCCAGGCTCTGACCGAAGACCGAATTCCGGAAGCACAGGCTGTTTCCACCGATGACGCTCTGCTTGGCGGTGTCGAGTACGGTCAGCGTTAAGTTTTTAACGCTAACCCTCCTTTAAAGCTATGCCCACCTTTGTTCGAGCGCGTAAGCGCGTGCTTGTACCTTGGTGGGCTTTGCTGTGCCTGCTGGCATTCATCCAGTCCCCCGGCAAGACTGTCGCTGACACAAAGCACGACCTGACAGAAGACCCCATCGGGTTTTTGTCCGCCTCGCTCAACATGTGGTCAGACACCATGCCGCTGGGACAGCTCCAAAACCAGGCATATGGCTATCTCTTTCCACAGGGCGCATTCTTCGCGCTGTTTAGTTTGCTGCCCGATGTCCTAGCGCCCGGCTGGCTGATTCAGGCGCTGTGGTGGAGCCTTACTCTCTGCGTGGCTTTTACCGGCGCATATCGCGTGGCCGAAGCTATAAACGTCGGCACGCATACCTCTCGCGTATTGGCGGCATTGTTGTACGCGTTGTCGCCGCGTGTGATTACGACGTTGGGCGCGATTTCGTCCGAGACCTGGCCGGTCGCACTGGCACCGTGGATTCTGCTTCCGCTCCTGCGGGTCGCAGCCCGGCGCGAGGAACTGCCCTGGCGTGCGACTGCCCGTGCCGTATTGCTGTCCGGCCTAGCGGTACTGTGCACTGGCGCGGTCAATGCGGTCAGTACAGCGGCGGCTTGCATCCCCGCAGGTCTGATGCTGCTCTTCTTCGCTTTTACGGGGCCTCGTCGCGGGCGTGCGTGGGCGATGCTCGGCGGTTGGCTGGCTGCGTGTGCAGCGGTCAGCATGTGGTGGATTGTGCCGCTGCTCCTGCTGGGCAAGTACTCACCACCGTTTACGGACTACATTGAGTCCTCCGGTGTGACCACTCGTTGGTTGAGTCTCGGCGAGACGCTCCGCGGTTCCACTTCGTGGACTCCGTTTGTCTCTTTCGAGCGAGTCGGCGGAAATGCGCTGGTCGCGGAGCCCATTCTCATTTACGCCACCCTGGCTGTAGCGGCGATTGGCCTACTTGGCTTGGTCATGCGCTCACTTCCGCTGCGTCGAATGTGGCTGATGATGCTGCTCATCGGGCTTGTTATCATGGCGGCCTGGACGGAGCCGTTCGGGCTGGCGTGGGAATCGGCTCGAGAGGTGCTCGATTCCACGCTCGCAGCAGTGCGCAACCTGCACAAATTCGACACTATTGTGCGTCTGCCACTTGTTATCGGCTTCGCTCATGCGACAGCCCAGCTGCCATGGCCGTGGCGAGAGCCGGCGAACGAGCACACGAACGAGACGGCGAGCGATTCAGCGACCACTGGCTGGCAGCAGTGGCTACACCCGGAGAAGCACCCGCGCGCTATCGCATCGATGCTGGTTCTGGTGGTTATCGCCAGTGCCACCGCCCCTGCGTGGAGCGCACGCCTCGCTCCGACAGGTGGTTTTTCCGAGGTTCCGGGCTACTGGCACGAAGCGGCCGACTGGCTGAATGAGCAGGGCAAGGACACCCGCACGCTGGTGGTGCCGTCATCGCCGTTTGCTGATCAGACATGGGGCAATACTCGCGACGAACCGCTCCAGCCGCTCGCCGACGTGCCCTGGGCCGTCCGCGATACCGTGCCACTAGTGCCTCCAGAGGCGATTCGCGGCCTCGATGGTCTGCGCAATTCACTGACTCGGGGCCGTGAGGTACCGGCACTGGATGCCACCCTGCGCAACAACGGTATCGGCTACGTGCTGGTCCGCCACGACTTGAGAGTTACCTCGAGGGGCGATTCACTGCGCGCCATCACTTCCACGCTGCAGGACTCCCCGACCATGGAAAAGGTGGCGGAGTTCGCGGACGAGGACGGCCATACCGCTATCCAGATTTGGGGTGCGGGCCCGAAGGAGCTGCGCAATCACGCACTTTCACCGCGGTTGGTAGACACTACCCAGATACCGCTGGTCGCCGGCGGCCCCGAAGTGCTCCCGCGGCTTGACGAAGTCGATTCCGATGCTCCGGTGCGCATCCTGTCTGGCAAGGATGCCGGCACTGTCACCGACACGCCCGCCCGCCGCGGCCGCAACTATGGTGAAGTCGTCGGTGCGGAGTCAGCAATCCTGGCCGAAGACGAGGACTCATATGTTCGCAACCTCGTTCCGGACTACCCCGTCGTGGGACTGCCACTGACGCAGACAGCAACGGGTCGCGCCACAATTGAGGTTTCGTCGTCGGCCTCTGAGCCATACAACGTCGGTGGTGCATCGGCTGACCACTCGGTCAACGCAATGCTCGACGGCGACACCTCCACCTGGTGGGAACCCTTGGCGGGCAAGAGCCAGGCTGAGTGGGTCAAACTGTCGTGGAAGGAACCGACCGATAACGCAGTGCTCAGCCTGACCGGTGCTCGCGTTCCGGTGCAACTGCGCATCCAGACCGACACGGCTTCCAGCTCCGTACAGTTGGTCCCGGGTGAGACGACTCGTATTCCGCTGCCCGGCGGCAAGACCACATCTGTGCTCATCACAGCAAAGATTGCTCCTGTAGGCTTCGCTATCTCCGAGCTAGGCCTGGTGATTCCACAGCGAGACACTGGCTTCGACGCATTCGAATCCAGCAGTCCCGATTCCGATGAAGAGGCGGAACTTTCCACCGAGGATATAGCGGAGGACCTCACGCCGGTTCGTGTCCCGGTGGTGCCGAATTCCTCTTCGCTGGCTCAGCGTTGGGTCTTCGGCCAGGAGATTCATGAGGGCACGCTGGTGCGCCTGTTCACCGTTCCGAAGCCGGTAAAGGTAAAGATCGATGCTGATACCTGCCGCAGCAGCATCGGAGCCCCGTGGGCCAGCCTCCAGCGCGGTGACGGCTCTGATCACCGCGAGCTGACCTGTGGTGAAGAGATTGAGCTCTCACCGGGGCCATGGCGCATCGATGCCAAGTCCGATTGGGTGTCGCTCACCTCGACTGACTACTTCGCGCCGTCAGCTGAGCAGCAGAAAGTGACGCCAATCGATCTGAACAATCCCATTGACGCTGCCGACCACGATCGCATCGTGTGGTTGCCAATCTCTGTCAATGCTGGCCATGAGCTCCGTGTCGGAGGCGCCGCCATGAAGCCGGTAACGGTCTCTGGTTGGCAGCAGGGTTGGACGATTCCGGCCGGTATTGGTGGTGCGGTCGAGCTGACCTACCCACCGCAGCAGACCTGGCGTACTGGCATCCTGGCAGGCGGCGCACTCGCAACCGTGTACGCACTGGTCACTGTGGGGCTGGCTTTCGCTTGGCGACGCTTCGCTCTCACCACCCCGATTCCCGCGTCTTCGCTGAGCAATGACCTGCCGCGGGCGGCTATTGGCATTGCGGCTGCCGCGACAGTGACACTGGTATCCAGCTGGCCTGGCGTGGTCGTTGCCCTCGTGGTGGTTGCCGCTACCCTTGGTGCGGTTTTCTGGGCACGGAAGCGTGGGGACGTCGTCAAGCCATGGCTGAACGTGCGAAACGCCCTTATTGTGACACTTGCTGCGACGATGTCGATTGCGGGCTTGGTGCTGGCGGCGAACCCGTGGCCGAAGGATGACTACGCCGGTGCCGACTGGCCGCTTCAGTTACTGGTGACGGCGGCGCTGACGATCGTGGCGTGCTGCTCGATGCTTTCCGATGGCGGTGCTGATGACGACACCGACAGCGACGTCGACAACACCGACAACGCCGCTGATTAAGAGCCGTTAGCGGTTGACCCAGACGCGTGCGAAGAAGCGGCGGGCAGGTTCCTCGACGAGCGCGTAGGAGGCGGCGGCCACGGGAATCGACAGTGCGACCGTAACAATGGTGACACTGAGCAGATGGCCGGTAAATAGCTTCACACCAAGCAGCGGGAATGCGATGGAGAGCATCGCCACGTGCCAGAGGAAGATGCCGTAAGACCAGCGCCCCAGCGCCTGCATAATGGGGTGTTCGAGGAAGCGCGATTCCGGCGCCATCGTCCAGGGGCCGATGATGGCGGCACCGAAGACCAGCCCACACAGCAGGCGGCGAGTGAATTCCCAGTTGGTTAGCTCGACTAGTCCTTCGGGCCCCAGGTAGGAAGCCAGCACCAGCGCGCCCACGGCGATAGCCAGCCACAGCGAACGGCGGCGCGCCCAGCGCTGCATGGTTCCCACCCTCGCGCGGGCAGCATCGGTATCGACACCCTGGAGCGATTCCAGCTCGGCGAGAATCATGCCAGCTGCGAACCAGGAAAAGTATGCGATCGGCTGAATATGCGGGTTAACGCCTTCCGGGTACGGCAGCGGTAGGTAGGGCCAACCGAAGCTCAAGATTGCGAGCAGGGAAATTGCCACTATGCGGCGCCCCTGCTGGCGATGTGGGTCCAACCGGCTAAGCCCGATGGCAAACAGCGGCAGCGCGATGTAGAACGCGACCTCCACCGACAATGACCACAGGTGCGTCAACCCACCGTGCAGAGAGCCGGAGAAATACACCTGTGTCAGCGTCAGGTTTGTCAGCCAAATCTTGAGATCCGCGCCACGCCCCACCGGCAGTGCAATGAGCACAATAAGCACCAGCACCCAGTACGCAGGCATAATGCGCGCGACGCGCTTCTTGTAATACTTCGCCCAGCTCTTCTTCCGTCCGCCGTCGGCATCGGCCAATGCTTTACGACGGGGGATTCCGCCATAACCCGAGCGGTGAGAACGCCACAACAGGAATCCGGACAGCACGAAGAAAACAGCCACGAAGAAGTCGAAGCGGCCGAGGACGCGTTCCCACAGGGCTCCCACATCATGCCCGGTCTGGAATGCGACGTGCGTACCGATGATGCCCATCGAAGCCACAGCGCGCAGCCCCTCCAGCGAGGGCAGGAAGCCTGGGCGGAATGTGGTGGCAGAGTTCGGCATAGCGCTCGGCGTAGGGTTCGGCATAGCGCTCGACGCTGTGTCTTGCCTAGCGCTTGGAGCTGCCGCAAATGCCTTGGACGTCATAGTACTTTCTTACACGGATACTGGAATGAGTAAAATCACTTGTATTCTATTATGAAATAAATCCTGTTCAGACCTGTTTTTCCAAAACTCTTTTGTTTTCCCGACAAGTTATTTTTTAAAAACACACCACATAACTCCTAACTTCCTGCTAGGTTTTGCAGCAGAAAGTTACGTACAGTTAAAGGACTATCCGCTGATGAAGAGAACTCTCGGACATGCACTGATTATCATCGGTGCTGCATTGATTGTCATTGCCGTCCTTCTGCCAACCTTCCTGGTGCCTCGCCTCCGGGTCATCCCACTTGACACTGTGAGCGACACCATCACGGAGGTGCGCGACGGCACCCTGTTGGACTCCAGCCAGCTGGGCAAGAATGAGCCAACGCCAAACCGCAAGAATGACCCGCGTTGCAAGGCAGAGACGGACGAAGAGAAGCGCGACCTCCCGGTCCACTGCTTCATCAACGACAAGACTCCGATGCAGTCGAAGCGCCACGTTGAGATCGAGGAGCCGGCCGACGAGAAGATCGCAACTCTCCAGGTCGGTACCACCCTGCTGCGCGATGACCGCAAAGAGCCGAAGAACCTCATCAATGCGACCCTCGACCGCATCACTGTTGATCGCAGTACTGCGTACCCGGTAGATGACCCGATCTCCAGCGTTGCTATTAACGCACCCCAGGGTGGTTCGGACACCAAGCCGCCGACGTTCACCCGCCCGGGCATCCAGTACCAGTTCCCGTTTGGTGCTCAGAAGAAGTCCTACCCGTACTATGACGTCCAGGCGATGCGTAACTTCGAGATCGACTTCGTCGGTGAGGAAACTCAGGATGGCGTCAAGGTCTACAAGTACTCCATGACCATTCCGCCGCAGAACCTCTACGAGTCCCTGACCGAGCACTTCACTCGCGACGGCCGCAAGCTCACCGAGGCTGACAAGTCCTCGCTGGCTTCCATGCGCCTGAGCTTCCCGGCTCACAAGTGGGGCCTGGAGGGTGACGACGATGTCGAGTTGGATCGTTACTACACCAACGTCCGTACTGTTCGCGTCGAGCCAACCTCTGGCGTGATCGTCAACGGTACTGAAGAGATGTTCATGTTCTACGCCAAGGACGACAAGGAAGCGGAAGAAATTGCTTCCAAGGCTGGCCGTGAGAAGGAAGCCAAGGAGCAGAACCGTACCGCGATGAAGTACACCGCTCAGTGGGACGAAGGCTCCAAGGGCCGTCAGATGGACCGCGCTAAGGAAGCACGTAAGTCGCTGACTATCGGTGGCACTGTCGCACCGTGGATCCTCGGTATCCTCGGCCTGGTTCTCATCGTGATTGGCTTCCGCATTCGCAGCAAGTCTGCCTAAGAGACCAAGCCACGAGGCCCTTAAGATGCCTCAGGCTCTCGCTTACCCTAAGTTTCACTGAGGAAAGCGAAAAATAATTTAATATAGGGCACGTGACACAACGTTTCCGCACTACTCTGACCCAGTCGGCTCGCTCTCATTCGGAGCGAGTCGCCTGGGTTTTTGTGTCGTCGTGGATTCTCTTACTGACCGCTGCCGTGTGCTGGCCTCTCTTTGCGCCCCTCAAGGCCCCGGCTGATGGTCGCTTTGGGGCGCCGATATTCCTGCTGCGCGACATGGTCATCCCCAATCACCCACCGCTTACCGACGCGGCCCTGGGACTCGGCCCCGCTGCGGCACGAGCTGTCCCTCAGGACACCGCACTGTGGGCACTGGGATACTTTGTGGATGCCAGCCATTGGGTGCGCTTCGCCATGGTGGGCGCCTGTTTGATTGGTGGTCTTGCAGCTGCTGAGCTCGCCCGCAGGTTCACTCGCCACGGCTCTGGTGCCAGTAGCGCATCCAGTGCCGGCCTTATCCCCATGACTCCGAGCTTGGCCAGTCAGCTGATCGCACCGACGATGCTGCTCTGGAACCCGTTCGTGGTCGAGCGTTTACTCCAGGGACAGTGGTCACTGGTCATCGCCGTATTGTTACTTCCGGCAGTAGTTCTGGCAACACAGATGGGTAGTGCTTTGTGGCGCACCAGCGCCATTGCCGCTGCGGGCCTCACACCGACCGGTGCCCTTTTAGCTGGTATCACCGGCATTGTTGCCGCCCGCAATAACCGCGACCGCGCTTGGGTTGCGGCCACAACAGTGGCGGTCAGTTCACCGTGGCTGGTGGCATCTTTGCTGAACCCGAGTGCAGCTAGGTCCTCCGATGTTGCTGGCGCTGCCGCATTTGCGGCCAGAGCAGAGGCACACGTCGGCACGCTCGGCAGCCTGTTGGGGCTGGGCGGTATCTGGAATAAGCAGGCTGTGCCGCTAACTCGCGAGGCTGGTTTTTCGGCGATCATGGTGCTGGTGCTCTTGGTACTCATGGGCCTGGGATTCCGTCGTGTCTGGCATTCGCAAGAGCGCTGGCGGGGGCTGATTATCACCGGCGCCGTGAGCATTGTGCTCGTCGCTCTCGCCGCAACAACGCCGGGCATTTTGATGATGGGTTGGGCGCTCGAGCACATCCCGGGGGCGGGTCTGCTTCGCGATGCACAGAAGTGGATCGCGCTCGCTGTCCCTGCCTATGTCATCCTCGCCGCCAGCGGTGCGGAGTACCTGGCACGCCGCGCTCGCAGCGCCACCGTCAATATCGGCCAGTGGTTGGCTACTGGCGTCAGCGCGCTCATCATCATTGCCGCTGTCCCCACGCTGCCCGCCGATGTCGCTCCACTCCGCCCCATTCCGTCATGGGAGGGCTGGTCGGCGGTTTCCGGTGTCGTCGCGCTTGACGACGATCGCGTTGCGGTTCTACCTGCCGGTTCTTACCGCATCATTAATGGGCGCCCTGTCCTCGACCCGGCTACGAAGATTTTGCCCGCTCCGGTGGTGAGCTCCGGCGAATTGATCGTGTCTGGGCAGTCGGTGTCTGGCGAGGGAGCCACAACCGTTGAGCGTACGCTGCTCGGCGGTGCAAAGAGGAAGGAGGAGCTTGCGTCTGCGCTCCAGAGCCTTCGGGACCAGGGCGTTGGCTGGATCCTAGTGGAGAATTCGCCCGGCAACTTCGGCGATTCAGCTGACATTGTGGCAGCGCTAGATCCCGTCTATGAAACACCTGACCTGCAGCTATACCATGTTCCCGGCGTTATCGATCCGACCACGCGACCGAGCCAAGGTGCCTATACAGCTGCGTGGATAGCCTTTGCAATCTGGACTCTTTGCCTACTCGCTGGGCTACTGGCGGGACTACTGGCTGGAGTAAAGGAAGCGCTACTGCCCCGCCGCAGGTAGCAGATTGTCCAGAGTTGGGTTTTCCAAGACATTCAGAACTGCCTCGCCGGTTTTGTCCCAGCCAAATTCCGCAGCACGGGCGACGCAGGCCTTGGACATGGCGCGATGCAGTTCGCCGTTATCGAGAATCTGTCGTGTCTTGGTAATTAGGTCAGCTTCATCGCTGGCCAGCAGGCCAGTTTCACCGTCGTTGACCGAGTCGCGCAATCCCGCCGAGGAACGGTAACCGACCGTTGGCACGCCGTGCTGCGCCGATTCGATGACGGCGAGCCCCCAGCCCTCCTTGCGGGAAGGCATCAGATGCAGACACGCCTTGGAGAGGATGCGGTGTTTATCCGCCTCTGTGACCTGCCCGTGGAAGACCACGTGATCCGAAACACCCTTGTCACGGGCATATTCCACGAGGTTGTCGTGCCACCACCCCGAGCCAATAACATCGAGAATCGCACCTGGACAATCCTGCACAAGATCTGCGAGCACATCGATGGCGTGCTCAATCTGCTTATGCGGGACCAATCGCGACAGCGTCACCAGATGCGGTGCCGGACCGTCGCACTCGGATAGGTCTGCCATGATTTCGGTCGACTGCAACTCCTCCGGAATCGGGTCCACACCATTGCGAATCACCGCGATGCGCCCCGGCGACACTCCGAGTTCTACCAGTTCAGCGGCACTTGGTTCGGAAACGGTGATGTAGCGGCTGCGGCGGTGAATCATCGGCGACAGACGCGACTCGATGAACCACCCAAGCTTGCTAATAATCGGCCCCGCCACTGGCCACTGCTCGCGGTGGCAGTGATGTGTCAGGAGCACCGTCGGTGCGCCGGAGAAAATCCGCGCGAAAAAGGGGACACCGTTTTGGGTATCGACCACGACATCCGGCTTGCCGCCGAGCGCCTTGGCAATTGGCCCCACGCCAAATCTAGCCCCCAGCATCGCGGTCCAGGAGCGCACGTAGACGGAGAAGTTTCCACCAGCGCGGGAGAAAGTCACGCCGTCACGACGTGAAAGGGCCGGTGCGCCTGGGTAGCTGGCCGTGCGGAACACCACAGTGTGGCCTTGGTCGGCAAGGTAACCTGCGACGCGCTCCAAATAGCGCTCACTACCTCCACCTTCGGGATGACCAGTGTCGCGCCAACACAACAATAAGATTTTCATAACAATATGAGCCTAACGCTCGGCACGGCTTTCGTTGCCGCTTTAGCTCAAATCCATACTCCCAGACCCAACCAGTCCATTAGATTGTTTGACGTGACCAGCTTTCGCTTTCCCGCTTTTATCGTCCCGCCCGCTCTGAAAGAGCTGCGCAGCTTTGCTACACTGTCGCGCTCATTTGGGCTGCTCAACGACTTCAAATACGAGCAAACCGATCCCGATATCTTCTACGGGCACCTTGCCGAGGACACCATCGGCCTCCTAGAAGGCATCGCGGCTGGCGCGGATGGTTCAGTGGGCGCGGTGGATGCGAGGGGCACCGCTGGTACGGCGGAGTCGCCGGGCGCAGGGGGCACGTCGTCAAGCGTTACGACGAATACCGCACTGCGTGGCAAGCGCATCCTTGATGTCGGCGGCGGCCCTGGGTACTTTGGCCGAGCGTTTGCCCAGCGTGGCGTGGAATATTACACCTGTGAGCCCGATGTGGGCGAGATGGCGGCGGCGGGGATCAAGCTGGAGTCGTCGGTACGCGGATCGGGACTGGAGCTGCCATTTCGCGATGACGCGTTTGACCTGACCTACTCGTCGAACGTCGCCGAGCATGTGCCCGAGCCGTGGACGATGGGCGAGGAAATGCTGCGTGTAACTAAGCCGGGTGGGTTGGTCGTGTACTCGTACACCATTTGGTACGGCCCGTTCGGCGGCCACGAGATGGGGATGACGCATTACCTGGGCGGCGACCGCGCGCGGCGCATGTATGAGAGGAAGCACGGCAAGCGGCCGAAGAACTACTTTGGCGAGTCCCTGTTCAAGGTCGGTTGCGGTGAAGGGTTGAAGTGGGCGCGCGCTGCAGCGGAGGCTGGTGACTGCGAACTGCTGGCCGCGTTCCCGCGCTACCACCCGTGGTGGGCCTGGTGGATGGTGCACGTACCGGGGCTGCGCGAGTTCGCGGTGTCGAACCTGGTGTTGGTGCTGCGGAAGCGGTAGGGGGCCAGTTTCTCTCGGAGCGTGCTCCCCTGACTTCGTATCGTCTGCCACTAGACTGGGAGCTCAAGCATTTTTACTGATTGAGCGGGGATTTTCACTATGAGCGACGCGGACCGGGCACAGCTGCACAGGACTATTTGGAACATCGCCAACGACTTGCGTGGCAGCGTGGACGGTTGGGATTTTAAGTCTTATGTGCTCGGCATGATGTTCTACCGCTTCATCTCAGAGAAGCTCTCCGAGTACATCGATGACGGCGAACGTGACGCCGGAAATGAGGACGCGGATTACGCTTCCCTTTCTGACAAGGATGCTGAGTGGGGACGCACCAGTATCGTCGAGGAAAAGGGCTACTTCATTTTGCCCTCTGAGTTGTTTACGAATGTCTGCAAGCAGGCGGCTGACGAACATTACCGCGAGAACCTCAATGAGCGACTGCAGCAGGTATTCAAAAATATCGAAGCATCTGCAAAAGGCACCGCTAGCGAAAGCGATCTTCAAGGGCTTTTCGACGACATCAACCTGGACAGCAACAAGCTCGGCAACTCAGTCATCGAACGCAATAACAAGATCTACGATCTGATGCGACATATCGGCAATATGCCTCTCACGGTTAAAGCCGATGACAACTCCATCGACCTATTCGGTGATGCCTACGAATACTTGATGGGCATGTACGCCTCTCAGGCAGGCAAGTCCGGTGGCGAGTACTACACGCCGCAGGAAGTCTCTGAGCTGCTGACTCGAATCACTGTGGTGGGCAAGAAGAGTGTGAACAGGGTGTATGACCCGGCTGTTGGCTCCGGTTCACTGCTGTTGAAGTTCAAGAAGGTGCTGGGCGTGGGCGGTGTCCGCGAGGGCTACTACGGCCAGGAAATCAACCTGACCACGTATAACCTTGCGCGCATCAACATGTTTTTGCACGATGTGAACTTCGACAATTTCGACATTGCGCTGGGCAATACACTCACTGAACCTGCGCACTGGGATAACCAGCCGTTTGAGGCAATCGTGTCCAACCCGCCCTACTCCATCAAGTGGGAGGGCGATAACAATCCTCTGCTGATTAACGATCCGCGCTACGCACCGGCAGGCGTCCTTGCGCCGAAGTCAAAGGCTGACTTGGCTTTCACGATGCATATTCTCTCGTGGCTTGCGACGAATGGCACAGCCGCAATTGTTGAGTTCCCCGGTGTGCTTTACCGCGGCGGCGCGGAGAAGAAGATTCGCAAGTACCTGGTGGATAACAACTATGTCGATACGGTTATTCAGTTGCCGCCGGATCTTTTCTTCGGCACCACCATCGCAACCTGCATAATCGTGTTGAAGAAGTCGAAGAAGGACAATTCGGTCCTCTTCATTGACGCCTCCGCAGAGTTCGAGCGCAGTGGCAACAAGAACCGACTGAATGACAAGAACCAGAAGAAGATTCTGGATGCCTTCACTGCCCGAGAGGATGTGGAGTATTTCACCAAGCTGGTGCCCGCTGAGGAGATTGCGGATAACGACTACAACATCGCAGTTTCCTCCTACGTCGAACCCGAAGACACCCGCGAGGTCATAGACATCGTAGAGCTGAATAAGCAGATCGTTGGCATTGTGGAGCGCCAGCGCCAGCTACGCGAGGCGATCGATGAGATCGTGGCAGACCTTGAGGGAACCCGCACCGATGCCTGACACGAACGGCGACATGAACATGGCGTCTGCAGGCGAGCTGGTGATGTTCCGCACAGACGACGGCGCTACTCGCATTGAGGTACGGCTTGTCGACGAAACCGTCTGGCTCACCCAGGCCCAAATGGTGGAGCTGTTTCAGTCGTCGAAGGCGAATGTCTCCGAACATATTAGGAATGTGTTTGCGGAAGGCGAGCTGCCCAGGTCAGAGGCAACTGTTCGGAAATTCCGAACAGTTCGACTCGAAGGCTCAAGGGAAGTTTCGCGCGAGCGGGAGCACTACAACCTCGACGTGATTATCTCCGTGGGCTACCGAGTGAGGTCCCTGCGCGGTACTCAGTTCCGACAGTGGGCGCTAGGTGTCTTGCGCGAATACCTGATCAAGGGCTTCGCCATGGATGATGAGCGGCTGAAAGAAGGCGGCGGCGGAACGTATTGGCGTGAATTGCTGGAGCGTATCCGCGATATTCGCTCTAGTGAGAAGGTCATTCATCGCCAGGTTCTAGATTTGTACGCCACCAGCGTGGATTACGATCCACGGGCCGCTGTGAGTAAGCAGTTCTTTGCCACGGTCCAAAATAAGCTTCATTTTGGTGCTCACGGCCACACGGCAGCCGAGGTGGTTTTCGAGCGTTCGGATGCCACAAAGCCAAACATGGGGTTGACCAATTGGAAGGGCGAACGCATCACCAAGGCCGAGATGGAGATTGCCAAGAATTTCCTTGCCGAGGACGAGCTAAAACGCCTAAATACCTTGGTTTCTGCCTACTTCGATGCGGCAGAATTCCGTGCGCAGATGCACCAGCCGACGTACATGGCGGACTGGATGGATCATCTCACCACAATGATTGCGGCCATGGGTGGCAAGTCTTTGGAGGGAGCAGGAACGGTTTCCCACCGCCAAGCGGTACAGAAGGCCCATGAGGAATACGAGAAGTACAAAACTGTGATGGATGCCCAACCGAGTGGTGTGGAACGGGACTATCTCAAGGAAATCACTGCAGTTCAGAAGCAGATCCAGCAACCACCGAAGGAGCAGAAGTGAACCAGATCGAAAAACTCATCGAGGAACTCTGCCCGGATGGTGTGGAGTACAAGCCTTTGGGCGAGCTAGGAAAATTCAGTCGTGGTGGCGGACTCCAGAAGAAAGACTTCACCGAAAGCGGTGTCGGCTGTATTCACTACGGCCAGATTTATACCCACTACGGAATCTGGGCTACGGAAACTAAGTCATTTGTTTCCTCGTTAACATTCTCTAAAGCAAAGAAAGCTCAACCAGGCGACATTATCATCGCAGATACCAGTGAAAATGATGAAGATTTATGCAAAGCAGTTGCTTGGCTAGGTGAAAATTCAGTCGCAGTTAGTAACCACACATTGATCTTTACAACTGAATTAAATCCTAAGTTTGTTTCATACTTTCTACGCTCACTGCCTTTCCAGAAACAAAAACGAAAGTTTGTTTTCGGCACAAAGGTCCGCTCCATCTCGGGCACGAATATGGGGAGAATCCTCTTGCCATGCCCTCCTTTGGAAATCCAACAAGAAATTGTAAAAATCCTCGACACCTTCCAATCGCTGGAAGCGGAGCTGGAAGCGGAGCTGGAAGCTAGGAAAAAGCAGTATGAATTTTATCGTGATCAACTGCTGACGTTCACCGAGAGAGAGAGAGAGTCCAGCGGACAACGCTAGGAGACGTATTCGAAATGAAAGCCGGCAAAGCGATACGACGAGACGAAATCAGTCCGGTACGTACGGCTTCTCACCCATTTCCCGCCTTTGGTGGAAATGGAGTTCGCGGCTATGTTCGGGAGGCATCCAATCCAGAAAGGGCTGTGCTGATAGGCAGACAAGGGGCTCTTTGCGGAAATGTAAATTGGGCTCCTGAAGATTTCTACGCAACAGAACACGCGATTGTCATGAACGCCCATGATTCGGTCAACACACGCTGGGCCTACCACATGCTCAAATTTCTTGATTTAAACCAATACGCAACAAAATCCGCCCAGCCAGGTTTATCTGTGCAGCGGCTGAAATCTGTTCCAATCCCCATCCCTCCCCTCGAAGAGCAGCAGCGCATCGTGAATATTCTCGACAAGTTCGATGCACTCGTGAACGACCTCACCTCCGGCCTGCCTGCCGAGATTGAAGCTCGCCGGAAGCAGTACGAGTTCTACCGGGATCAACTACTCACGTTTAAGGAGCTTTCGGCATAAACCAGGGAGGCGTCGGCGAGTCCCAGCGGGACGCCGGACTTCCCTCGCTCCATCAGGTCAGCGATACTTCCGCATTCATCACCCACCTCCGGATTGTCAGATTAGGCAGTGTCTAATCTGACAATGATTTCGGTTTCTACAGGGACCTTGACGGATTAGTGAGCCGATACCTGCGCGATCGGCCGTTGCCAATGGCAGTGACAATGCCGGTTTCTACCATGACGTCGATACAGGCCTTCACTGTGCCGCGGGAGCTTCCAGACAGAACCATGAGGTCACTTGTAGCGATATCCCCAACCTCACACAGCCACAACATCGCTGCTTTCTGGAGTTCATCCTGATCGGTGGTGAGGTACCGCGCAGGCAAGAATGGCGTCGGTTCAGCTTTGCGCAAGATTGCTCGGCATGTTTCGCCAAGCACCCACACTCCAGCATGGGGGACAATCAGCGGTTCACCCAGTACCGTCGTTTGTCGGGCTGCATCCAGGGCATTGTGAGCCGATTCAGGCCCGGCTTGCAGCCCACGCGCTACTTCCGCAACCGTGACAAATGGGCGCTGAAAAAGTAGATACAACACGATTGCAATGCGGTAATCTTCCTGCCGTGCTTGCGGGATTATCCTTGACATCAGCTCAAGAACGGGCAGCACGGGACTGCCACCCACCAAAGTCGTTTCCACAAACGGGCCCGCTACTTCTTCAATGGTGGGCGGCCGATGCCCCAGGGCAATCATCGATTGGTACATGCGATCCACCCCAACACCCTGCTTGTCTACGAGCCCAATTGCGCGATACACATCAGCCAGAGCGGGGTAACGAGCAGAACGGTTACTTAACACATTGTTTTCGGTGATTGCTCCTGGAAAACCACCGGGGCTTCGCACAATCAAGGTGCTGTCGAGCTCAATCCATCGCACATCAATGGCTTCGCTTCGATTCCAATCGCGGTGAATCATGGCATTTAGCATCGCCTCACGCACTGCACCGCGTGGAATCTCTGGCACTGGCTTATGTACGAACCCCTCCACCACAGTGTTGTTTTTATTCACCACATTCAGAGCCTGCTCTATGTACGCAAGCTGCTCAAGACACGACTTCTCAGGTTCCGGCACCACTCTGTTAAGCACCTGACCACCGTGAACATCAAAAATGCTGAGCTCAATAACCGTACGCCCTGCCGAAGTAAATAGCTGCTTTCCTGCCATTGATAGGAATCCATTGGCATCAAGAGCACCAATGCCGTGCAGCACTTCTTGGTCGGTAAGCTCGGCAAACACTGGGTCCCATTTCCTGGCCAACGCCAGGGCACCGGGACGGACATCGGAAAGTGTTGCGGCACTAACCTGCGCCATTGAATCAAAGCCGTCCTGCGCACGCCGATACTCCCACCATTCCGACCGGTCCACCGGCTTGCACGAATCACCAACACGCCAACGCAGCCTGTTCCCAGTATCTTCAACGGGTTCAGAGGCTGCCGCAACATAAATGACAAGCACTCGCTGGCCCTGCACACGCTTTTCGACAACATCGGGCGCAATATCAATCCGGCTATAGATAGCCTGCCGCAACCAATCTATGTCCAGTTCGGTACCGATAATCCGCCCTGTTTTATCCTCGATTCCAACAATCAAGGCACCGCCACCAGGAGTATTGGCCATGCAGGCCACTTCGTCGGCAAGTTTGTCGGCAGCTGTCGGATTCTCCAACTTACCAGGTTCAATCTGGGAACCTCTACGTCGGCCAGCTTCCTCTTTGAAATCAATCGACTGGGTCTCTTTGGTTTTACGCACACAATCGTCGATTGCCGACTCCAAAATAGCGTCAACTTGAGCTATCAGCTGCTCCCGGCGAACTTCCATTCCCGGCAAAGTCGGAGCCACAGCGAACCACCACCTGGGGATTGTTAGATTAGAGCCCCCTTATTCTAACAGTGGTTGTGGTTTTTGTGGGAACCTTGGTGGATTAGCTGCACCACCCCGTGCTACCCCGGACTCTCTAAGATAGAGACTCATAAAAGTAACGCTTCAAATTAACACTATGGAAAAGGTGCTGGCAGCATGAACCAGGACGGCGTCGGCAAGCGACGAGTAACCAAGTACGACCCGATCGCTGTCGGTGAGCAGAGCACCGTCGTCGCGGAGTACCAGGCCGAGGAGCGCACCTCGGAGGACTACCAAACCGAGGCGCAACTGGAGCAGGAGCTCATCGACATCCTCCAGTCGCAGGCCTACGACTACCTGCCCATCCACAGCGAAGCAGACCTCGTTGCCAACCTTCGCCGCCAACTAGAAACCCTCAACCACGTCACCTTCAGCGACGCGGAATGGGAACGGTTCTATCGCACCTGCATCACCAGCGCCAACGACGGAATCAAGGAAAAGACCCGTCGCATCCACGAAGACCACATTCAGGTTCTTACGCGTGACGACGGCACAAGCAAAAACATCCGACTGCTGGATAAAGCAAATGTCCATAACAACCGGCTGCAGGTCATTAACCAGTACGAGGTGGAAAAGGGCGAAAGCGGTGCGAAACACTCCAATCGTTACGACGTCACCATCCTGGTCAATGGCCTTCCCATGGTGCATATCGAACTCAAGCGTCGTGGCGTAGAGCTGCGTGAAGCCTTTAACCAGATCAGGCGCTACCAGCGTGACTCTTTCTGGTCTGGCGACGGTTTGTTCGATTATGTGCAGCTGTTTGTCATCAGTAACGGCACGCTGACCAAGTACTACTCCAACACCACCCGTGAACTGCACATCAAGGAAACGGGAGGAAAAGGCCGCCCAGCACGCGGTGCTAAGAGCTTTGAATTCACATCGTGGTGGGCTGACGCAAACAACCAACCCATCCGGGATCTTGTTGGCTTCACTAAGACATTCCTGTCCAAGCACTCGCTTCTCAATATTCTGACTAAGTTCTGCGTCTTCACCGCCGCGGAAGAACTACTGGTGATGCGCCCGTACCAGATTGTCGCTGCTGAGAAGATTCTGCAACGAATTGAGATTTCCAATAACTATCGTGAACGCCTTGGCACCACGGAGGCCGGCGGCTACATCTGGCACACGACCGGTTCGGGGAAAACCCTCACCTCATTCAAGGCAGCACAGCTGGCTAGTAAACTCTCGCATGTCGATAAGGTCCTTTTTGTCGTCGACCGCAAGGACCTCGACTACCAAACCATGCGTGAGTATGACCGCTTCCAAAAGGGTGCTGCCAACTCCAACACCTCGACCGCCGTGCTGAAGAAGCAGTTGGAAGACGACGATGCGGCCATCATCATCACCACAATTCAGAAGCTGTCGAACTTCATCGCAGGCAACAAGCACCACGATGTCTACAGCAAGCACGTAGTCATCATCTTCGACGAATGCCACCGCTCCCAATTTGGCGACATGCACACTGCCATTACTAAGGCATTCAAGAAGTACAACCTCTTCGGATTCACCGGGACACCCATCTTCGCTGACAACTCCACCAGCGGCACCAAGGCCAACCTCAAAACCACCGAGCAGGCTTTCGGCAAACGACTCCACGCCTACACCATCGTTGACGCCATCACCGATAAAAATGTCCTGCCCTTCCGGATCGACTACGTCAACACCATCTCGGTTGGAAACGTTAAGGACAAGGAAGTCACAGGCATCGATACTGAAGGCGCACTCCTGGCCGAGCCACGCCTAAAAAACGTCGTCGACTACACGCTCGAACACTTCGCGCAGAAAACGAAGCGGGAAACCTTCTACGAACACCGCGTTGTCGAGAACGTATCCGCCTCAGCAAAGGCCCGGCACCGCGGTCGAATTAAGGAAATAAAGAAAAATCAACGAGTTCGTGGCTTCAATGCTATCTTCGCCACCGCTTCTGTTGAGGCTGCCTACACCTACTACAGCCTCTTCAAAGAAGCGCAAGCGTCACTGCCGGAAGCAGAGCGGCTGAAAATTGCCATGATTTACTCATTCGCGCCAAATGAGGCCGAAAAGGATGAGTCACCGACGATTCCGTCGTCAAGCGAAAAGAAAAGCGCTGCGGCAGCTACTGCCGTGGCCGACGAGACAGGCTTGCTCCTTGAAGAAGGCATGGAGCCCGAGCAGCTACCCAAGGTTGCGCGCGATTACCTGGAAGCGGCGATTGCCGACTACAACGGATATTTCAAGACCAACTACGACACCTCAGCCGAGAAATTCCAGAACTACTACAAAGACCTCTCCCTGCGAATGAAGAACAGGGAAGTCGATATGACCATCGTGGTCAACATGTTCCTCACCGGGTTCGATGCCACCACCTTGAACACCCTGTTCGTCGACAAGAACCTGAAATACCACGGGTTGATTCAGGCGTTCTCGCGTACCAACCGAATCCTCAACTCAGTCAAGACGTACGGCAACATTGTCTGCTTCCGAGACCTCGAAGATGCCACAAATGAGGCGCTGCGGCTCTTCGGCGACACCGATGCGCAAAGCGTAGTGCTGCTCAAGCCCTACGCTGAGTACTTTGCGGAATACGCCGAGCTAGTGAATCAGCTGCTCCAGGAATACCCGCTGGATAAGGTCATTGTTGGCGAGAAGGCGAAAAAAGAGTTCATCAAGCTTTTCGGCGCGATTCTGCGTGTCCAAAACATCCTGACCTCCTTCGACCAATTCGCCGATGACGCGCTGCTGACGCCTCGCCAGGAGCAGGACTACCGCAGTATCTACCTCGACCTGTTCGCGGAATTCCGTACTGAAAGCGACGGGGAACGGGAGTCCATCAACGAAGATGTGGTCTTCGAGATGGAGCTGATTAAGCAGGTAGAGATCAATGTCGACTACATTCTCATGCTCGTCGAGCAATACCGCGAAACCCACGGCAGTGACGAGAGAGAAGAAATTCGTGCCCAGATTTCTCGTGCTGCAAACTCCAGCCCATCGCTACGGAACAAGCGCGACCTGATTGAAGAGTTCGTCAGCACCGTGAGCCTGACACAGCCCGTTGACGAGCAGTGGGAGGAATTCATCAGGACCAAACGCACGGAAGAACTCAATGCGATCATCACTGAAGAGAAGCTGCGGATGCCCACTGCGCAATCTTTCATTGAAGAGGCGCTAACCACTGGCATTGTCAGCACGCTTGGCACCGGAATTGTTCGAGTTCTTCCGCCAATGTCGCGGTTTACTCCAGGTAATGAGCGTGAAAAGGTCAAGACGCGGGTGCTTCAGCGCATCCAGGCCTTTGTCGAGCGCTATCGGAACTTGGGGTTCGCGGAGGATGATGGAGAGGCAGTTTGATGGTTGCGGGCGGGCTTTTGCGGGGCCTGGAGGGGCGGGCGTGGCAGCTGGACAGGCGTAACGATTGGACCTTCACATGACAGACCGTTACCGCCCCACTCTCGCGCCACATCACCAAAACTACTTATGTAATTACCCCCGGTTTCTCCCATAACCCCAGGTGAGAGACTACGGCAAGTTAACTTTCTCCCCAGTACCCCTCAAATCACCCCCGGCAATCCGGCATTCGTTATAGAGTGACGCACGACACTTTACGACGAATCTGTGAGGTAAAAACACATGACTTCCGCCACCACTCAGCCGGGCGGCGAAGCCTTCATCTACGAGGCAATTCGCACCCCGCGCGGCAAGGGCAAGAAGGACGGCTCCCTCCACGAGGTACGCCCGGTATCACTTCTCGTCGGCCTCATCGACGAAATCCGCAATCGTTTCCCTGACCTGGACGAAGAGCGCATCAGCGACCTCATCGTTGGCTGCGTCAGCCCGGTCGGCGACCAGGGTGCGGACATTGCCCGCACCGCAGCACTCACCGCAGGCCTGCCGTACCGCACCGGCGGTGTCCAGATCAACCGCTTCTGCGCTTCCGGCCTCTCCGCCATCAACTTGGCTGCTCAGAAGGTCCGCTCCGGCATGGACGAGCTCGTCCTCGCCGGTGGCGTCGAGTCCATGTCCCGCGTGCCAATGATGTCCGACGGCGGCGCAATGGCAATGGATGCACAGGTCTCGTTCGCAACTGACTTCGTCCCGCAGGGTATCTCCGCTGACCTGATTGCATCACTTGACGGCTTTGACCGCGAGTCCCTCGACGAAATGGCAGCACTCTCCCACGCCCGTGCCGCAAAGGCTTGGTCTGAGGGCCGCTTCGACCGCTCCGTCGTCCCAGTCAAGGACGCTAACGGCCTGACCATCCTCGACCGCGATGAGACCATCCGCGAGGGCGTCTCCGCAGAGTCCCTGGCCGGCCTCCGCGCAGCCTTCACCATGATGGGTGAGCAGGGTGGCTTCGACGCAGTTGCACTGAAGAAGTACCCGCAGCTCGAGCGCATCAACCACGTCCACCACGCAGGTAACTCCTCCGGCATCGTCGATGGCGCTGCACTGACCCTGGTTGGTTCTGAGAAGGCTGGCGCAGACATGGGGCTGACCCCGCGCGCACGCGTTGTCGCCACCGCCGTCAATGGTGTCGAACCGACCATCATGCTCACCGGTATCGAGCCAGCCGTCCGCGAGGCTCTGGCCAAGGCCAACCTGACGGTCGACGATATCGACGTGTGGGAAATCAACGAGGCGTTTGCCGCCGTCGTCAAGCATGCTCAGCAGAACCTGGGCATCGACTACGAGAAGCTCAACATCAACGGCGGCGCGATGGCCATGGGTCACCCGCTGGGGGCAACCGGTGCCATGATCACCGGCGCCGCAATCGATGAGCTGCACCGCACCGGTGGCCGCTACGCCCTCATTTCGCTCTGCGTGGCTGGCGGCATGGGTGTTGCAACCATCATCGAGCGCGTCTAAAGCAAACCGGAACGAAACTCACAGCGACAATTACCGCGGCCACACCGCGATAACCACAAAGGACTGACTGATTTATGAGCACAGATAACATGTTCCGGTGGGATCAGGACGACGCCGGAATCGTCACCCTCACCATGGATGACCCGAATGCGCCGGTCAACACCATGAACAAGACTTTCCAGGACGACATCCGCGCCACCGTGGAGCGCCTGGAAAACGAAATTGGCGACGGCTCTGAGACCTCCATCAAGGGCATCGTCATCACCTCTGCGAAGAAGACCTTCTTCGCAGGTGGCGACATCAAGCAGATGTCCAAGGCCACTGAGGACGATGCAGCTGACATGTTCAACATGGTCGAGGACATGAAGGCCTCCCTGCGTCGCCTGGAGAAGCTCCCGGTGCCGATTGTTGCCGCCATCAACGGCGCAGCACTGGGCGGCGGCCTCGAGGTCGCGCTGGCTGCTAACCACCGCGTTGCGGCTGATGCCCGCGGTTCCAAGATTGGCCTGCCAGAGGTCACCCTCGGTCTCCTGCCGGGTGGCGGCGGTGTCTCCCGCGTCGTTCGCATGCTGGGTATTCAGGACGCGCTGATGAAGGTCATTCTGACCGGCGCGCAGATGAACCCAGGCAAGGCTCTCGCAGCTGGCCTCGTTGACGAGGTTGTTGCTCCGGAGCAGCTCATTGACACTGCCCGAGCATGGCTGACCAGCGAAGATGCAAAGGCCGCACAGCCGTGGGACGAGAAGGGCTTCAAGATCCCGGGCGGCGACCCGAAGACTCCTAAGTTCGCAATGAACCTGCCGTCCTTCCCGGCAAACCTGACCAAGCAGCTCAAGGGCTCCCCGATGAAGGCTCCGCGCCTTGCGATGCAGGCTGCCATCGAGGGCTCTCAGGTCGACATCGACACCGCACTGCGTGTCGAGTCCCGCTACTTCACCGAGCTGGTCACCGGCACTCAGTCGAAGAACATGATGCAGGCGTTCTTCTTCGACCTCAATCACGCTCAGGGCGGCGGCTCCCGTCCGCTGCAGGCTGACGGCACCCCGTACCCGAAGCGCGAGTTCAAGAAGGTTGCCGTCGTTGGTGCCGGCATGATGGGCGCAGGTATTGCATACGTGTGTGCAAAGGCTGGCATGGAAGTTGTCCTGAAGGACATTTCCCTGGAGAACGCCGAGCGCGGCAAGGCCTACTCCGAGGGGCTGGAGGCGAAGGCTCTCAAGCGCGGTCGCACCACTGAGGAGAAGTCCGCAGCACTGCTGAACCGCATCAAGCCGACCGAGTCCTACGACGACCTGTCCGACGTCGATCTGGTCATCGAGGCCGTCTTCGAGAACACCGACCTCAAGCACAAGGTTCACGCCGAAATCGAGGCCGCGGTTCCGGAGACCTGCATCCTGGGTTCCAACACCTCCACCCTGCCAATCACCGAGCTGGCTTCCCACGTCAAGCGTGAGAAGGACTTCATCGGTCTGCACTTCTTCTCCCCGGTGGACAAGATGCAGCTGATTGAGATCATCTCCGGCGACAACACCGACCCGGCAATCCTCGCCGCTTCGCTGGACTTCGCTGTTGCAATTCGCAAGATTCCGATTGTCGTTACCGACTCCCGCGGTTTCTACACCTCCCGCGTCATCGGCACCGTCATCAACGAGGCTCTGCGCATGGTTGCCGAGGGCTATGACCCGGCCATCATCGAGGCCGCTGGCCGCCAGGCTGGTTACCCGGCACCGCAGCTCCAGCTTGCCGACGAGCTGAATCTCAAGCTCATGGAGAAGATCGCTGGCGAGACCCGCGCTGCCGCCGAGGCCGCAGGTCAGACCTTGGACGAGGGCGGCGTGCCGGCTCTGGTCGAGGCCATGCTGCACAAGTTCGAACGCCCGGGCAAGCTCGAGGGCAAGGGCTTCTACGAGTACGTCGACGGCAAGCGCTCCGGTCTCTGGCCGGGCCTGTTCAACGAGCTGCGCGAGGAGCTGAACATCACCCCAATCGCTCCGGAAGACACCGACCTGCAGGAGCTGGTCGACCGCATGCTCTTCATCGAGGCCATCGAGACTCAGAAGTGCGTCGACGAGGGCGTTCTGCTTCACGACGCCGACGGCAACATCGGCTCCATCTTCGGTATCGGCTACCCGGCCTGGACCGGTGGTACTCGCCAGTTCATCAAGAACTACGACGGCGCCACTGTCGTCGACCCGGCTGCAGCTCACCCAGAGCGCCGCGGTGTCGCAGGCTTCGTCGAGCGCGCCGAAGAGCTGGCCGCTAAGCACGGCGAGCGCTTCAACGCTCCGGAATCCCTGAAGAAGTAGGGCTCTTTTCACCCCGGCTAGCTAGTTCACTAGTTCATACGGCTTAGGCCATACAGCACACCAACCAGCCCCGACCGGCAGTTTTTAACTAACTGCGGGTCGGGGTTTCGGCTTTTCGAGGGAAGGTTGGTGGACTTGGATCCGTCGTAAAGCGAAAACAACGGTTATCGCCATTTAACAGGGGTGTTTTGACGCAGACTCGCATGTTTGGTGGGCTTCAAATTAGAAACTCCCAGTTCAGCTCCCTGGATTTGGGCAAAAAAAGGCACCAAACATGCGAGTCTAGGTAATTTTGACCCTTGTAAACGCCTTTAACAGTTACTTTTGGATCTGCAGTCTGGCTCAATTGATGTGTTATCCACAGTCCGAAAACTATCCACAGAAAGTTGATTTACAACGGTCTTTGGCCAGCGGGCTTCCGCACCATCGATGAGAATGTCCGCCATGCGGAAAACGAGCGAGCTCATTTTCAATTCCTCCGGAATTGTGCACCTGCGAGAACAGACTCATATCAGCCGAAATACAGCACGAGGGATTCTCAGCCGGGCGGTCGAGCGCGGTGAACTTGTTCAGTTGTTTCGGGGCACTTACGCGGATGCACGAATATGGCCATCTAACAGCGATTTTCCACGAGGAATTCTTGCCATTAAGGCGGAACTCATCCGGGCACGGATTCAATGCATTGCCATTTCACAGGCACACCCAGATCGCGTATTAACCGGAATCGCAGCAGCGCTGATACATAGCCTGCCACTGCTCGATATTCCGCAAACGCTGACGCTCAGTTCCAGTGTAAAAAGTGGGTCGTCGACACTTAAAACACACCATGGCCTGCAATTTCACCAGAATTACTTAGCATTGCCCCCAAGTGCCACGACCACCATCGATGGCGTGCGGGTCACTACTCTGGCGCGAACCGTGGTTGATATCGCTGCTGCTCAGCCGCGCGTCGACGATGCCACGCGCCGCAAACCCGAGGTCTTTCGACGCTTTGCCGAAGCTATCGCGCTTGCCGACGGCGCCCTGCGTGGCTCGGTCGGAACACTTGGCTCGACGGGAATGCAGCCTCAGCAAGCTCTGCCGTGGCCGGAGGCGCCGCCGCGCTTTAAGCCATCAAATTGGGACATTGAACAGGAGTTTCCGCAGCTCGCAGCGCCGCGGCACGTGGCCATTTCCAGTACTGATTTCTTACCCCACGTGCACGACCAACGGGGTCGAGTGCGTGGGCCCCGCATGCTGGAGGTGCTGATGGTGGCATCGCCGTGGTCGGAAAGTGCATTTGAGTCGGTGACAAAGGCGTTGCTCGTGGAGCTAAAGCTGTCATTTGTGCAGCAACCACGAATAGTAGATGAGGCCGGGGTGTTCGTTGCGCGTGTGGATTTCCTGCTTCCGGCTCACGGAATCATCATCGAGTGCGACGGGCGAATGAAGTACGAGCCCGCGCAATCGAGAATGCAATCAACAGTGCAATCAGAAACGCGCGCTGGCGCCGGCCAACACCACGCGGGCACCGCCAACATCTGGCATGACCGGCGTCGCGACTACCAACTCACCAACCTCGGCTACGCCATCATCCACCTGACGTGGGATGCGATCTTTGACGGCTCGGCGGCGGGCATGATTCGTAAGGCATTGGCAGCCTCAACGACACCGCGCGGACGCTGGTTTGATGCCATTACCGCACTTCCAAGAGGCGCATATAAATTCTCCTTTTCTGGCTAAAACGCTTCCAGTCACATGGCAGACTCAAGACATGAGCCCGCAGACCCAGCCAGGCCACCAACGACCAAGCCAGGAACAACCAAGCCGCCCACAGCCGAGCCACCAACTCCCAGAACTCATCGGCCGAGTGCGCCGTGTCCGCACCGGGCCGGTAGTGACGCAAAAGTGGAGCGGCCGTGAAATCAGCACCGGCGCCGCCAAATCACCACGCACGGGCCGCGTAATAGTCGCAGAAAACGGCCTTGACGGCGACGCCCAGGGCAACTTGAGGGTCCATGGCGGACCAAACAAAGCGATGTGCTGCTACCCATTCGAGTTCATGGCTCAGTGGGCGGCTGATGGATTCGATTTGCCGGAGGGCGCTTTCTTCGAAAATCTCACGCTAGAAGGCCTTCCTGACCAGGTGGTTTGTCTGGGTGACATCTTCGAACTGAACGATCTGACAGTCCAGGTCACGCAACCGCGTCGTCCGTGTGCCACGGTCTCGGCACGTTGGAGTGATCGCCGACTGCCCAGGCTCATGCAGTCGAAGTCCCGTTCCGGCTACTACCTGCGGGTCCTTCATCCCGGTACCATCGCTGAAGGTGACACCATGCGGCTGGCCAAACGTCTTCCAAGCGCTGTCTCTGTTGCAGAGACCAATCGCGTCATGAACATCGACCGCCAGGACATCGAGGGCATCCACCGTCTCCTCGCCGCCCCTGAGCTTCCGGAGCGGTGGCGAGCAACGCTCTATCGCCGCTTGAACGGCGAGTTTGAAGACGACACCGCTCGCCTCAGCAAGCCCTGAACATAAAAGCGCATATTCTCAATCCGGCCTACCCGTTAAACTGCGCACATGGCTAGAAACGTCGTTGATCTGCCCTCCGCACTGCCTGAACTCGCTATCGACCAGCAGGGGTTTGACGCCCCATCGCCGCAGCTCGTCATGCTTAACGAGGAACTCGCGACCCAGCTCGGTCTCTCCCCACAGTGGCTCCGGTCAGACGCTGGCCTGAAGTTCCTCACTGGCCGCGGAGTCGGCAAGGAAACCGATACCCCACCCGGCGCATACACAACCCCGGTGTCCACGGCCTACGCCGGCCACCAGTTCGGTAACTTCGCAGGCCTACTCGGTGATGGTCGCGCGCTCTTGCTTGCCACAGTTGAGGCTGAACCGGGGCTGACTGGACTGCCGGATTACCCCAAAGAGACAACCCGCAGCGACAACACCCAGGCCTACGAGATTCAGGCGAAAGGCACCGGCCCCACGCCCTTCTCCCGTGGCGGTGACGGCAAAGTCACGCTGACCTCCGCCCTGCGGGAGTACCTCATCAGCGAAGCCATGTATGCGCTCGGCATCCCCACCACCCGCGCGCTGGCGGTCGTCAAAACTGGCGAAGAGATTTACCGCGGCTCGCAAACCCCATTCGACAACACCGATCCCACCACCGAACTTCAACCGGGCGGCATTGTCGTGCGCGTAGCATCCGGCCACCTGCGAGTTGGCACGTTCGAGCTGGTCGCACGCTCCGGAGCGGACACCGGAATCATGGACCGGCTCATCGACTTCGCCGCGCAGCGGCATGGCTACGAGGGTTCGGCGGAGTCGGTTCTCCGAAACGTCGTCAAGCGGCAAGCCAATCTCGTTGCGGCGTGGCTGGCCTGCGGTTTTGTCCACGGCGTGATGAACACCGACAATGCCAGCATCGCGGGCGAGACCATCGACTTTGGGCCGTGTGCGTTTCTGGATGCGCACGATCCGCGGGCGGTGTTTAGCAGTATTGATCGCGGCGGTCGATACGCGTACGGCGCGCAGCCAACAATCGCGGGGTGGAACATGTCGAAACTCGCGGAGACTTTGCTACCGCATTTCGCAGGCACCCCGGAGGATGCCCTCGCACGCGCCCGCGACATCCTGGGAGAATTCGCCGACGAGTTCACCGATGCGCTCAGCCGCAGGTGGCTGCCCAAGTTGGGGATTCTCCCCTCGCTTTACGACGACCCGCTGGCCATCCCCTTGGTACAGCAGTGGCAGGCGTTGCTGGCGAAGTTTGGGCTCGACCACACGAATGCTCATCGGGCGCTGATTGAGGCTCTGGCCGATGGTGATGGGCAGGATTTCACTGCGCTGACCGCGCTGACCAGGCTGTCTGATGATTCTGCGCTCCCCGCTGCCGCGACTGAGTGGGGGCAGTTGTGGCAGCGGACGCGGGAGGAGCTGGGAATCGACCAGACGACGGCCCTGGCACTTATGGAGGAAACAAACCCACTGTATATTCCGCGAAACTACCTGGTCACGGAAGCGTTAGCGAAGGCAGGGGCGACGGGAGAAGCAGGGGCGGGAGATTTGGCCGCCTACCGGCACCTGCTGGAGGCGGTAACCAACCCCTTTGAGTTGCAAGACGTCCCAGCGGGGTTCACTGAGCCGGCACCGCGGGAGTTGGGGGCTTTCCACTCGTACTGCGGGACTTAATGCGCTGGCTTGGCGGCGCTCCGGCGCCCCTCTACCAAGCCCCAAAGCCCACTTCACGACACGGGTGTCACCTCGTGTCAGCTGTGGAGGTGGCATGAGGTGACATAGCTGTCGTGAAGTCGCGGATGGGGCCCGCGGACGGGGCCCGAGGATGGGACCAACGCGAATAAGCCCAACGCGGACGGAGCCTGGCTGAGCGCCAACGTCGCGGAGCACCAGAGGACAACCCCTGCGGGGGTGCCAGGGTGTCACAGACTTTCACCGCTGCACAGAATTAACTCCCCAATCGAGGGTAAAAGACACCGTCAAATAAGGGATGGTTCGCCTGATCAATACTCATATGTTTTTTGGACTTGTAAGGTTAGAGACTGTATTGAACGGTCGTATCCAAACCTTAGAATCCGTCACAACCAAAGGTTTCACCACCACCATTGCTAAGCAGCTGGGAGGTGGGTAGCTGAGTCGTTTGGAGTGAGCCGATCACCAAATTCATATCGCCTAGCTGGCAGAATCTAGAAAGGCTCGCGATGCATAGACCCGTTGCCTCCGGCCCCTTCCACACCCGGCAGGAACTCCGGCGGACGCTCCGACAGCGAGAGAAGTTCCGTGCCACAAAACTGCACGCAACAGCGCTCAGCGAAAAAGGAAAGTTCACGCTGCATGTCCGCCAAATCCTGGCGGCTTTGCTGGCAATTGTCCTACCGGGCGCTGCACTTGCTGCCTGCAGCACTGACCAGCAACAGGTCGGCGCCGGGTTCATTGTGGTTCAGAACTCCGAACCGCAGTCGCTGCTGTACACCACTGACACCAATGAAACCGGTGGTGGCGATATCCTCCGCGTGCTCTACTCAGGTCTGGTGCGCTACGACACCGACGGCTCGATGATCCTGGACCATGCGGCAGAAATTAAGCCCAACGAGGACTCGACTCATTTCGACATCACGCTGAAACCGGGCTGGACCTTCCACAACGGCGAACCCGTCACCGCGCAGAGCTACATCGATGCCTGGAATTACGCTGCCTACGGCCCGAACCTGCAGAAGCAGCAGTCCTTCTTCGCCAACGTGCAGGGCTTTGATGCTGTCTCGGGAGAAAAGGCCACGGAGAAAACACTCTCCGGTCTGAAAAAGGTCGACGATCTGAAGTTCACCGTAGATCTGACCACCCCAGATTCCTCCTTCCCGCTCAGCCTCGGCTATGTCGCGTTTATGCCACTGCCGAAGGCAGCGTTCGAAGACAAGAAGGCTTTCGGTGAACACCCCATCGGCAATGGTCCCTACAAGATGGCCGAAGGTCGTGCGTGGCTGCATAATAACCAGCTGACCTTGGTCAAAAATGATAACTTCGCCGGTGAGCACAAGGCTCGCAACAACGGTCTGGTCTACCGCTTCTACTCGGACATGGACACCGCGTACGCGGATCTCCAGGCAGGCCGCCTGGACACGCTGCCGCGCACCATTCCACCGACGGCGATGGCCAGCTTTGAAACCGACTTCCCTGACTCCAGCGCAAACGTCCCAACTTCCTCAGCGCAATACTTCGCAATTCCGCGAAATCTGCCAGGCTTTTCGGGTGAAGAGGGCAAGCTCCGTCGTCAAGCAATTTCCATGGCGTTTGACCGCCAGCTCATCACTGACAAGATTTTCTTCGGCACGCGCACCCCGGCGCGCGAATTCAGCTCACTGACGCTCGGTGACTTGGATCCGAATGTGCCTGGGCAGGATGTGTTGAAGTACAACCCGGACAAGGCTCGCAAACTGTGGGCCGAGGCCAACAAAATTGCGCCGTTTACGGGCTCGTTCGATATTGCCTACAACGCCGACGGCGGGCACCAGCAGTGGGTTGAAGCGGTGACCAACATGATTGGTGAAACCCTCGGAATTGAATCTCACGGCAAGGCCTACCCGACCTTCAAGCAGCTGCGCGATGAGATCACTAATGAGACCCTGACCAGCGGCTACCGTACCGGCTGGTCAGCGGACTACCCATCGGTTGCCAACTACATGATTCCGCAATTCGCCACCGGTGGTTCCGCGAATGACAACCACTACTCGAATCCGAAGTTCGACAAGCTCATTCAGGAAGCGTCCTCGGCAAAGAGCGCAGAGGAGGCCAAGCCGATTTACGTCAAGGCTCAGTCTGTGCTGATGGAAGACCTGCCTGCAATCCCTCTGTGGTACCCGAATGCTTCGGTGGCGTGGAACCCGAAGCTGCGTAATGCCGTGGTGATGTGGGATGGCATTTTGGACTACCCAATGATTGAAAAGGACTAGCGCCATGGGTTGGTATATCGGAAAGAGACTCCTGCAGATGGTGCCGGTCTTCTTCGGTGCCACGCTGCTGATTTATGCGATGGTCTTCGCCATGCCCGGTGACCCCATCGCCGCATTGGCCGGCGACAAGCAGTTGCCGCCGGAGCAGGTCGCTGCGCTGCGCGCGCACTACCACCTGGATGAACCCTTCTTCGTCCAGTACTGGGAATACTTAAAGGGCCTGTTCACACTGGATATGGGCGAGACTTTCTCCGGCCGCTCAGTCGGCGAGGAAATTGCTCTGGCCTTCCCCATTACTATTCGCCTGGCACTGATGGCCGTTGCCATTGAGGCAATCTTCGGCATCGGCCTTGGCGTCATCGCAGGCATGCGCAAGGGCGGCTTCTTCGACTCCACCGTCCTGGTTCTGTCCCTGCTAGTCATTGCAACTCCGACCTTCGTGCTCGGCTTCGTTGCCCGCTACCTCTTCGGTGTGCGCTGGCACATTGTCTCCCCCACTGTCGGTAGCGATGCGTCCTTTACTTCCCTGCTACTTCCGGCATTCGTGCTGGGTCTCGTCTCGGTTGCTTATGTTCTGCGACTGACGCGCTCGGAGGTTTCGTCGGCACGCCATGCTGACTTCGTGCGCACCGCCCGCGCCAAGGGCTTGCCAACCTCTGAAGTCACCCGCCGCCACATCTTGCGTAACTCGCTGATTCCCGTTGTGACCTTCATCGGCGCTGATCTCGCCGCTCTGATGGGTGGCGCAATCGTCACCGAGGGCATCTTCAACGTGCCCGGTATCGGTGGCCTGATCTTCCACGCCGTCCAGATTGGTGAAGCTCCCACCGTGGTCAGCATCGTGACCATCCTGGTGGTTATTTACATGTTCGCCAACTTGCTCATCGACTTGCTCTACGCAGTCCTGGATCCGAGGATTCGTTATGCCTAAGCCAGATTCGACGCAGTTAGATTCGACTCAGCCAGAAAAGCAGGCCAACACCGCACAGGCCAACACCGCGCAGGCACCAAATCCGGCGACGAACCCCGACCACAAGCAGTTGCCGGATACTCCGCCACTGGGGCTCTGGGGTTCGGCCTGGCAAAACCTGCGTTACCGCCCACTGTTCTGGATTTCCGCATTCATCATTTTGCTCTCCATCGCAGTGGCCGCGTTCCCGTCGCTGTTCACCTCGGTGGATCCGTCGGCAGCTAACCTGCGCGACTCCCTGGCACCGGCCCGCGAAGGCCACCCCATGGGCTTCACGCAGCAGGGCTATGACGTCTACGCCCGTGTCATCTACGGTGCCCGCGCCTCGGTCATCGTCGGTATCGGCGTCACCCTGGCCGTGACCATCGTCGGCATCATCCTCGGCGCAATCGCCGGCTACCTGGGAGGATGGGTCGATGCGGTGCTCTCTCGCATCACGGACATGTTCTTTGCCATTCCACTGATTCTGGCCGGCATCGTGCTGATGCAGCTGTTTACCGAACGCACCATCTGGTCCGTGGTCTTCGTGCTCGCTGCTTTCGGCTGGCCGCAGATGGCGCGCGTAGTGCGCTCCTCGGTGATTTCGGTGAAGAACGAGGAATACGTCACCGCTTCCAAGGCGCTCGGTCTGTCCAACACTGGCATTCTCTTCCGCCATGTGCTGCCGAACTGCCTCGCCCCTGTCATCGTTATGGCCACGACCTCACTGGGTATTTACATCGTCGCCGAAGCCACGCTGTCCTACTTGGGCATTGGCTTGCCAACGACCACCGTTTCCTGGGGCAACGACATCTCTGTCGCACAGCAGGTGCTCCGCCAGGCCCCGTCCAACCTGTTCTGGCCAGCACTCGCCCTGGCGATTACCGTTCTCGGCTTCATCCTCATGGGTGACGCTTTGAAGGATTCTCTCGACCCGAAGGAGCGTCGTCGATGAGCACCGACACCAATACTTCCTCAGCGCCCATTCTCACCTTGAAGAATGTCTGCATTGGCTTTCCGACGACCACAGCGTCCGGCCGCCGCAGTAAATCGTTGACCGATGTGGTGCACAACGTCGACCTGGAGGTTTTCCCCGGTGAGACAGTCGCCATCGTCGGCGAGTCCGGCTCGGGTAAGTCCACCACTGTCCACGCCGCACTGGGGCTGTTGCCCGGTGATGGTGAAGTCACCGGTGGCACCATCACCTTCGATGGCCGTGACATCACACACTTGACGGACCGCGAGTTTGTTAGCATCCGCGGCAACGGTATTGGCCTGGTCCCCCAGGATCCGATGACCAACCTCAATCCGGTGTGGACTATCGGTTCCCAGATTAAGGAGGCGCTGCGCGCCAATAACATCGCCACTGGCTCTGAAGCCCACAAAAAGGCGATTGAGCTGCTGGAACAGGCCGGCCTGCCGAATGCTAAAAAGCGCATCGACCAATACCCGCACGAGTTCTCCGGTGGTATGCGCCAGCGCGCACTTATCGCGATGGGCTTGGCCGCGCACCCAAAGCTACTGATTGCCGATGAGCCCACTTCCGCGCTCGACGTGACCGTGGCGAAGAAGATCCTTGACCACCTCGACAAGCTCACTAGCGAACTCGGCACGTCCGTGGTGCTTATTACTCATGACCTCGGTTTGGCTGCCGAGCGCGCTGACCGACTCGTCGTTATGCAAGCAGGACGTGTCGTGGAGACCGGCCCTGCCCTGGAAGTCCTCACTCGCCCGCAGCATCCATACACCAAGCAGCTGATCGCGGCGGCTCCGTCGCTGGCTGCCCGCCGCGGTGATCGCGTGGTGGCGGCGCCGACGACATCGGATGCGGATCAGAAGGAGATTCTGGTCGCGAAGAACTTGGTGCGCGACTTTGCCATCCCCGGCGACCGTCCGTGGCGCAAGGATTCCTTTCGCGCCGTCGATGACATCAGCTTTACGCTGCGCCGCGGTCGCACCATCGGAATCGTGGGCGAGTCCGGTTCGGGTAAGTCCACTGTCGCAAATATGGCGCTGGGGCTGCTCGATCCGACAGAGGGCGAAGTGCTTTTCGACGGTAACCGCGTCCAGGGCCGGAATCGTAAAGAGGAGCTCGAGCTGCGGCGTCGCATTCAGCCGATTTTCCAGAACCCGTATGCGACGCTGGACCCGATGCGCACGGTGCATTCCTCCATCGAGGAGCCGCTGCAAATTCACAAGATTGGCACCAAGCAGGAGCGTGAGCAGCGCGTATTCGAGCTTCTCGACCGCGTCGCGCTGCCCGCGGAGATGGGTCGCCGCTTCCCCGGTGAGCTGTCGGGTGGCCAGCGTCAACGTGTTGCGATTGCGCGTGCACTGGCCCTGAACCCTGAGGTTGTGGTCTGTGACGAGGCGGTGTCAGCCCTCGACGTGGTGGTTCAGGCTCAGGTGCTCGAACTGCTTGCTGAGCTGCAGGAAGAGATGGATTTGGCCTACCTCTTTATTACGCATGACCTCGCTGTGGTGCGGCAGGTGGCTGATGAGGTCATCGTGATGGAGCACGGCAAGATGGTTGAACACCGTCCTACCGACGATCTCTTCGACCACCCGGAGAAGGAATACACCCAGCGGCTGCTGGACGCTATTCCGGGCGCTTCGCTGGATTTGGATCTGTAGCTGGGCGGTGCCGCCCCCCCACACACAGCACTTCACTCCACCCTCTGGGCTGGGGCAGATCGCACTTCACGACACCTATGTCACCTCGTGCCAGCTGTGGAGGTGGCATGAGGTGACATAGGTGTCGTGAAGTCGCGAGGAGAGGCAGGCAGGCGAGCGGGAAGGCGGGAACGTGCAGGCGGGCAAGCAAGAACGGGCAAGCAGCCGGCTGCTACTCCTCGTCCAGCACCATGCGATAACCGACCCCCACCTCAGTGCGCAAGTACTTGTTGTGAGCCTGCTGAGGCTCAATCTTGTGGCGCAGCTGGGAGATGTAAACGCGCAGGTAGTTGGTCTCTTTTTCGTACTGGTCACCCCAGACGGCCTTGAGAAGCTCCAGTTTGGTCACCAGTTCGCCACGATGCTGCACCAGGTAGACCAGGATGTCCCACTCGCGCGGGGTCAGATGCACGAGCTCGTCCGCCACGAGAACTTGCCGTTTGGCCAGGTCAACCATTAGATGACCATCTGCGGAGGTCACCTTCGGCACCTCTTCGACCACTACTTTGCTAGCACGCCGCATGGTTGAACGCAGCCGAGCCAACAACTCCCCCATCGAGAAAGGCTTGGTGACGTAGTCATCGGCCCCTTCATTGAGGGCGTTGATTTTCCCCGCCTCGTCGTGACGTGCGGAGACAATCAGCACTGGAATATCGCTCCACCTGCGCAAAGAACGCAGAACTTCCAGGCCACTGACATCGGGCAAGCCCAGATCCAGGAGAACGGCGTCGGGCTTCCACTCGCTGACCGCGGCTAACGCCCGCGTGGCCGTTTGCGCGACACGTGGCTCGTAACCGCGGGCTTTTAAACTGACAAGCACAGTGCGGGCCATGGCGACATCATCCTCGACGATGAGTATCTTTCGCCCGGGTTTGTTGCCAGCCTGACCAGCGGGTTGTCCTGAACTGAGATTCATGGAATCCTACTTTCTCTCGCCCATTGCACGCGGCAACGTCAGCACGAAGGTAGCACCGCCGCCGGGTGTCTGTTCGGCGCGGATGGCGCCTCCCATGGCGTCGGCAAAACGCGAGGCGGCGGCAAGTCCCAGACCAAGGCCCTGAGATTGTGCCGAGTAGTCGCCAAGGCGTTGGAACGGTTGAAAAATCTCCTCCAACTTATCCTCCGGGATGCCCTTACCGTGGTCAATGATCAAAATGTCTATGCATGCGCTCGCAGCGATAGCACCCAGCGAGCCCATAACCGGCATGTCGGCGGGACCGCGCACACCGCGCTCGCTGGGCCGCGTACGAATGGTCAGGCTCGACTCCGGTGCGTACTGACGGCCGTTGATGACGATGTTGGAAACAATGCGCTGGATCAGCCCAGGATCGCCTTCCACCATGCAGGCGTCATGGTCAATATCGCGGTCAATGTGACCTGCGGCTTCCGGCAGCTCCGCACATACCGCGTCCACAACATCGGAGACGCTAACCGGCACACTTTCCACCCGCTTGGTGCTGGAGTCGATGCGGCTGGCATCGAGTAGGTTGCCAATGACCACCTCTAGGCGGTCAGCGGAACTCTCGATTGTCTCCATGAGGATGAGACGCGTTTCGTCGTCAAGCTCAACGTCCTCCATGTTCATGCTGGAGATCGCAGCCTTGATGCTGGCCAGCGGTGTGCGCAGGTCATGTGAAACGGCGGTCAGCACCGCGCTGCCCACGCGGTTGCCCGCCTCGAGGGCAGCGGTGGCGCGGCGCATCGCGGCGATTTCCTCCATGTCCATGAGCGCCCGGATGCGGGAACCGTGAGCCGCAATCATGGCAGTCTCAGCGGCGGTGAGTTCACGGCCACTGAGCACAAAGCGCAGGTCATCGCCGGAGCTGACCTTAGTCATCGGCAGCTCTGTCGGCCACGGTTCGGACAAGCCGTGTTCGGCGGTGGTGACAATGGTCAACCACTTCTTGCGCTCTGAGGAGTAACGCTGCACGTCCACGCGCTCCATCGAGAACGTATCCGCCAAGCTGTGGACCAGGTTGGACATGTTGTCGCCATCGTGGACGACACCGTGTGCCAACTCGGACATTACGACTGCCTGATGCAAACTCCTGTCCGCCATCTCGCGGCGGCGCTCGGAACGCTCCACCACCGTCGCCACAGCTGCCGCAATCACACCGAAGAGCAGGATTTGAGCCAAGCTGGCCGGCTCGGTGATGGTCAGTGTTCTCACCGGGGCGGTGAAGTACCAGTTTGCCAGAATTGAGGAGACCACCACTGCCGCCAGCGCTGGCACCAACCCTGCCGCCATAGCGGCGAAGACTATCGGCATCAGATAGGTCAGCAGCAGTACGCCCAGGAACTCCGGGCCGGTGTCCAGCTGGTAGAGCAGCAACGTCAGTAGCACTGGCCCCACCAGTGCCAGCAGCCAACCGGTGATACGTCGCTCCTTGGAAAAGCGAGAGCGCAGTTTCTTGCGCCGCTTGGCTTTCTTCTCTGAGCTTGAGGAGATGATGTGCACATCGATGGGCCCAGCCTGGTCGATGATGCGCTGCGAGGTACTTAAGCCCACGTAGCGCCGCAGTCCTCGCTCCGAGCCAATGACCAGCTGCGATGCATTGACCGTGCGGGAGAACTCCAGCAGAATTCCCGGCACATCATCGCCCACGATGGTGCGCCACTGCCCACCCAGCGACTCGGTGAGATCCTGCAGCTTGCGCAGCCGACGCAGATACCCGCGGTCAAGGCCGTCGTCCTCGCCGGTAATGTGCACGACAATCATCTCGCGGCCGGCCACGCGACCGGTCATACGAGCACCGCGGCGAATCATGGACTCCGCGTTCTCATCATCGCGCACGGCCACCACGACGCGCTCACGCGTGGTCCAGTGGTCGTCGATCTCCTCGTCTTCGCGGTAGGCATCGAGCACCTCCTCGACCTTGTCAGCCAGCCACAAAAGTGCCAGCTCACGCAGGGCGCTGAGGTTGCCCGGGCGGAAGTACTTGCGCAGCGCTAGTTCCGCTTGCTCCTTGCGGTAGATTTCGCCGCGAGACAGGCGGATGCGCAGGGCGTCCGGGCTCAAGTCGATGAGCTCAATCTCGTCCGCATCGCGGAGGACACGGTCGGGTACCGTCTCCATCTGGCGCACGCCGGTGACGGCCGCAACGACGTCGTTAAGCGATTCCAAGTGCTGGATGTTCATCGTCGAGATGACGTCGATGCCTGCGTCGAGAAGCTGGTAGACATCGTGCCAGCGCTTGCGTTGCTGAACGAACTCGTTGTCCGGCTCATCGGTAACGACGGTGTGCGCGAGCTCATCGACGAGGGCGACCTCGGGACGCATCTCGATAATCGCATCAACATCCAGCTCACGATAGGTGTTGCCGCGGTAGGACACCTTTCGACAATCCAACACTGGCAGGCCTTCGATGAGCTTCTTCGTCCGCTCGCGACCGTGGTGTTCCACCAGACCAATGACTACCTCGTGCCCACGGGAGTACAGATCGTGCCCCTCGCTCAACATGGCGCACGTCTTACCCACGCCCGGGGCGAACCCCAGGTAGACCTTCAGTTTTCCTCGCTTGGCCATTTCTTACAGACCTTTACTTGCCATACCTTGCCCAATCGCAGGATGCTTACTGTCCGTCTGTCAGAGCGGCGTTCAGCTTTACGACGTTGACCAGTCGCCCACCATCCTGCGAGCCCTGTTCCGTAATTGCGTTTTCACTATTTTCCGAGATCAACCGCTCAACCTCTGCCTGTGGCAGGTTGCGCTCCTTGGGCACGCGCGGTGCTTGCAGCTGTGCGTACTTCTCGGAGATATGCGGATCCAGACCGGAACCGGAGGCGGTGACTGCCTCCACCGGTACCTGGGCCGGGTCGATGCCCTCGCGGGCAGCGACATCGGTGCGGCGCTGTTCGATTTCAGCCTGGAACTCCTTGCTATACGGCGACACGTTCGATGCCGAAGACGACATCGCGTCGTAGCCATTATCCCCCGCAGCAGACGGGCGCGGGTAGAAAAATCCCGGCTTTGTCACTTCTTGGGCAATGAGCTCCGAGCCCTGGGCCTTGCCTGCGGAGTCATACATCATCGAGCCATCAGCGTTATCGGACCAGATTCGCCCCACTACCCAGATTGCGGCTGGGTACAGCAGGCCGATAACCACGGTGAGCAGCAAATATGCCTTGATTGTGGTGGATACCAACCGAAAGTTCTTGTTCATGTCCTTCTCGATTCTTTTCACATGTTGCGAGATGCCAAGTGCTGTGCGCTGGCTGCGCCGTTTGGCGCGAGGCCAAGGCACTTACATCCCGAACACTCCGGAGAGCAGGAGGTCAATAATTTTGATGCCGACAAACGGTGCGATGATGCCACCGACACCGAAGATGAGCAGGTTGCGGCTCAGCAGTGAGGCAGCCGACCCGGCGCGGTACTTCACGCCCTTGAGAGCCAGCGGAATCAAGGCGACAATCACCAGCGCGTTGAAGATCACTGCAGACAGGATGGCGCTTTCCGGCGAATGCAGGTTCATGATGTTGAGCTTGTCCAGGCCAGGCAGCGCCGTGACGAACATGGCTGGAATGATGGCGAAGTACTTCGCCACGTCATTGGCAATGGAGAAGGTGGTCAGCGCACCGCGGGTAATCAGCAACTGCTTGCCGATTCCCACCACGTCAATGAGCTTGGTCGGATCCGAATCCAGGTCCACCATGTTGGCCGCTTCCTTCGCCGCCGACGTACCAGTGTTCATTGCCACGCCCACATCTGCCTGCGCCAATGCCGGTGCATCGTTGGTGCCGTCACCGGTCATGGCGACCAGGCGTCCCTTCGACTGCTCCTTGCGGATCAACTCTAGCTTCTGCTCCGGGGTGGCCTCAGCGAGCACATCGTCGACGCCGGCCTCCTTCGCAATCGCATGCGCCGTCACCGCAATGTCGCCCGTGATCATGACGGTACGAATGCCCATTTCACGCAGCTGATCGAAACGCTCACGCATGCCAGGCTTAACGACGTCCTTGAGATAAATAACACCCAGCACTCGTCCGGACTCACCGCTGGTTACTTCGTCGCCGCCAAATACCTCGGCGACCACCAGCGCGGTACCGCCCGCTTCCGAAATGCGCTGGACAATGCCATCGACCTCGGGCGGCACGGTGGCACCGATGCACTTCATCAGCTTCACAATCTCCATTGCGGCACCCTTGACTACCTTGCGTTTCTTCTCGCCGCCGGTAGCGGGGAACTCGATACCACTCATACGAGTCTGAGCGGTAAAGGGAATGAAGGTCGCATTGGCATAGACGGATTCGTCGATGCGTTCATTCGATTCGGTTTCCGCGAGCTCGACAATGGAGCGGCCCTCGGGGGTTTCGTCGGCAAGCGAAGAAAGCTGGCAGGCGTGTACCAATTCAGCGTGCGTGGTGTCGCCGACCTCGGAGAACTCCGCAGCCTGACGGTTACCGAAGGTGATGGTGCCGGTCTTGTCTAGCAGCAGCGTGGCGACGTCACCAGCGGCCTCAACCGCACGGCCCGACATGGCCAACACGTTGTGCTGAACCAGGCGGTCCATACCGGCGATACCAATAGCGGACAGCAGCGCGCCGATAGTGGTCGGGATCAGGCAGATCAGCAGTGCGACCAGTACCAATGGGTCCTGCTCAGCGCCGTTGAAGACAGCCATTGGTGCCAAGGCGATGACGACCATGAGGAAGATCAGGGTCAACACGTGCAGCAGGGAACCAAGTGCCAGCTCGTTCGGAGTCTTCTTGCGCTGTGCGCCTTCGACCAGACCAATCATGCGATCCATGAAGCTCTCACCGGGCATGGTGGTGACCTCGATGGCGATGGCGTCGGAAAGCACGCGTGTACCACCGGTGACCGCGCACCGATCACCGCCGGCCTCGCGGATGACCGGCGCGGACTCACCGGTAATGGCGGACTCATCGACACTGGCAGCGCCGACGATCACGTCGCCATCGGCGGGAATCGGCTCGCCGGCGGAGACGATGACGATGTCACCCGGAACCAGGTCCGTGGCCGCGACCTTGGTGGTCTGCGCGGCTGGGTTCTCCAGTGCTGCAGCGGCGTTGGCGCCGTTGTTGAGCTTGAAGGCATCAGAGGTGGTGCGCGAAGCGCGCAGCGATTCCGCCTGTGCTTTGCCGCGGCCCTCAGCGACGGCTTCCGCCAGCGTTGCAAAAAGTACCGTCAACCACAGCCACACCGTGATGGAAATACTGAACAGCGACGGGTGCGCAATGGCCAGGACCAGCGTAAATGCGGCACCGACTTCGACCAGGAACATCACCGGGGTGGCGATGAGCTGGCGCGGGTTCATCTTGCTCAGCGCCAGCGGCAGAGCCGCTTTCAGTGCGCTGGGAGAAAATGCGGAAGATGCGTTGGAATTCTTGCTCATGACAGGGCCTCCGTCAGCGGACCTAGGACGAGGGTTGGTAGGAAGGTCAGGGCGCTGACGATGATTGCGATGGCAACGGTCAGGCCGACAAACTGCGGTCGGTGAGTTGGCAGGGTGCCAGCGGTCTCGGCGGCTGGTCGCTGCTTGGCGAAGTCACCAGCCAGACCCAGCACCATGACAATTGGAAGAAAGCGACCAAACAGCATGGCGAAACCGAGGCTCATGTTGAACCACGGGGTATCGGCACCGAAGCCCGCGAATGCCGAACCATTGTTGTTGGACGCACTGGTGAAGGCGTAGATCAGGTCGGAGAAACCGTGCGGTCCGTCAGCGGACACGGAGTCCAGCGTCGACGGCAGCATGGTGGAGATACCGACACCTGCCAGCACCAGCACTGGCATGACCAGGACGTAAAGGCAAACCTTGGTGATTTCCGAAACACCAATGCGCTTGCCCAGGTATTCCGGGGTACGGCCGACCATCAGGCCGGCGATGAATACGGTCAGGATGGCGATGATGAGCATGCCGTAGAGACCGGAGCCCACACCACCAGGGCTGATCTCGCTCAGCAGCATGTTCAGCATGAGCATGCCGCCTGCCAGTGGTGAGTAGCTGGAGTGGAAGCTGTCCACCGCGCCTGTCGACGTCATGGTGGTGGTCACCGCAAAGAAGGAACTCGGCAGCACGCCAAAGCGCATTTCCTTGCCCTCCATGCCGCCACCTTGGAAGGTCTGCAGCGCAGTCTCGCTGGACATAACGACAGCCAGAGAGATGAAGTAGAGCACCGCCATGGTGGACAGAATTGCCCAGCCCTGGCGCTTGTCACCGATGATGACACCGAATGCCCTGGTCAACGAGACCGGAATCAACAGGATAAGGAAGATTTCCAGCATGTTGGTCCACGCATTCGGGTTTTCAAATGGATGCGCGGAGTTGGCGTTGAAGTAGCCACCGCCGTTGGTGCCCAATTCCTTGATGACCTCCTGCGATGCCACGGCACCGCCCGGGATAGTCTGGCTGCCGCCGGTGACAGTCTGGATAGTCTGTGGGGCCGAGAAATTCTGGATGGCACCCTGCGAAATCAGCAGAATTGCACCAATAGCGGCGATGGGCAGCAGCACTCGCAGGACGGTACGAGTCAGATCTACCCAGAAGTTGCCGATGTTGCCGTCACCGTGACGGTTGGCCAGGCCTCGGACCAGCGCCACCGCCACTGCAATACCGACTGCGGCGGAGACGAAGTTCTGAACTGCCAGGCCAGCCATCTGGGTTAGCACTGTCATGGCTTCTTCACCGGAGTAGGACTGCCAGTTGGTGTTGGTGGTAAACGACACCGCGGTGTTCCACGCCTGGTCCGGAGAAACTGGGCCCTTGCCGTGGTTGAGCGGTAGCCACTGCTGCACTCGCTGCAGCAGGTAGACGAAGATGACGCTGACAGCGGAGAAGCTCAACACACTGGCGGTGTACTTTGTCCAGTGCTGGTTGGCCTCTGGGCGCACACCGATGGCGCGGTAGAAACCGCGCTCAACACCCAAGTGTTTATCAGTGGTGAATACCCGCCCCATGTAATTGCCGAGCGGGATGTAAAGGATGGCCAGTGCGGCCATCACGATGATTACCGGGACAAATCCCATAATGACGTTGCTCACGAGAATCGCTCCGGATCAATCAGGGCGACCAGGGCATAGCCCAATGCCGCCAAACCTAAAATGGCGCCGACGATCAATTCCCACGTCATAGTTTCTTCACCGCCTTTGCGCAGCCCTGCAGTAGCAGGAAGGCCGCAATGGTGAGTAGAAGAAGCAAAATGTCTACGAACATGACAGTTATAAAACACCCATACCTACTGCGGCGGGCACCTATTAACGCTTTTTTAACACCCGACTGAACTGGGGTTATGCGCTTAGAGATGCGCGAATGCACTTCTGATTAAGCAAGTGCCAATGCAGGTACGCGGCGAATTAATACCAGCTTCGGGGCTGAGTGGGCTGAGCAGGCGCACTGGTGTTGCCGACTTATCGATGGTTTTCCGTGACCTGTCGATGACTTCCCTTGTCTTATCGATGGTTTTCCGCCACTTATGCGCACGTTGTGGGGTCTACCTGAGCACTTGTCGATGCGTTATTCACTGATGGCCACGCTATAGCGCATCGACAGGTGAATAGCTCATCGACAAGTGGCCGACCGCCCCTGCCCCTCGCCGCCCCTGCCCTCGCCGGCCCCGTCCCCGCCGTCTCCGCCCCAGCCGGACCACGCGCTACCCGAAGGTTTTTGGACACGGAGCATAGGCGCGAAGCATAAAAAAACCGGGCACCACACTTCCTGCGTGATACCCGGTTTTAATGGATTGAGTTAGGCCGAAGCAACCGGCCCGAAGCAACCAACCTAGAAGTGGCTGACTAAGCCTGACTAGTTAGTCCTCCGGTGCGAGCTCGCTTTCGGTAACCCACTTGTGGTTCTTCATGGTCATGCCGTCTTCGTCGATATCAACCATATAGACCGGCTCCTGGGTGGAGTAATCAACAGTGCCCTTGGCGCCCTTCATGCCCGCCATGTGCTCGGCATTGATGGTGATCTCGGAGCCGTCGGCAAGCGGAGCCTCACCTGGGTTCTCCAGCTCCTCATGAACAACCCAACGGTGATCCTTCACCGGTTCACTGCCATCGGTCGGAGTGTAGGACACGGAGTACGTGGTGGTGTTGAAAACACCAACAACCTTGCCTTCTGCACCCTTCATGCCCGGCATGTGATCAGCTAGAACCTTCACTTCACTGCCGACCGGAAACTTCGCGTTGTCAGCCGGAGCCATTCCCTCGGGAGCCGGACCGCCATCGGCCGGGTGATCATGGCCAGCCATTGCATCGTCATCATGGTCGCCGTGCTCACCGTGGCCATCGGCATCGTCCATGTCATCCATGTCGCCCGTGTCCTCAGAGCTGGTTGCCGTTGCCGACGAGCTGGTCTCGCTAACAGTGCTGCTTGCTTCGGTATTAGTCGAATCATCGGAGGAGCAACCGGCCAGCGCAAGCACGCTGGCGGCACCTGCGGCTACAAGCGCATTAAGTGGTCGGATATTCTTTGCCATGGTCAAGCTCCTTTGTTGTTGATGTCAATCAATCTATGCCCTCACCCTACCGACGCTCCTCTAACGCCACCAGGACTTATCGCCCTCGGCGGACGGAAATCGTCCAGCCGGCCTCGCCGGTCTGCTCGAAGTTGGTGACCTCGTGGCCATCCTTCGCAGCCCAGCGCGGAATCGCATCCGTGGCCTGGGTGCAGTCGAATGGAATCACCAGCTCCTCGCCGACCTCAATCTTGTTGATTGCATCCTTGGCCTCGATCAACGGGAATGGGCACACCGCGCCGACGGTGTCGAGCTCGTATCGCCCATCGCCCAGCGGCTTTAGCTTGCCGTCTTCCTGCTTGACGACGCTCCGGTCGAGCAACGCCACCGGAGCGACAGCAAAGGCACCCGCCAGCGGGGAGGCCTCAGCGCCAGCGGCACCGACACCGTCGCTGCTCGGCAGGGACACAGGAGAAGTAGCAGCCGAAGCGACCGGAGCCGCTGCCGATACCGCCGTGTCGTTGGTGGTGGAAGAGGTGCTCGGGACGTCGTTAAGCGAAGGTGCGGACGGCTTCAGCCAAAGCTTGGCGGCGATAGCGACACCTGCGGCGATGGACGCCAGCGCAAGCCAACCCTGGTAGCTGAACAGCGAGGTCTGGACCATGCCGTTGCCGACGGTGCAGCCGCCGGCCCACGCAGCGCCAACACCCATGAAGATGCCGCCGACGACGGAGCGAGCGCCCTGCGTAGCGTCCGGGACGCGGAGACGGAATTCGCCGGATGCCTTGGCGGCGATGAAGGAACCGACGAGGATGCCGAGGACGAGGAGGACGCCCCAGTCGAAACGCTCGGTGTCACCAGTGACAACGTAGTTAGCGAGGTTGGAGGACGGAGTGGTGATGCCGAGGCCATCGTTGCGGCCGGTGGCGGCGGACAGCGGCCATGCAATCACGCCCAGTACACCGACGATGGCGGCGGTGGCGTACACGTGCCAGGGCTTCTCAGCCAGGATGTGCGCGAGACCGGACTTACGCGGTGCCAGAGTTACCGGGCGCGGGCCGGAGAATTCTTCGCGCAGGAAGCGGACGGCGAAGTATGCCGTGACGGCGCTCAGCGCGATGACCAGTGGCCAAATGCTAATGCCGAGAGAGGCATGAATGCTGGTCAGGCCGACGGTGCGGTCCTTCAGGGAATTCTGCAGGCCATTGAGGAAGCCAGTCTTCATAGCAGCAGCGGATAGGGCGTAAAAGACCAGTGCGATCCAAGAGCCGATCAGGCCCTCACCCGAGCGGTACCAGGTACCCGAGGCACAGCCACCGGCCAGGACGATACCCAGCCCGAAGATAACACCACCGACGATAACGGCCACCGGTGCCAGTTCGTTGTATTCGGGAGTAATCACGCCGGCGCTGGTCAGTGCGGCCAGGCCGATGGCGTGGAAGGAAATAACAATCAGTAGCGCGACGAAGCCGCGCCAGCTGCGCTGAGTAAAGATATCGCGCAGGAAGCCGGTGACGCAGAAGCGTCCTCGCTGCATAACAAAGCCGAGCACGGCGCCCAGCGCTAGTCCTGAGATGAGCATGAAAGTAGTTCTCCTAAGTTTTGTGGACAAGCCCGCCATTTAAACCCTTATGAACAGACCTGTCTATTCGTGGGTTAGAAACTACTTCAATCACCGAAGAAAGTCCAACTTAACGGCGTTTTCGCAGAGCAGAGCACTTATCAATAGACAGACCGAACCGTATAGTTGCTGGTGATAAACGCAAGTTGTGGCAAGCTAAACACTATGAGCGCACAGAATTCAGCCCTGGCTGGGCACCAGCGGCTCCTTGCGATGCGCTCGATACTCGACCTGCCCTTTGCGCACGCTTTCACCCTTGACCCACAACTGGTCATTGACATCTCCGGCGTCGCCCGTCTCAGCGAGCTCAACGCCAAAAATGTCGCAATAGTCGACAGCTTGCGTTCACTCGCCCACACCAACGTGCAGGACTTTTATGCCATCGATGACGCGGCAGAAGCTCTAGGTACCGCCTTGCGAATGGCGATTTCCTCCCGACAGCTACTCTGGTTAAGCTCACTGCCCCACAGCGACGTGGAGAGGGTACGAAACATCCTCGGCGGCGACATCGTTCATGTGGTGGGCGAGGCACTGGCCGTCGATAAGCTCGATGACGATGTCCTGGAGCTTCCCGATGCCATGAAGCAACGCGGAGAACCACTGGTGCCCATCGCCATTTCGCCGACCGAGCTGGTGCAGACCTGGGCCCACGGTACGCGCGAGCAGCAAAAACTGCTGACGTACCTGATGGAGGGTACGAATACGCTGGTCATGCAGCACAAGAACCTGCATGCACTACGCAAAGTCGGAACCAAACTCATAGAGCGCAACCCCGTGTGGCGCCTGCTCTATAACCCGAAAGTGCTCGCGTATCTGGTGGTGATGGTTTACTCTTCGCTCCGCGCGCTACCTGTGGTTTTTGTCCCCGGATTCCACGGCAATGTCTGGGTGCTGTGGAGCATCGACATCATTACCGCTATCACCTACACCTGGGGAATTGTCGAGATGATCACCGGCCGCTCATTCGGCCGAAGAATGCTGGGGCTCCTGATCACTCTAGTGACTTTCGTCTCGCCCTACGTCTACTTCTGGGCCAACGGGCGCGATTATCCGGTGTGGGTCACCATCTTTGTCATCGCGCTGATTGTCGCGGCGTGCGCCGTTGAATACGTTCGCTGGCTGCGCGACCGAGTCATCTATGAAATCCTGCGAAAACCACCCACCAGCGGCGGCTAGCGACCGCTGAGCGAGCGCCGCACTCCCCCAATAATCAGCCAGGCACCGGCGGCAACGTTCACAGCCACAAGCCCGTGAACTGCTGTACTGCTTAACGACGCTGCCGTCGTCTCACCTGCGATGAGAGTACCGGTCGAAATAATCCAGATGAACGTTGCGGCAATGTTGGCAATCCTGCCGCGTTCCACGCGGAATGGATGCGTGTAGTGCAGCGGCACCAGCGTCATTGCGCTGAAGATAAAGATTGCAGCGATGCACACCGCCATGGGCGCGTTCCATACCCACAGCAAAACCGCCACGATGTTCCACGCGGCGGGGAAACCAACGAAGTAGTAGTCGCCGGACTTGGCGGCTTCGTTGGCATAGCAGAACATCGATGACACCAGCACCAGGATTATCAGGGAAATTGCCAATGGACGTGGCCCCAGCGGCAGGTACATGACCATGAAAGCTGCGGGAATGGCGGTCCAGGTGAGATAGTCGACGATGTTGTCCACCACTGCGCCGTTAAACCACGGGACGACTTCCTTGATGTGATGTTTACGCGCCATATTGCCGTCGACACCATCGACGACAAGGGCAATGCCCAACCAGAGCCACATCCAATGTGGGCGACTCTCCAGCAGTGCGACCACAGCCAGCGTCGCCCACACCAAACCTGTCAGTGTGAAGGCATGCACCGCCCAAGCGATGACATGCTGACGCCGGGTGAAGCGGGTGAAAGTCGCAGCGGTGCTGGCAGCATCGGTGTTGGCAGTCGAGACAGCAGCGGAATTATCGGCAACAGCGGAACTGGCATTGTCGGAGCGGATAGTAGCGTTCACGGCAGATGTCCTTTAGAGAACAAAATGCGCACAACTGCAAACCTTTATCGCAGTTGTGCGCAGAGTCGATTTTTTTCAATCGGTGAGTATAACGGCCGATGGGTCGTTTTCCCGTATTTTTGCTCGGGCTTGTGCCGAGTTATTTAACGACGATCCTCGAACCAACCGGTAACAGCCGGCGCTGTGTTCTCGTAGACCAGCTTGGCTTCGGTGTACTCTTCCAGGCCGGTCGGGCCCAGCTCGCGGCCAATACCGGACTGGCCGAAGCCACCCCATTCGGCCTGTGGCAGGTAGGGACCAAAGTCGTTAATCCAGACGGTGCCGTGGCGCAGCCCGCGGGAGACGCGCTCAGACACCTCACGGTTGGATGTCCACACCGCACCGGCCAGGCCGTATTCGGTGTCGTTGCCAATCTCGATGGCCTCATCAACCGTGGTGAAGGTCTCCACCGTCACCACCGGGCCAAAGGCTTCGTCGTGAACGCAGTCCATCTCGCGAGTGACCTGGTCAATCACGGTTGGGAGGTAGAAGTAGCCGTCGGCAAGCGAGGCGGAACCGTCAGCGGTGGCGCCGGTGGCAATCTCGCCGCCCACGCGCACGCGAGCGCCCTGCTCACGCGCCCGATCAACGTATGCCGCGACCTTATCCAGATGCTGCTTCGAAATCAGCGCACCGGTCTCGGCCTTCTCGTCGAGCGGACCACCGAGCTGGATGTGTCCGGCGCGCTCGACCAAATCGTCGACAAACTTCTCGGCGATGGACTCCTCCACAATCAAGCGAGCGCCCGCCGAGCAGACCTGACCGGAGTGCAGGAACGCAGCATTGAGGGCATTGTCCAAAGCAGCTTCGTAGTCAGCGTCGGCGAAGATGATGTTCGGGTTCTTGCCGCCGAGCTCAAGTGCGACCTTCTTCACGGACTTGGCTGCTTCACCAGCAATAATCTTGCCAGTGACAAGACCGCCAGTGAAGGAGACCATGTCCACCTTCGGATGCGAGGACAACGGTGCGCCCGCTTCGGCGCCAGCGCCGGTAATGAGGTTGGCAACACCTGCCGGAACACCCAGATCATCGATGACGTGCATGAGCAGAATTGCTGTGTGCGGAGTCAGCTCCGCCGGCTTGAGCACAAAGGTATTGCCCGTGGCCAGGCACGGTGCGACCTTCCATGCGGTCTGCAGCAGTGGGTAGTTCCACGGCGTGATCAGGCCACAGACACCGACAGGTTCACGCACAATACGCGCGACGACGGACGGGTCATCCGCATCCACGAGACGACCGGCATCATTGCCCGCGAGCTTACCGAAGTACTCGAAGCAGGCGATGATGTCATCCATATCGGCTGCCGCCTCAGGCAGGCGCTTGCCGGTATCCATAGCCTCTGCCCAGGCAAATTCATCCTTACGCTGCCTGATGGCAGCACCGATGTCGAGTACCAACCTGCTGCGCTCAGCTGTGCTCCAGGATGCCCAGGAACCTTCTCCGGTACGTCGGAAAGCAGCGTCGGCGGCGGCGATGGCGCGCTCGGTGTCGGTCGCGTCTGCTTCCGCAACTTCGGCGATGAAAGAGCCATCGGCCGGGCACTCAATAGTGCGAGTGTTGCCAGCGGCTGCAGCGGACCAGGCACCGTTGATGAACAGCGTGGCCGCGCCTTCGTGGGCTTTGGCGGTCTCGGGTGCGAGGGCCTTATCAGTAGTGGAAGGCTCAAAGGTCATTTAGGAATCCTCCTTGGCGTAGTCATCAGACCATTCGCGGACAGGTTCGGCATTATCGGACAGATCTGAGGTGCCCGGGAGATCAGCCTGCATATGCAGGAACTCCAGGTGCCGTTCGTAGAGATCGAGGACATCGGAAATCAGCTGCTCTTGGGTGTAGCCGTAAACGTCGTAGCCAAGAGAGCCGGTCAGTGTGAATACCTCGAGGCGGTAGTAGTAAATGTCGGCGTCACTGTCCAGGTGTACCAGGCCGGCAAAGGACGGCGTCAAGTGTTCAACCGGATAGACCTGGTATCGGAAGCTCATCTCCTCGCCGAATCCGACCTGCAGGTCAATCTGGTCGATGCCGACTTCTTCTGCTGGTTCACGGTGCAGCGTCACTTCACCGCCACGTTCCCTGATAGCATCTGCCACCTGTTCAAGTGCGGGCTGCACCACTCGGTCGAGGTAGCGCATGACTGGCTTCTTGCCCGGGAAGGACATGGAGCGGGCAAGTCGATTGCGCCAGTCGCCCTGTCGGCCATCTACGGCGCGGCCCGACATCGCCCCGTGGAGGGCTCGACGTGTCGAATCCTGTTGCAACAGCTCCAGTCGCAGCGACTTAAACAGGCCATACATCACCAGATAGATGACAAAGGCAAACGGCAGACCCATCACAATCGTTGCCGACTGCAGCGTCGGAATACCACCGACATAGAGCATGGAGATGGTCAGCACACCGACCACGACAGCCCAGAAAATACGGGTCCACTTCTTACCGTCCTGCTGTGTGTCGGTGATCTTCGAAGTGAAGTTACTCATCACCAGTGCCGCCGAGTCCGCCGAGGTGATGTAGAGCAACAGGCCAATCAGAGATGCGACTGCAGCCACCATCATCGGCGCCGGGTACTGCTCCAGCAGCAGGTAGAAGGCACGCTCCGGGTAATCCAGTGCAGTCTGGCCAAACTCCGAATCGCCATTGATGACCAGGTCCAGCGCCGAGTTACCGAATACCGACACCCACATCAGGACGAAGAGGAATGGAATGGTCAGCGTGCCGACGACAAACTGGCGCAGGCTACGGCCACGGGAAATACGGGCCAGGAACAAACCGACGAACGGTGCCCAGGCCACCCACCAAGCCCAGAAGAACAGGGTCCAGGAGTTCAACCATTCCTGTGCACCGGAGAACGCGTAAGTATCCATAGTCATGGACGGGAACTTCGAGACGTACTCACCGACGTTCATCACCAGTGCGTCAAACAGGAACGCAGTGCGGCCGGTAATCAGGATGTAGAGCATCAAGCAGATGGCCAGGCCAACGTTGAGCTCCGAGAGACGACGAATTCCCTTATCAACACCGGAAACTGCGGAGGCGATAGCCACCGATACAGCCACGACGATCAGAGCGATCTGCCAGGACGTACTCTCATCCACCCCGAACAGCACGCGCAGGCCGTAATTCAGCTGGACGACGCCGATACCGAGCGAGGTTGCGACACCGAAAACGGTACCCAGCATCGCCGCGATTTCGACTGCTTCACCAGCGGGGCCATGGATGCGCTTGCCGATAATCGGATAGAGCGCCGAACGAATGGTCAGCGGCATATTGAGGCGATAGGCGAAGTAGCCGAATGCCATACCCATCAGGGCGTAGAGTGCCCAACCGGTCACGCCATAGTGGAAAAGCGTGAACACCACTGCCTGACGTGCAGCTTCGATGGTCTCCGCGTCTCCAGTCGGCGGGCCATAGTACTGTGCCACCGGCTCTGCTACCGAGAAGAAGAGCAGGTCAATGCCGATACCCGCGGCAAAGAGCATGGAAGCCCAGGAAAACAGACCAAACTGAGGCTTGGCGTGATCGGGGCCGAGCTTAATCTGCCCTGTTCGCGAGATAGCGACGTAGAGCATGAAGAGCACTGCCACCGTCGCGGTCACAATATAGAACCAGCCGAAGTTCTTCGATACCCAGGAGACGATGCCAGCGAGGGTGTCCGCTGCATTGTCCGGGGCAAAAATAGCCCACAGGGCAATGGCGAGAATGCCGACGCCTGAAATAATAAATACAGGCCAGTTGACCTCAGGCTCGGAGGTTACACTCGCTTGCGCTTGTTGTGGAGGGGCCGACTGCGATCGCCGCATTTCTTGCGACGATTCAGATTTTTCCTCCGTTACCTTCTCAGTTGGCGGAGTATCAGACATAGGAAAATCCTTCAGATTCGGGAACTAACCCAGCATACCTAGTTTGAATAATCCCTCAAGCCTGAGAATCGATTCAGAAGAATTCTCCAATTCCAACATCAACACCTTCACCTGCATATTTACCCAGTTTTCAAGGCGTCTAAAATCATCCGAACTGGAATTGAATACCAATTGTGTGCCATTCTATATAGGTGAAGGGGATTTGAGATACGTCTCCGGCCACTTATTCCAATATCAATATATAGGACCCGCCTTTAAATATTACTTGAGGCTTATCGCACTCCTTGAAACCCATTCCGATATACATCGGCAAACAACCTACGGAGGTACACCAGAACATGGGAGCTTTCCCGGCTGTCTTCAACTTCGGTAAAAAGAATGGCAACACCACAGTCGAACACCGCGACGTCGTCATCGTTGGCGCGGGCTCTGCCGGCTCTGTGCTGGCCAACCGGCTGTCCGCAGACCACACTCAGCACGTGCTCGTACTCGAGGCCGGCCGTATGGACTCCCTCTGGGACCTCTACATTCACATGCCTTCGGCATTCTCCTTCCCAATCGGCAACAAGTACTACGACTGGAAGTACGAATCCGAGCCGGAACCGGAGATGAACGGTCGCCGCATCTACCATGCCCGCGGCAAGGTCGTCGGCGGCTCCTCCTCCATCAACGGCCAGATCTACCAGCGCGGTAACCCGATGGACTACGACAAGTGGGGCGACACCAAGGGGCTGGAGAACTGGGGTTGGAACCATGTTCTGCCGTACTTCAAGCGCATGGAAAATGCGCTGGGCTCTGACAAGGACGACCCACGCCGCGGCCACGACGGCCCGCTGCGTATGAAGCGCGGTCCGGCCGATTCTCCGCTGTTCAAGGCCTTCTTTAAGTCGGTCCAGCAGGCTGGTTACAACTACACTCCGGACGTCAACGGCTACCGCCAGGAGGGCTTCGGTCCCTTCGACGCGAACATCGACAAGGGCCGCCGTCTCTCCGCAGCTCGTGCATACCTGCACCCGGCCCTGCAGCGTCCGAATCTGGAACTCCGCACCCGCGCAGAAGCCACCCGCGTCCTCTTCGAGGGCACCAAGGCCGTCGGCATTGAGTACACCTGGAAGGGTCGCACTCACCAGGTGCGAGCAGACAAGGTCATCCTCTGTGGTGGCGCTTTCAACTCTCCGCAGCTGCTCGAGGTCTCCGGCGTTGGCGATGAGAAGATTCTGAATGCCGCCGGAGTGAACGTCGTCAAGCACCTGCCTGGTGTCGGCGAGAACCTGCAGGACCACCTGGAGGTCTACATTCAGTACAACGCCACCCAGCCTGTGTCTTCACAGCCGTACCTGGAGAAGTGGCGTTGGCCGTTCATTGGCCTGTGGTGGATGCTCACCCACAAGGGCCCGGTGGCGACGTCGCACTTTGAGGGTGGTGGCTTCGCACGCTCCAACGACAACGAGCCCTACCCGAACCTGATGTTCCACTTCCTGCCGCTGGCCATGCGTTACGACGGCACGAAGATCGATAGCCCACACGGTTTCCAGTTCCACGTTGGCCCGATGTACTCGGACGCCCGTGGCCATGTCCACATCACCTCCTCGGACATCAAGGTCAAGCCGTCGATTCTGTTCAACTACCTGTCCACTGATCAGGACCGCCGTGAATGGGTCGAGGCTGTCAAGGTCTCCCGTAAGCTGCTGGACACCCCGGCAATGAAGGAGTACACCGACGGCGAGATTTCCCCGGGTGCAGATGTGCAGACCGACGAGGAAATTCTCGAGTGGGTCCGCAAGGATGCCGAGACCGCACTGCACCCATCCTGCACCTGCAAGATGGGTCCGGCCTCCGACGAGATGGCCGTGGTCGATCCGGAAACCATGCAGGTTCACGGCACCGAGGGCCTCTACGTGGTTGACGCTTCGGTCATGCCGGGCATCACCAACGGCAATATCTACGCACCGACCATGATGATTGCCGAAAAGGCCGCTGACCTCATCGCCGGCAAGACTCCGCTGGCACCGCAGGACATTCCGTTCTACCGCGCCGGCCAGGGTATGCCGCTGGATCCGCCGGAGAACAATAAGTAGTTCTTGAGGCGGTAGCGGGTAGCGCGGAGTCTATTGCGCAACGCCGTTCGTCGGCATTGGTCGGGTTCTCCCACATGGGGGAATCCGGCCTTAGTGTTACTCTCGTTCTATGAGCAGTACAACCTCGCAGTCAACCGAAGACCTTCGACGCTCATCAATCATCTTGGCACCGATGGCCGGTGGTCCATCCACGCCCGAACTCGTCGCGGCAGTTTCCAATGCTGGTGGGGTCGGCACGCTTGCCGCTGGATATCTCACTGTTGAAAAGCTCACTGAACAGGCACGGCAGACGTGCGCGCTGCTTGACGAGGGCAAAGGTTTCGGCATCAACCTCTTCTGCCTCAACACGGCTGACGCCGGTGGCGGAACCTCCGAGGAGGAGCTTGCGCAGTGGACCACGTTTCGCGACCGCTTAGTGTCGGCGGCAGACCACTTCGACATCGACTTGCCTGACACTCCGACCTGGTCAGATGACTACTTCTCGGCGAAAATCGAGGCAATTCTCGCTGATGATTTTCTGCCCAACCCCGATGCGCTGGAGTTCGTCTCCTTCACCTTTGGCTATCCAGATAAAGAAGTCGTTGCTCGGGTAAAGGAATCTGGCCGCAAAGTGGTGCTGAATGCGACCTCGATCGAGGGGGTGCGGGCGGCGGCTGTAGCTGGCGCTGATCGCATTGTCCTGCAGGGACTAGCTGCGGGTGGGCACCGCGCATTTGTGAAAGGGAAGGATTCGTCCGACAGCATTGGGGTCTCAGTAGAAGAGCTTGCTCAGGCAATCACCGAAGCATGTGCAGTTACCGATGTACCTATCATCGCCGCTGGTGGGGTGGGTAACCGAGAGGACGTCGTCAAGCTTGTGGAAGCCGGGGCGGTGGCTGTGCAAGTTGGCACACGGTTCCTCACCAGCGCGGAAGCGGGTACGAAGGAGACACACCGACGGGCACTGTGTGATTTGATGGAACGTAACACCGTTTTGACTCACGCGTTTTCCGGAAAGCCCGCGCGTGCCATCGAGAACACGTTTACCCGGGAGTTTTCTAGGGTCGCACCGGAGCTTTACCCGCAACTGCACTACTTGACCACGCCGATTCGCGGCGCGGCGAATAAGTCCGGCGATCCTGAATATCTCAGTTTATGGGCGGGTATCGCGTTTGCACAGTGCGAGGATCAAACTGCGGGCGATGTCGTTGCGGAGCTTTCCGGCTCCGCCGAGTAATACGAAACCACCGAAGCTATAAACAGCACAATGACCAGCCACGGGCATACATCGCGGCTGGTCATTGTGCTTTATTTGTGACGATGGCTTTTATGCCGACGGCGCAGTTGTGGCGTTAGGCGTCGAGCAGCCAATCGTTCGGGCTGAACAGCTCGAAGTGAACGTTATTGCGGTCAATACCGCGATCGGCGAGCTGCTGGCGAATGGCCTGCAGGAAACCATTGCCACCACAGAGGTAGAACTGAGCGCCCTCCGGCAGCTCCGTATCAGCCAGATTCATCAAATCCGGCTCGTACCACACCTGCTGGTGGGCATTGGCCAGTGCAGAGACTGCGTTATTGCGTTCTGCGCGCAGGGCATCTGCGGCTTCTGCGCGGTCCGCGTGGAGGACGACGACATCACGCTTGGAGTCGGCTGCCACCAGGGCATCCAGCATGCCAATCATGGGGGTGGCGCCAATACCTGCGGAAATGAGCACTACCGGGTCATCGGACTTTGTATCCAACACCAGGTCACCTGCAGGCAGAGAAATTTCGATCGCATCGCCCGGCTGCACCTTTTCCCACAGCTGTGTGGAAACTTCGCCAGCCGGTAGGTCCTCGGAGGCATCGACACGACGAACCGCGAAGGTCAGAACACCTTCCTCGCCGCCGACCAGAGAGTATTGCCGTAGCTGGCCGGCGCCGTCCGGCATGGTCTGACGTACGGAGATGTACTGTCCCGGGAGGTAGGAAACGGGGGTTTCGTCGTCAAGCTTGACGGAGAACACTGCGACGTCATCACCGCGCTCTTCACGAGAGACGACATGAGCGGCGCGGAAGACATCGCCTGCTTCGACACCGAGGTCGTCATAGAGCCCCTTCTCGAAGTTGATGAGAACACGCTCCATCTCCAGGTAGACGGCATCCCACGCGTCGCGGACAGCTCCCTGAAAGACCTCTGGGGTGAGGATTTCCTCGATGGCATCGAAGAGGTGCTTGTGTACGATTGGGTACTGCTCCGGCTTGATGCCAACGGAGATGTGCTTGTGGCCGATGCGGGAAAGCAGTTCTTCCGGGGCGGGAGCATCTGGGTCGACCAGGGTAGCTGCGAAGGTAGCGACGGATGCCGCCAGCGCCTTCTGCTGAGCACCCTGCTTCTGGTTGCCGCGGTTGAAGGTATCGGCAATGAGCTCCGGGTGAGCAGCGAACATCCGGTTATAGAAGTTCGGCGTGATTTTCTCGATGTTGGCACCGACAACGGGCAGGGTTTGAGTGACGATTTCAGCCTGCTCTGGAGTCAGGCCGTTCTTGTTGACATTCAGGTTTGGCATGACTTCACAATAACACTATATTGCGTATTCCGTTTGCGTATTATTGCCCAATGATGTCCCTAACTCCTCTTTGCGGTTGAGTTTTACCCGCCTTGAACTGCACAAATGGCAATGCCGAAAATTTCACCAGAAAACTTCGACAGCACCGTTTTTAGCTTTTTCAACCCGCGGTTAGACCTTCAGCTCTGCACCTAAACCGGACGAATATTGAGCTGGGTACTCCCCTGCGAACCGCCTCCCTCGGGGCGATTGGCATCCACACCATTAGCCGATTTGTGCGGAATGAGATCAGCAATCAACACTGGATCCAGTGCGGCGAAGAACGCCTCCTGCGCAGCCGCTAACTTGCCACGCAACAGGCACGTCGGCAGTAATGGGCAGTCAGTGCCGACACAATCGACGACCTCATTGTTTTCCAGAGTGCGCAGCAGCTTGCCGACGGATTTTTCCGTAGCCGACTCGCGCAGATAGATGCCACCATTGCGCCCCTTGACCGCCTCCAAGAAGCCGAGCTCCACAAGTCGCGAGACAACCTTGGAAACATGCGCGCGAGACGCATTGAGAGACTCCGCCACCTCGGCAGCGGTGTATTTGCGCCCCGGCTCCCCCATCGCCATCAAAGTGATGACACGCAGGCTCAAATCAGAGAAAAGCGTTAATTGCATTGCGTGTCACCCTTCATCGTTGTACTGCACAAACCACCCCCTTGCCAGCCGCTTCGGGCAACAAGGGGGTGGTTCTATGTTCTAGCTTTTCGCAAGGCTAGCTAGCAAGATCTTAGTCCTGCAGGCTCTTCTCGATACGAGCCTTCAGAGCCTCGAACTCGTCCCAGACTTCCTGCGGAACGCGGTCGCCGAGGAACTTCAGCCACTCCTCGTTGTCCGGCAGGTCACCCTGCCACTTAGCAGCCGGTGCCTTCAGGGCTTCCTTGACATCGGCGAAGTCGATGTCAAGGCCAGTCAGGTCCAGGTCCTCTGCCTTAGCGGTGTGACCAACAACGGTCTCCTTGGCGCCAACACGGCCCTCAATGCGGTCGATGATCCACTTGAGAACGCGAGAGTTGTCACCGAAGCCCGGCCACAGGAAGCGGCCGTCTTCGCCACGGCGGAACCAGTTAACCAGGAAGACCTCTGGCATCTTGTCGCCGCCCTTGGCGCCCATGTCGATCCAGTGCTGCAGGTAGTCACCGACGTTGTAGCCAATGAACGGCAGCATTGCCATCGGGTCGTGGCGCAGGGAGCCGACCTTGGCCTCAGCGGAAGCAGCGGTCTGGCCGGAAGCCAGGGTTGCACCGATGAAGGTTGCGTGGTTCCAGGACAGTGCCTGGGTCACCAGCGGCACAGTGTCCGGGCGGCGGCCACCGAACAGGATGGCGTCGATCGGGACACCCTGCGGGTCGTCGTACTCCGGTGCGGCGACCGGGCACTGCGAAATCGGGGTGCAGTAACGGGAGTTCGGGTGCGAGGACAGCTCGTCGGAATCCGGAGTCCAGTCATTGCCCTTCCAGTCAATGAGGTGATCCGGCTTGCCTTCCATGCCTTCCCACCAGACGTCACCATCGTCGGTCAGTGCGACGTTGGTGAACAGGGTGTTACCGGCCTCCATGGTCTTCATGGCGTTCGGGTTGGAGGAGTAGTTGGTGCCCGGCGCAACACCGAAGAAGCCATTCTCCGGGTTAACAGCGTACAGGCGACCGTCCTCACCAAACTTCAGCCATGCAATGTCGTCGCCGACGACCTCGGCCTTCCAGCCCTCGATGGTCGGAGTCAGCATAGCCAGGTTGGTCTTACCACATGCAGACGGGAATGCAGCGGCGATGTGGTAGGCCTTGCCCTCCGGATTGGTGAGCTTCAGGATGAGCATGTGCTCAGCCATCCAGCCCTCTTCCTTGGCCATGACCGAAGCGATACGCAGTGCGTAGCACTTCTTGGCCAGGATGGCGTTTCCGCCGTAGCCGGAACCGTAGGACCAAATCTCCTTGGTCTCCGGGAACTGGGTGATGTACTTCTCATCGTTGCACGGCCATGCAACGTCCTCCTGGCCCTCCTCCAGCGGAGCGCCAACGGAGTGCAGAGCGTGGACGAAGTCTCCGTCCGGGCCAATCTTGTCCAGGGCATCCTGACCCATGCGGGTCATGATTCGCATAGAGAGAACCACGTACTCCGAGTCGGTCAGCTGAACACCCAGCTTCGGCTCCGGGTCGGTGATCGGACCCATGCAGAACGGAACGACGAACATGGTGCGGCCCTTCATGGAACCGCGGTAGTGCTCGGTCATTTCCTTCTTCAGCTCGACCGGATCCGCCCAGTTGTTGGTCGGGCCAGCGTCCTCTTCCTTTTCAGAAGCGATGAACGTGCGGGACTCCACACGAGCAACGTCCTTCGGGTTAGAGCGGGCAAGGAAAGAGTTCGGGCGCTTTTCCTCATTCAGCTTGATAAGAGTTCCCTTATCAACCAGGTCCTGGGTAAGGCGGTTCCACTCTTCTTCCGAGCCATCAGCAAAGACAACCTTGTCTGGCTGGGTCAGTTCTACGACCTCAGCAATCCAGCGCAGCAGTTCGGAGTTCTCGGTCGGGGCCTGGCCCTCGAGACCAGGAATAGAAGGTGCGGACATCAGTTCTCCTGACTCATTGATTCGCGTCTTAATTTAAGGCTACCGGGGGATACCGAAAGTTGCCGGGCCCCACATCGACAATCTGCTCGTTCCCGCATTTACAAGCCGTTACATGACAGCTTTACAACAAATAATTTTCCTCGCCCCATTCTTGCGACCTGTTCATTTACGGCCATAACCAGTGAATAAGGCCAGCCTCACCACATAAATTGACAACCATTAACCCTTTGGGTGCAGTTACCCCCATTTGTAAGCAACCGAGACACGGGTACCCCCGCGCACCGTGGTTCCAAAGTCGTTAGTCCCAGCTGCCCCGAGCGGATTGCTCCCATGAGTACGCATCCCACTTCCCCGCGGCTGATGCCGGTTCCACTGCTGCTTCGCCCATCGCGTCAGCAGCCCTCACATCATCACTGCTCCAAGACTCCCAAGTGCCGTCAAAACGGACCGTCGTAACGTGATCCACCGTGCCGTCACCGTCCAGATCTGAATAGATTGACAACCCGGAATCGTCGGCAAGCGTAATTGACCCCTCGTCGTCGCCGAGGTCGTACAGCTGCCCATCGACCTCCACAACCAGCCCGGCGCCACCAACGTCCGCCGACTGCCCATCAATCGGTGTCGCCGCCTCCAAACCACACGGAGTAGCGAGCGAACGCGCCTCCACCCCGCCATCGGACGCGGGTTGATCGGAAAAGTACTGCAGTAAAGAAAACTCATCCATCGTGATATCCCCCTATTTCTCTTCGCTGTCACAGCTATCGTGCAGGCGTTCCGGTGTACTCCGCCAGCTGTTCTATTCGCCATCCCGGACCCCGCGCACCAAGGGCCTCACGCACCGTCATCTCCACGGACTGTGTCCATCTTCGTCGCAGATGGGCAAGGTAATTTGCCCGCCACTGCGCGGTGCGTTGGCGTGCGTTACGACGAATCGTTGCGCCCACCGCCACCACCGCAACACCGAGGCCTATTGCAAGTGCGACCAGCTGCGCCGCAAGCGTCGGCACCCCAATCCACATCAGCAATCCGTGGACGATCCGCACTGCACCGACCGCCACGCCAAGCGATGCCACCGCCACCAGAGCGTCCATGGCATAACTGGGGCGAGCCGGGCTTGCTGGAGCGGGCACTGAGACTTCCACACGAAAGCCCAATTCGTCGCCACACCGCTGTTGCAGCCGCGTCGCTGCGACCTCGGCACGACCCTGAAGTTCCGCCTGATCACCTGCGGGGCCGTCAGCCACCTCCTGGAGTGCATCCCGCACTGCACTCTCAGCTGCCAACTGCATCTTCCGCTGCAATCGCGCCGCCGCCCCGGCTCCGCGCGATCGCTCCTGTGCCAGCTGAGCTCGCACATTTCGAGCCCGGCGCGCACTCAGTGTTTCCCCCGGGTTTCTGGGCGGGCCTTCTGCCAGCAGAACCAGGGTTCTGGCCATCCTCTCGTCCAGCGCTCCCATCGGGATTGTGCTGTCGATTTCCTGACGCCAGGCCTCGGCATACTCACCATTGCCAATCAGGCCAACTGCAACACGGCCGGTGGCTTGGCTAATGGCTGCAACCGTGCTGACGCACTCCCGCGTGGGCTGCACCTCGCTGTCTGCAACATAGAGCACCACGGCGCTGCGTTTATCCACAACCTCCAGGCGACGTGGCGGAGTCGCAGTATCAACAATCTGCGAGAAGTCCGCGCGGTCCGCTGCGTCCCCGGCTTTGGTGACAAGTAGCGGTGGCTGCTCCGGCCCCTCGGCCGAGACCGGGCGTGGCTCAACTACGTCCGGTGCTGCCATAACAGCTCCTCCAGGCTGTCTCTAGCAGCGGGAAAGGCCGCCGCAATCTCAGTCAACTGCACTGCGAGTAGCCCGTCATCATTGCGTGATCCGCCTTTCACACCGCGGCGTTCAGCAATCTTCCGTAACGCGGAGCTGAACAAAAAGGTGTGTTCAGCTGTCTCGTTTGTGGCGATGTCGCAATACTCGTCGGCAAGCGAATGGCGAATCGGTTGTTGCTCGATGACCAGCGCGACAGAGACGGACAGCTTGTCGGCCAGCTCCTCGTGACATTGCGAAAACGCCTCGCGCACAGCGGTTTCGCGCACGCCCCTGCGCAATCGCGCGCAGATTATCGATGGCCGTTTCTCGCGCTCAAGCGCCTTGGCGACGCACACCTCCGCACCGCTCGTGTGTGTGGTGTCCGAGTGCGCGACCTGCCGTGCTGACAGCCAGTCCACCACAGCGGCGCGCAACGACGACGATGTAGATCCTGTTGACGGCTGTGTTGTTTCCGTGACGTCACTTGCGGAAATAAGGTCCATTCGGCCTAGTCCCCTCCCATAAATCCCCTGCGTGGTTTAGTTAAAAAACCTGCGTAACCCCCATACGGCCTGTGGGCCAGAATCCGCGCCCTGAAACACTGCGTTAGGCAGACCCCAAGCACCGCTTCAACCAACGAATAAGCGCGGCTTCGCGTTCAGCCTACAGCGGACCGCGGATTCGGCAAGTCGACAAAACAACTTGCCTCGCCGTGCCGCCAGTTCGGGACGACGCGGCATCGTCAACCGAAGTGAAACCGCCAGGACAACAACAAAAATCCTAGGGGCAATGATTGGATAGTTGGCCGATGTCGTGGACAATAGGGAACGTGACTACTTCTGATTTTTCTGAAAATATCGAACAGCCTGCGGTTTCGCAGGAATCTGAACCATTGCCAACTCACGGAGACGAGCAGGCGGAACAGCCGCATGAGCGCCAGCCGAAGAAGGGCGAATTGCCTGCAGGTCGTCCGGAAAAGACCCAATTCGACGACGGTCTTGACTACCCGCGCATCGGCAATCTGTCCTTCCGCCGCGGCACTTTGACCCCCAACCAGGAAAGAATCTGGGAAGACAACTGGGACACTTACGGCAAGGTCCTCTCCGACGAAGTCATTGACGTGGAGGAATGGTTTGGCCGCAAGGGCCCGACCATCGTCGAGATTGGCTGCGGCACCGGCACGTCCACCGTGGCTATGGCTCCGCAAGAACCGGACCACAACATCATCGCAGTTGAGCTTTACCGCCCTGGCCTGGCGAAACTGCTCTCTGCCACCGTGCGCAATGAGGTGCCGAACATCCGCATGGTCCGCGGCGACGGCGTCGAGGTTTTGCAGCGCATGATCGAGCCGGAGTCGCTGGCCGGCGTGCGCCTGTTCTTCCCGGACCCGTGGCCGAAGGCACGCCATCACAAGCGCCGCATTGTGCAGTCCGGCACGTTGCGCCTGATCTCTTCGCGTCTGAAGCCCGGCGGCATTTTCCACGCCGCCACCGACCACGCGGACTACGTCGAGTGGATCGAAGAACTTCGCGATGTCGAGCCGACGCTCGAGCCCATCGCCTGGCCGTGGCCGGAATCCCCCATGCTTCTCGACCGACCGACGACCAAGTTCGAAGCCCGCGGCCTGGACCTCGACCACGACATCCACGAGTTCATCTGGCGCAAGAAAGAGGCATAGGAACATGAGCACTACCCAGAACACCTCTGCCAGCTACAACACCACCGAAACGCACCCCACCGCACTGCTCGTATGGGACGCCCCGAACTTGGACATGGGGCTCGGCGCTATCCTTGGATCCCGCCCGACCGCCGCACACCGCCCGCGCTTCGACGCCGTGGGCAAATGGCTTATCGACGAAGCCGAGCGCGTATCCAACAAAATCGGTTCCGATGTCCTCCCCGAGGCCACGGTATTCACCAACGTTAACCCGGGCTCTGCGGAGATTGTCCGCCCCTGGGTCGAGGCGCTGCGCAATGTCGGTTTCGCGGTCTTCGCAAAGCCGAAGATTGAAGAGGACACCGACGTTGACCCGGACATGATTGCGCACATCCAACGGCGTTACGACGAAGGTGTGTTGCGCAGTGTCGTCGTTGCGTCCGCCGATGGCCAGAACTTCCAAGAGCTGCTGGAAAAGCTCGCCTCCGAGGGGATTCCGGTAACCGTCATCGGTTTTCACGAGCATGCTTCCTGGGCGCTGGCCTCCGATGCGATTCGCTTCGTTGACCTGGAGGAAATCAAGGGCGTCTTCCGTGAGCCGCTACCCCGTATCGACCTCGACCGCCTACCGGATGGCGGTGCGTGGCTGCAGCCGTTCCGTCCGCTCACGTCGTTGCTCAAAGAGCGCGACGGTAAGAACGACGACTAGGGAGACCACCGCCGCGACGAACAGGCTTCTTTTTTATGTCACGACTTAAAAATGTCCTCAAAACCGGCAATTCGAGCTGGCTACGATCGATAATCCTCGTACCCCTCGTGATTGCCGGTATCGTCCTGACGGTAAGAAACTGGGACAGTGTCGTCCAAGGGCTGCACATTCTTGCAGATGTTGACGCTAAGTGGCTGTTCATCTCCATTTTTTCCGTGGCTTTTTCGCTCTACGCGATGGCGGAAGTGATGCGTCTGCTGTTGCGAGCTGGAGGCGTAAAAGCAGCCACTCGCCGCAGCACCAATGCGTTAACCCTCGCATCCAACGCGTGGGCGGTCACCGTTCCCGGTGGTGCTGCATTTTCCACGGCGCTGCAGATTAAGCGCATGATGCAGTGGGGCGCATCCGCGGTCCTTGTCAGCTGGTTCGTGCTTTTTTCGGGTGCGTTGTCGTTTTTAGGTCTGGCATTTCTGGGGCTTGGCAGCCTCTTCTTCGTAGGGCAGGGCGGCACGACCGCAGTGCTCATCGCTATGGCAATTGTGGTGTTACTAGCCACCATTTTGCTGTGGCGGATTTCGCAGAACCCAGCTTTCCTCAACAAGGCGGGTGCATGGTGTCTACGTGTCTTTAACAAGATTCGAAAGAAGCCCGCAGACACCGATGTCGACCGACTTGAAGAGTCCATCAAACAGCTGACCAGCGTGAAGTTGCCCGTGCAAACTTTAGCTCTTTCCTTCACCTGGTCCTTTATCAACTGGGTCGCGGAAATTGTCTGTCTCTACGCCGCCATCCGGGCCGTTGGTGTCGATGACATCTCCGCTACGAAGGTGCTGCTGGCCTTCGTAACCGGCAAGCTCGCGGGTTTCATCCAGGCCACACCGGGCGGCATCGGCACTGTCGAGGCCGCTTTGACTGCGGCTCTCATCGCAGGCGGCACCACCGGCGCCGAGGCTTTTGCAGCGGTGCTGGTCTACCGCATCGTTTCCTTCGTCCTGGTGGCAATTGTGGGCTGGATTATCTACGCCCTCGGCTTCGACCACAAGGATCAGTCCGAGCATCAGCCTGTCGCTGACCGCTGATGGCTTCCTCGCCGCTGGTCGCTGGTCACCCACCGATCTGCGGGGTCGCTAGACTAAGAAGCATGAACACACGCGTATCGACGTTCTTGATTGACATCCTCGCCATCTTTATTTTCGCCGTGTTAGCGCGCCTGGCTCACAACACTCCCGAGGATCCTTTTACCTTCATCAATATCCTCGATACCTGGTGGCCGTTCGCAATCGGTGTCCTCCTGGGAACCGCGCTGATTAAGAATGAGCCGAACCCGCGTGCAGTGAGTTCAGGCGCAATTGTGTGGCTCGGTACTGTCGTCGTCGGCCTCGCTGTGTGGGCCACCCGCAATTCGGCAGTCCCGCACTGGTCCTTCATTCTGGTCGCCTCAGTCATGAGCGCCTTGCTGCTGCTGGGTTGGCGAGCAGCGTCGAATGCGGTTGCTCGTAAGTCTCTGGACTAAGCCTTCGGACCCGTTCCTAACCCTTCGGTTTAGTTCACTGACTAAATCTGGTTTTTAATTTTTGCGCTGCGCCTCGATAATTGAAGAATGGACAAATCTTCTGACGAGGCTCTCGGCAATCAACCAACTGCTGAGACCCAACGAAATCATAAGCCCGCAGGGTCCAGCGAAGAACGCACGTTCATGGGCCAACCGTGGGGTCTCGCCAACCTCTTCGGCATCGAAATGTGGGAGCGCTTCAGCTTCTACGGCATGCAGGCCATCCTGGCTTTCTACATGTACCACGAGACCACTCAGGGCGGTCTCGGCCTGGACAAGGGTGCTGCTACCTCCATCGTCGGTGCTTACGGCGGTCTTGTCTACATGGCCGCACTCGTTGCCTCTCTGGTTGCCGACCGTATCCTTGGCTCGGAGCGGACACTGTTCTACTCCGCCATCCTGGTCATGATTGGCCACATCTCCTTGGCATTCATCCCCGGCGTGATTGGCCTGGCTATTGGCCTTGTCTCCATCGCAATCGGCTCTGGCGGCGTGAAGACCAACGCACAGGTCGTGCTGGGTCAGCTCTACGCCAAGGACGACCCGCGTCGTGATGCCGGCTTCTCCATCTTTTACATGGGCGTCAATATCGGCGCCCTGTTCGGCCCACTGCTCACCGGCTGGATTTGGGGCATGAAAGGCTTCCACTGGGGCTTCGGCCTTGCCGCTATCGGTATGGCTGCCGGCCTGGTTCAGTACATCCTGATGCGCAAGTCCACCATCGCCGAGGCTGGCCATGAGATTCCGAACCCGCTGCCGAAGAAGCAGTACCCGGTATGGATTGGCATTGCAGTAATCATCACTGTTGTCTCGGTTACGCTGGTTTCCACCGGAATTGTTCCGGTCACTTCTCTTTCCACTGTGGTCACAGTGATTGCACTGATCGCCGCTGTGGTGCTGTGGTGGCAGATGTACTCCTCGCCACTTACGACGAAATCGGAGAAGACTCGTCTGGTCGGCTTCATCCCGATGTTCGTCTCAGGCGTGCTGTTCTTCGGTATCTTCCAGCAGCAGTTCACGGTGCTGGCCATCTACTCAGATATCCGCCTCGACCGGGAGATCTTCGGTTGGGAAATGTCTCCAGCCTGGGTTAACTCGATCAACCCAATCTTCATCATCGCCTTCTCGATGGTCTTTGCAGCCGCCTGGTCCAAGCTTGGTGACCGTCAGTGGTCCACCCCAGTCAAGTTCGGCGTCGCCAACATCATCATCGGTATCTCGCTGTTCTTCTTCATTCCATTCTCCGGTGGCGGTGAGAACTCCACTCCGCTGTATGCGATTATCTGGATTCTCTTCCTGTTCACCATGGGTGAGCTCATGCTGAGCCCGGTCGGCAACGCCCTTGCTACCAAGGTCGCTCCGGCAGCATTCCCGTCGCGCATGATGGCCGTCTGGCTGATGGCAGTCGCTATGGGTACTTCGCTGGCAGGCACCCTGGCTGGCTTCTACAACTACGAAGATGCCGCTGCTGAGAACACCTTCTTCATCACCCTGGGCATCGCCTCTGTTGTCCTGGGCCTGATTCTGCTCGCACTGCGCAAGTGGATTGTCAAGGAGTTCGTCGACGTCCGATAAGGCCGTAAGGCTGGCCCTCGCTCTGGCACAGCCCACGCCCACGCTCTCCCCTCCCCTCCCCCCCACTTCACGACACCTATGCCACCTCATGCCACCTCCACAGCTGGCACAAGGTGCCACGGGTGTCGTGAAGTGTCTTAAGCGGTCCCTGAACATGCTTCGCCACAAACTCGCCACCAGCACAACCGCCATCCACAGATTTTCCCCACCTCCCCACCGGCTAAAATTGAGGCCATGTTTGCCATCATTACCGTCACCGGCGAGGATCACACCGGCATCATCGCCGCCGTCACCACTGCTCTGGCGGAGCAGGACGTCAACATCGTCGATGTTTCCCAGACCCTCATGGATAAATGGTTCACCATGATCCTGCGGGTGGAGTTCAACGAGAAGGCCACCCCCATCAGCACGCTGCAGGGTTACATGGATTCCGTCGGCAAGCGGGAGGGGCTTGTCATTCGAATCCAGTCTGAGGCGCTGTTCAACGCCGTCAACGAGATTTAAAGGGCGCGACCAGGATGGATTTCAACTTCGCGCAATCTAAGTTCCTCGACACCATTGACATGATCGAGAAGTACCGTCTGGATATCCGGACGGTCACCATGGGGATTTCCCTGCTCGAGTGCTCTCGCTCTGAAATGGAAGCCACCGCACAGGCGGTGTATGACCGCGTGACCAGGCAGGCCGCTCGCCTCGTGGAGGTCTGTGAGGGTATCGAGGCGGAGCTGGGCATTCCGATTGTCAATAAGCGCATCTCCGTCACACCAGTTTCCCTCATCACGGCCGGTTGCGAAGGCGATCCCACGGTGGTTGCCAAGGCGCTCGACCGCGCCGCCCGCGATTCTGGCGTGAACTTCCTCGGCGGCTACTCGGCGCTCGTCGAAAAGGGTGCGACGACCAGCGAGAAGCGGCTCATCGACTCCATTCCCCACGCTCTGAGCGAGACCGAATTGGTGTGCAGCTCGGTCAACGTTGCGTCGTCACGCGCGGGCATCAACATGGATGCAGTGCGTCGCATGGGCGAGGTAGTAAAGGAAGCCGCGGCGCAAACCGCTGACCGCAGCTCGATTGCCTGCGCAAAGCTGGTGGTTTTCGCCAATGCGGTGGGCGACAATCCGTTCATGGCCGGCGCGTTCCACGGCGTCGGGGAGCCCGATTGTGTCGTGTCCGTCGGCGTTTCGGGTCCGGGGGTGGTCGATCGCGCGCTCGGCGATCTGCAGGGCGCCAGCTTCAACGAAGTCGCCGAGGAGATCAAGAAGGCGGCGTTCAAGATCACACGTACGGGTCAGCTGGTCGGCACGATGGCGTCGGAGCGCCTGGGCGTGCCTTTTGGCATCGTGGATCTCTCGCTCGCGCCGACCGCTGAGATGGGTGACTCCGTCGCTCACATCCTCGAGCACATGGGGTTGGAGCAGGTCGGTACGCACGGCACCACTGCCGCGCTCGCGCTGCTTAACGACGCCGTCAAGAAAGGCGGCCTGATGGCTTGTTCACGCGTCGGTGGACTGTCCGGGTCGTTCATCCCGGTCTCTGAGGACAAGGGCATGATTGATGCTGTCCGTGCGGGGTCGATCAGCATGGACAAGCTGGAGGCGATGACCTCTATTTGTTCGGTGGGCTTCGACATGATTGCAATTCCTGGTGACACGCCTGCGACCACGATTTCCGGCATGATTGCCGACGAAGCCGCCATCGGTGTGATGAACCACAAAACCACCGCCGCCCGCCTCATTCCGGTGCCGGGTACCAAGCCGGGCGATGAGGTGAACTTCGGTGGTCTGCTCGGATATGCGCCGGTCATTGATGTCAATGCCAAGGGCAATGCCGAGTTCATTGCCCGTGGCGGCTACATCCCCGCCCCGGTGCACGGGTTCAGGAACTAGCGGCTTCGGACGAGGCTCCTACGATTGCAGGCGGCGCCCATTAGCGTCATAGGCGTAGGAGCCACTACCGACGAGAATCAAAATGAACTCGATAAATGCCCAAATGCTGACGCCGATGATTAGGAAGAATCCGACCAGAAGGATAGCCGTAATCCAGCCGAATACCGTCAGTGCTAGTTGAATAGCACCACGCGAGTTGTGCCCCAGGTAGAAGTTGTGAACACCGAGGGTACCCAGGAAGAAGGCAAGCAGAGCCGCTGCAATCTTGGACTTATCCGAGACAGGAGCACCTGCGCCTCCGTAGCCCTGGTGCGGGTTTGGGCCACCGAAGCCAGCGGAATACGCCGGCGCCTGCTGGTTTGGGTAACCACTCTGATACGGGTTCGAGTACCCGTTGTGGAAATTGTGCTGGCTCGGGTCCTCATAGCCCTGCCCCATGTTCGGCTGCTGCGGTGGGTACGGATCCGAGTACGGCATACCGGAGCTGTAAGCACCCGAGCTGTCAGCGAACTTTCCCCGGGATCTCGGCATACCGTCTTCGTCGAAATCTCCATATGGGTTTGTCGGATTCGTCATTGCACCCTACCTTTTCGACTAGATTATCCGGTCATGAACAGCAGTTCCTTGGGCGATAATAACCGGTTCTGTCAGACTGCTTCCTGCAATTTTTGTCAATTTCTTTCGAAACTTTAGCGAACCTGTTGTTTTGAAACATTAAACACCAGTTCTTGAGCAAGATTCTAACAGCAAGTACCCGTCGAGGTCGGGCTCGTCTCGCACATTTTTGAGCTGCCTCTACCGTCGCGCCAGCGATTGTTCAATCAGTTCGCGAGTCCAGCCCTCAGTCCAGGCCAGCGGAGTCGTACCCGGGATTGCTACGTCATTCGTGGCGTAGGTCGCATGCGCTCCTGCGCCGGCAATCATCTCCTGCGCTCGCGCAATCGCATCAGCCACTGCCGGAGGAACATCACAGAAGGAATCCGATGGCACGCAGACATTCTGGACCTTGTCATTAAGAGGCCCAAAGCCGTCTCGTGGACCGCGCATCGTTGCGCCCGGAACCACAGCCTGCACAATGCCGCCGAGGGGCTGCAATGACAGCTCGACACCCACACCAGCCAGCGGAACACCCTGGTTCACGCCCTGATTAGGGTCACGCCGCGGGTCGCCCAACAGAGCCACGCCCGCGATGCGCTCGGCCGGAACGACACCGCGGCCATTGCCGATGTCAGAGGCCAAATCACCTGCAATAGCCGCGCCCTGGGAGAAGCCCATCAGGACGAAGTCCGTCAGCGGGCACTGCCCGTGTAAGTCAGCCATTTCCTTAGCGGTGACATCGCGCCCGACTGCCTGCGAATCATCGTAGGTGAGTTGGTCGGGCAGCTGATGCGTCTTAATCTGTGCCGGGTACGGCGTAGTCCAGACCTTGACATCACCCTCCGAGTAGGACTGCGAAATCGAGTTCGTCAGGCCAAGCAGCAGCGAATGTGGGTTCGCGGTCGGGGCCATTGGGTCATCGTCAGCACGCGATTCCGCAGTTCCGGGCACCGCGATAACTTCTACCGCCGGGCACCACTCGGGTTGTTCGGCCAGAACCCCACCATCGTCACCGGGGGTCGGTGGGGTTTGACCGCCTTGGTCGTCGTTAAGCCATTGCACTACGCCGAAGCCAATAGCGGCCACCAGCACAATGACCGCCAGAATTGTCAGCACTTTACGCATGAGTGCTAGCAATACGCCTTTTTAGCGGAGCTTGCAATAGTCTTCGCCACTTCTTCGGCACTTTCCTGTGAGCGCCCCTGTGCGACCAGCTGTCCGGCAATCGCCAGCGCGATGGCCTGACGCTCCTCCTCCGGTGCGTCTGCGCATGCCGCGCGACCTGTGCCGATGAGCTGATCCTCCACCCCAGCAACATCAATTCCCGCTTTTTCCAGCGCTTCGAGGTATGAATCGTCCGCCTCACTGAGCTTCATCTGTCCATCGGGCGCTTCGTCCACGCGCTTAGCTTGGGGATCTGTGATCTCCGGCGCAGACTTTTCGCTCGACTTCGGCGCAGAAGTCTTCGTGCTTGATGACGTCGTGGAGGTCTTCGTAGTCGTCGACGAGGTGACCTCCGAAGACTCCACTGTGGAACTGCCACAGGCGGCCACTCCGAAGGTCAGCAGCGCAACAGCTGTGGTTGTAGCCAGTGTCCGGAAGGACTTGTTCATGGACATTTGTCTATCCCTTATTCAGTGCCCTGCTTTGGTTGGCTTACTTGTCATCACCGTTGTCGGTGGCTGGGGCTGGTGCTTCTGGCTTATTGCGCTCTTCAACAATCTTGCCGTTGAGCTGGCGAATCCAGCCACCCTCGAACTGCTGTTCAAGACCGCCGGCCTTGACTGGCTGCAGTGGGCCGACCGGGTAACCGAACGGGCCATTTTCGTAGCCAGTGCTGCCCCAGTGGTCAGTGATGTCGTTGGAGCGCACCGGTTGTGCGCCAGTTTCCGGAGTCCAGTAAATGGCACCGTGCTCAAAGCGCTGGAAAGCGCCGCGGGCGAGCTTGACCTCGTCGCCGTCGACAGGCAGACCCAAATCGGACTCGGCGCCACCGAGCTCCTTGTAGACACGGCCGATTTCACCACGCACGATGCGAGGTTCTTCGCCGCCAATCTTGACGATGGTGCCACCCTGGAAGTCTTGGGCGACACCGCCCGGAATATCGCGGTGGTTGGCGACTGGGTAGCCCAGCGGACCAGTCTCGAAGCCGGCCTTGCCCCAGACGTTCATAATGTCACCGGTGACTTCGTGGGCTCCGCCTTCCGGAGTCCAGTAAATCGAGCCCTTTTCAAAGTGGACGAATCGTCCCGAGCCATCCGGCGTAGCCAATTCGTTGGTCACTGGGTAGCCGAGCGGCGAGGACGGACCGCCGAGCTCGTTGTAACGCGAACCGATGCGCCCCCAGACCACATGTGCCCCGGAATCCGGGTGCCAGTAGGCGGTACCGCCGGTGAAGTCCTGAGCCACGCCATTCTTGGCGACACCATACTCATCCGACAGGCAGGTGCCGATTCCCGGCAGCGATGCGACGGCCTTTTCAATCTCGCCGCCTACACGGCAGACCGCGCCACGATCGGACTCCGGCAACTGGAGTGCATCGGCCAGCGTTGGCCAGGCCTGACTGACCTCGAATTGCCAGTACGGCCAGGTGTGAGTACCCGAGCTCCGGAAGTTTACAACCGGCTCGACGCCCTTTTCGCGAGCATTTCGGATGAAGGTCTCACTGGTCATGCGGGAAAGAACTTCCAATGCGTAACCGGTCGGATTGTCCGGCTTCGTCGGATCGATCTGCGACGGCACGTCCCACTCACCGGTGTTGCCGTTACCCGCCGAGATGTACAGCGACATGCCCTTGAGCTTGTCGATGTTCAGCTTCGGATCATTGTCCTTCCAACGCTGCGAACCGAGCGGTCCCCACATCTTCGTCGCGTCATAGCCACCGGTGTTCTTCATCGCCAGAGCGATTGCCTGCGGCATGCCGGGCGAAGTCATGTCTAGGTAACCTGAGAGGCTACCGGCAAACTTCCACAGCTCCGGCGAGTGTGCTGCGACGTTGTAAGCACCGGTAGCGCCCATGGAGATACCGATGATGCCGCGTTCATCGTTGCCGCGGAAGCCGTTGGTGATAACCGGCACGAGCTCCTTAGTAATGAAGCTCTCCCACTTGTAGTTCTGACCGTTATCCGGCTGATCCCAGTCAGAGTAGAAGGACGATGTACCGCCGGCGGGCATAACCACCAGGACATTCTTGTCCTCGTAGAAGCGTTCGATATTGGTAGCGCGAATCCAACCGGAGTAGTCATCAAACGATGCCATACCGTCAAGGTGGTAGACGCTCGGGAATGTGCGCTCCTTGTCGCGGTACCAATCGCGCGGCAGCAAAATCTCAACCTGAATTGGCTTCTCCGGCATGGCAGCCGAGCGAATGTGCGCAATGACGTGGTGATCTGTGTACCACTCGACTTTGTCTACGCTGACTCCGCTGGGCAGGTTCGCCACTGCGGGAGTATCGACTTTAAATGGCGTACGCTCCGGCCCCGGCATCGGCTTCGGCATGCCCAGGCCAGGTAGCTGCGCACCAGCAGCTTGCGCTGCTTCAGCGGCCTTAGCAAGGTCTCCCAGGTCTCCAGATTGAGCTAACTGCCCCTGAACGGCCTGAAGTTCCTCGTAGCTGGGCAGACCTGGCTGAGCTGGCTCGGGAGCCGCCACTGCAGCAGGGGCACCGAGAGCGAGAGTCAACGGTAGTGCCAAAAGTGCGGTCAACGCCCGCGATGACTTCCGGCTGTTGCCGAGGCCACCACGGAGGAATCTAGCGGTTACGCGCATAAGAGGGCTTCCCTTTACAAAGTCGCTGGTTGAAATTATTTGAGACATTGAGTGTTGCACCGGCGCCGATTAGGCACCTGCAGATAGCATCACGCGGCGCTAGAGCTATGCGTTTACCGTTCCGCTTCTCAGAATTACGTGGTGACCAGCAACGTATCCGAAGGTTCCCCTCCTCCGGCGTGCCGCTGCAAGAAGAATCTCACACACGTTCTGCGAAACAAACGGTATAGCTACCTGAATAGCTTCACCCTTTACTTTAAGGTTCGACTCTCATGTTTACCCTCTTACGGGTAAAAACCGTGGAGACACACGCAAAAGGAACTGAATTCAAGCGTTGACAGCGCAACTCTTTGCGCCCCTCTAAGCCGTTACCCACACCTTCCGCTCAGCATCCAAACCCGGACTCGACACAGAAAAAAGACCAATCCCAACAAAAGGATTGGTCTTTTTTCAAAATTGAGACTTCTTAAGAAGCTAGCCCCTTTAAGCAGTTATCCAGCACCAGAGCTAGGTCAGCACACCAGGGCACCAGAGCGCTCTGAAACAAATACCGACTTAAAGCCCCAGCGCCCCAAGAATGTACGGGCGAGCAAGCGCGGCATCACGGCCCCACAGCTCCCACGAGTGGATACCGTTCGGGCTGTAGACAAACTGCGCATTGAGGCCGGCAGCGCGAGCGTCCTGCTCAAAGCGCTGCGTCGAAGCGCGGGAGACGGACTCCATTACGGCACGCCAGACAGTGTCAGGGAGCTGCGGCACCGGACGGTTCAAAACCTCCGGGTCACTCCACAGGCTCTGAACACCCTGGGCGGAGGAAACATACATCGGCAGCCCCTGGAGCTGATCGAGCAGCATCGAAGGGTCATGGGCCTGGCGTTCCGCCGAAGCCGGAACCGGAAGACCCCACATACTAGTGGGATTCACAACACCAGTGCCGGCCACCATTGCAGTGGTACCCGTAGCAACTACCGGGTTGGACATCTGGTAGTAACCGGACAGCGAAGTGACCTGCTTGAACTGATCACGGTGACGGGCCGCCAGTGCCACTGCCGCGGCTGCACCCATGGACAAACCAGCAATCGCGTTGCGGTTTGGATTAACACCAAACTCACGCTGCAAATAGACCGGGAGCTCCTGGGTCAGGAAGGTTTCCCACTTCTGGGTCTTGACCCCTTCAGCGGTCACTGCCGGAGCGTTCCAGTCGGCATAGAAGGAGCCGTCGCCAGCAGCCGGCGCAACCAGAGTGATGTTGTCATTGGCAAAAGTCTGAGCAATGTGGCCCGACCAAATCCAACCGGACGCACCCTTATTAAATCCCCACAGACCGTCGAGCATGTACAGGGAGGCATCGCCGCCACCAGTAGCCGCCTTAATCTGAACCGGAATATTGCGGTTCATAGCTGGCGAGAAAACCTGGCAGTACTGAACCCACCAGTTGTATGGATCCCACTCACAGCCTGGGCGCAGTCGATCACGGTTTGGATCAGCACTCGCGTCCTTCGCGGATGCGAGCATGATGCCGCCAAAGACCATCGCAACCGCTACGAGGGCAGCTACGACCTTCACCGTGAAGTTACGACTCACTGCAGTAAAGCTCATCGTTCTCCTCTTTACTTTCGGACTTACCTCCGCGCCAGACTTCTCGGAGGCAGTCGCTTGCGCGAGCTTTCGCTTTTCTGCTTCCAGTTGTGACGCGACAACTGGAGACTCCACAAAAGAATCTCGAGTATGTAACGATACTCAATCGTTTCCCTACAACCAAGTTAAAATCGTAACCATTCCGTAATATTTCTCACATTTCCCGACAAAACTATCTACCACAAGGAGAAACACTGTTTACCAGCGAGGAATTACAGAATTGTAATTCTGCCCCCCGACTGACCTGTAGGACTGACTGAGACATCTAAAACACGCCTACAAGAACCCCAAACACAACCTAAGTACTAACGAGGTACAGAAAAAGCCCATGCACCCCTCGATGCATGGGCTTTCAGCTACCAACTGAACCCGACGAGAACCCGACGAGAACCCGACGGAAACCGCAGTTCGCTTAATGGGAAAAGAGCAAGGAACTACCCCAGAGCCGGAACAGCGTAGACAGCGATGGCAATGGACAGCAGCCACAGGACGGCCAGTGCCTGCAGCGGACGGTCCTTGAGCGCAATCTCATCCGGGCTTCCCGCATCACCACGGTCGACGTCGGCTGCGAAGCGCAGGATGGCCACAGTGAATGGAACCATCGAAATCTCGTACCAAATAGCCGAAGTGGACGAAGTGCCCGGTGCGCGCCCCATCTCGAAGCCCCACAGCGCGTAGCTCAGTACCACGGCGGTCGCAGCGAGGGTCCACACAAAGCGCAGGTAAGTCGCGGTGTAACCCTGCAACGACTTACGAATCTTCTTACCTGTACGCTCCGCCAACAGCAGCTCAGCGTAACGCTTACCGGCTGCCATGAACAGCGAACCGAAGGCGGCAACCAGCAAGAACCACTGGGACAGGTTGATGTTGGCAGCAACACCGCCGGCCATTGCACGCAGCATGAAACCCGAGGACACCAGCGCAATATCAATCACCGGCTGATGCTTCAGGCCAAAGCAGTAACCGAGCTGCAGCGCAATGTATACAGCCACAACAATTGCTAGCCCCGGCCCCTCAGAGGCAAACCAGGACACCGCAATCGAACCAATAATCAGTGCGACCGCCATAATGTACGCCATGCTCACCGGCAGTACGCCAGCGGCAATTGGGCGGAAGCGCTTGGTTGGGTGCGCACGGTCAGCCTCGACATCGCGGGCATCATTAATCAGGTAAATCGACGATGCTGCCAAACAGAAGGCCACAAACGCCACCAGGATGTCGACGGTCAGCGTGCCGATCGAACGTCCCGAGTCCATGATTTCGTTGCCGGCTGCCAGTGGAGCCGCAATGACCAGGACATTCTTCACCCACTGCTTCGGGCGAAGCGCCTTGATCATGCCGTCCAGCAGATTCTTCGGCGGATGCCCCTGCGGATGCGCAGGCTCATCGATACCGGAAGTGTGCGGCTCGGACCCAATCCTTGATTGAGAAGCTTGCCGCTGGTTGGCCGACACATTGGCCAAGTTGTCGTTCTCCGCCTGTGTCACTGTGCATTCCTTTCCGCAATGGAGGGCTGTCCACCCTGGTTATGCTGCGCGTTTTTCGGCTCGATGACCTTATCACCTATCTTGTCCACCGCAAGAGCAGTGGCTGTACCCAGCGCCGCTCCGAGAGCAACATCCGTCGGGTAATGCACTCCCAACACCAGGCGAGAGAGCATAATCGCCGGCACCCCCACGGCCGGTGCTGCCGGGTAACCCAACTTGGCAATTCCCACCAGCGCCGCCGTCGTCGACGTCGCGTGCGAGGACGGGAAACTCAGCTTGCTCGGTGTACCAACGCCGATTGCTATACGACGGTCATGGGGACGCGGGCGACGGACAATGCGCTTAAGCACCACCGATGCCGCATGCGAGGTAAAGGCGGCCACACCGACCTTTGCCCAGCCAATGCGTCGCTCCTTATCCACCGCCGCCCCGAGAGCAGCGAGCCCCATCCATCCAAGGGCGTGCTCACCGAAATAGCTCATGGCACGTGCGGTGGGCAGCACCCCCGGGACGTCGTTAAGCGTGTGCTGAATATTAACGAGAACGTCGGACTCGCCGAACGGATCGCCTTTAATTTTCGAAGACATTCGCCCAGGCCTTCCTACTGGTCAGATGGTCATAGGCTGCGCGGTAGCGTGCCTTCATTTGCTCAAAACGCTCCTCAACCTGCTTTTGCAGCTCCCAGGATTCTTCCAGCAGAGCCTTGGCCTTGTCGCGGTCACGCTGGCGATACACCACGCCACGGCCGTCAGCGGTAGTAACGGTGGCACCGTCCAAGCGAGACAGGGAGAACCAACGAGCCTCCAGCGGCGCCAGGTTCGCCTGCGGCACATCGTGGTGCTCGGAGTTTTCCGGGCGCACGCTGTGCAGCAGCCCCTTGGCCAGCCAACCGACCTTCTTCAGCTTGCCCAGACGACCACCGACATCCTTTGTCGGAACCCCCGGAATACCGGAGGGCTTTGGCAGATCACCTGCACTCGGCAGCACAACCGCGTCGCGGAAGCTCTTGCGCAGGGCATTGATGCGCGGCAGCGAAGATTCGAGAATGTCGAACAGATGCTCCGGGCCTGCCAGGAAGTCCTTCATGGCTTCGTTTTGGATGGCAACAGTGGAGTACTCCAGGCACAGGAGGTGCTTGAACGTGGCCTTGCGCATGGAACGCACGATGCCGGCAGCATCGCCCTCGTGCTGAAGAGCCGCGACAATCAAGCGGTTGCGCAGGTGGAAGTACGCCTGCCAATCAATCGCATCGTCCTTGTCCGACCAGGCCATATGCCAAATTGCAACGCCCGGCCACGTGGCCGTCGGAAAGCCTGCCTTGCCTGCGCGCAAACCGTATTCGGCATCGTCCCACTTAATAAACAGTGGCAGCGGCTGACCAATCGTCTCAGCAGCGACGCGCGGAATCAGGCACATCCACCAGCCGTTGAACTCAACATCGATGCGGCGGTGAAGATCCTTCGAATCGACGACTTCACCGGTGGCGTTAGTGCCGTGCTCCCCGCGATCACGCAGTGGGTGAGCATAAAAGTCGTGGTCATAGTGGACGTGCGGAGCCGAGGTCCACATGAAGTCATGCCGACCGATGACTTCACCCATCGAGTGCAAGTGGCTGCGCTCCTGCAGATTCAGCATCTGACCACCAACGAGCATTGGGGATTTCGCGAACCGGCCGACAGCGACCGCGCGCAGGATGGAATCCGGCTCGATGGCGATGTCGTCATCCATGTACAGAATGAACGGGCTGTCGGTAGCACGCTCAGGATCGGACTCCGGACCCCCCAGGGCCTCATACATAATGCGGGAGTACCCGCCAGAACCACCGAGATTTCCCTGCGGGAAGATACGCAGGCGGTCACCGAAGTGCTCGGCTACAGTATCGAAGCCCGGCTCGTCCGCCGGGTGCTTAGTGCCCTGGTCAGGCATCAAAACAGCATCGATGATGGCATCGACTTCCGGATCCGAGGACAGCGCCTCGAGAGCAGCAACTGCATCGGTCGGACGATTGAACGTCGGGATACCGATAGTGACGCGTCCCTCCGGCGCCGGGTGCTCCGTGCCGTCCGGGTACGTCTGGCTCGGCGCCTCGATATCGGAGTACCAACCTGCGGAGTGGATTACCACGTCCGTCTCACAGGTGAGGTCGAACCAAATCCAGCCGCCGTCTTCAAATTGCGTCAGCGGTACTGGGATTTCGCAAACATGCACATCCTTGCCGTCCACCTTGGCTTCTGCGCCTTCAGCAGCAGCGCCCAGGTCACCGACAACCTCGCCGGTCACGGCGATACGAGCACCGTCAATCTTCGAACGGTAGATGTCCACGCGCGCGGTACCGGACAGCTCCAGGCGCAGGACAACATTGTCCAGATTCGTCCACCGGCGCCAGTAGCTGGCCGGAAATGCATTGAAATAGGTTTCAAAACTAACTTCATCACCCGCCGGAATGGTGGCTGACGTGCGCGAATGCGCTTGCACACGACCGGCATTAGTCTCCGGCTCAACCAAGTAGAGCGAGCGGACATCACGTGGCTCACCCAACTTTGGCAGCAGAATCCGCTGCAGGCGTTCAACGGCAAGGCTTGACGACGTTGTCGGGGTATGTGTCCGCTTTTGTTCAGGCTGTGATGCCATGAGACGTATCAACCACTTTCCGAAAGGTCTACCGGGGGTGTAGCCGCCGATAAGTTACCGACGTTTCTATCTCATAGCATCCTAGTGCCCGTGGCGGATTGCCTCTTGTTGCCACGCTAGCGACAGGCCAGAATGTGAAAGCCCCTACGCGCTGCGGACTATCTGCTGCGCATAGGGACTTTTCGTTCAGGTTCTAGTTTTAAGCTCCGAGGAAACCTTCGATGCGGGCCTTGGAGTTCTGGAGGTTGCGATCCCAGGTCGGCCAATCGTGGATACCGGTCGGCTCGTATTCAAAGGTGGCATCCAAACCGGAGGTACGAGCACGCAACTCAAACTCGCGGGTTGACAAGCGGGACAGCGACTCCAGCGCAACGCCACCGGCCTTCGGAACAACACGGTAGAGGTTCTTCGGGTCACGAACCTCATCCGGAACACCATTTGCCGAGGTAATAACCAGATCCAGCCCCTTCATCTTCTCGACGTTCAGGTACGGATCGTTGCGGACACGCTCCGCTGACATAGGCGCACCCCACATGTCGAAGGAGCTGTAGCCAGCCGACAACTGAGCAGCCTCAATTGCAGTGGTCATACCCGGCGCAGTGGTGTGCAGGTAACCGGAGAAGGCAAGAGCCTGACCGAACTGGTCTCGGTGGTTGTATGCCAGCGACAGCGCCGCAGATGCGCCCATGGAGAGACCTGCAATGGAGTTACCAGTGCGAGAAATGCCGAACTCACGCTCAAGGTAAACCGGCAGTTCCTGAGTCAGGAAAGTCTCCCACATGTTTACGAACGGACCGTGCAGGCTAACTGACGGACGCTTCCAGTCAGTGTAGAAGCTACCGCCACCGCCACCGGGGATAACAAGGTTGACGTTGGATCCCTCAAAAGTACGTGGAGCGTTACCGTGCTCCACCCAGTCTGAGGCATCAGCCGGGCTACGCAGGCCATCTAGCAGGTAGAGAGCCTTGTTACCGCCATTGGCAGAGGCCACAATCTGGACCGGAATATCACGATCCATGGCCGGCGAATAAACCTGGCACTTCTGGGTGAAGTACTGGTACGAATCCCATTCACAACCCGGGCGCAGCGAACCTCGGTCGCCCGCCGCGCTCGCGGCCGGCGCCATGGTCAATGCAGACGCAGCCACAGCTACTGCGGACGCAACTGCTGCAACCTTTCGGCGCCAACCACGGAAAGTAGAGGTGATTTTCACGTGTGCATTCTCCTCACAATGTGCGACTCCCCACGACCAGTGGGAGCTATCAGGCGTGTTTCCTCTTCAGGGAATTACCTTAAAAAACAATAAATCTTCGACAAACCTACCCGCATTCACTGTTGTTTTCCAGCAGAACACGTCGAAACTACTCCTTTTGGGCGGGTTCCGGTACTCGCGTTTCTACTGCGCAAGCTCACGCGACTCCCGCGCCCCGCGCCAGGTAATAATCGCGCCAGCCGCCGCAATCAGCACGATGCCCAGCGCCATAGACCAGGTCACTCGGTCACCGGAAAACGCCCAACCCAGGATTGCACCGATAACCGGATCCAGTGCAAAGAGCGTGCCGACGACCGCCGCTGAGACAATCCCCGCAGCGATGGTGTCCATCACGTAGGGAATAACAGCGCCAATGAACCCAGAAATAACGATGGTGGCCCACATCGAACCGTCGACAAGCGGTGCGGCGGATACGGAAAACGGCGCGAGCACGATTGCTGCGACGACCACTGACAGCGCCAGGTCAGGCATGCCGCCGCCCTCGGCGCTGCCCATTCGGGCGGAGAAGAGCGTGTATGCGCCGAAGAAGATCGCGCCGATTGCGGCGTAACCAATGCCGATAAGGTCCAGGTCATTGGAGGGCTGGGCGATTAGGGCGACGCCGATGAAAGCGACGATGGCCCACAGGCGGGATCGCCACATTTTCAGTCCCAGGAAAGACACGACGCAGGGACCGAGGAAGTCGATGGTGACGGCAACGCCCTGCGGGAGGCGGGCGATAGCGGCGTAAATCATCATGCTCATCATGCCCATAGCGATGCCGTAGACCACGATGTTGATGGCGCGAGCGCGGGTCATCCCGGATAACTTTGGCCGGAACAGAACCACCATGATGATGGCGGCGGCAGTCATGCGCAAGCCCGATATGCCCGGCGCGCCGACCGTGGAAAGCATACCAGTGACCAGCACGGCTGCGGCCTGGGTGCCAAGAGAGCCGATGAGAACCAGAATTACGGGAGCCACTGGCAGGGTGAGAAACTTGTTCACACGCTGCAGCAATGGCCCCTGCTGGGGAACTTCGGTTTGGCTTTTCTCACGCGACACTCGCGCAATACTAGCGCAGGAGCCGCAAGCGGCAAACTAGTGCCCGCGCTCCTGCTCGATTGCTTCGCCGTCGTTGAAGAACGGTGCAATCTTGTTGTCGAACATCGACAGTGCAGAGCCGATGGCCATGTGCATGTCCAGGTACTGGTAGGTGCCCAGGCGGCCGCCGAAGAGGACCTTGTTCTCCTGCGCTTCTGCTGCAGCGAGCTTGCGGTAGGCCTCGAGCATCTCGCGGTCTTCCGGAGTGTTGATTGGGTAGTACACCTCGTCGCCATCGTCGGCGAAGCGGGAGTATTCCTTAACAATTACCGTCTTGTCCTTGACGTAATCGCGCTCCGGGTGGAAGTGGCGGAACTCGTGGATACGGGTATACGGCACGTCCGCGTCGTTGTAGTTCATCACTGGGGTGCCCTGGAAGTCGCCGGTGTTGACAACCTCCATCTCGAAGTCCAGCGTGCGCCAACCCAGCTTGCCTTCTGCGTAATCGAAGTAGCGGTCCAGCGGGCCGGTGTAGACGACGGGAGCATCCGGGGAGACAGCGCGCAGCTCGTCGCGCGCCTCGAACCAGTCGGCGTCGACAACGACGTCAATCTTGTCGGAGGTCACCATGTTTTCCAGCCAGGCGGTGTAGCCGTCGACAGGCAGGCCTTCGTAGGTGTCGTTGAAGTAGCGGTTATTAAAGGTGTAGCGAACAGGCAGGCGGGTGATGTTTCCGGCCGGCAGGTTCTTCGGATCCGTCTGCCACTGCTTGGCGGTGTAGTGCTTGACAAAGGCTTCGTAGAGCGGGCGGCCGATGAGGGAGATGGCCTTTTCCTCAAGGTTCTTCGCGTCGCGCGGATCCAGGCCATCGGTCTGGTCCTTAATCAGCTGGCGAGCCTCGTCCGGGCTGTAGTACTTGCCGAAGAACTGGTTGATCAGCCCCAGCCCCATCGGGAACTGGTACGCGGTGCCCTTGTACATAGCGAACACGCGGTGCTGGTAGTCGGTGAAGTCAGTGAACTGGTTGACGTAGTCCCACACCCTCTTATTAGAGGTATGGAACAGGTGCGCACCGTACTTGTGCACCTCGATGCCAGTCTCCGGCTCTGCCTCCGAGTAGGCGTTGCCGCCGATGTGGTTGCGGCGTTCGACAACGAGCACGCGCTTACCCAGCTCATTGGCGGTCCGCTCAGCAACGGTCAAACCGAAGAAACCCGAGCCGACCACGATGAGGTCGTAGGTGTTGTCCTTGATGTCCTGTAGGGACTTCGGAGCAAATTCATTGGCAGTGGTGTTCTTTTCGCTACTCACGCCTTAAAACCTATTGCATTTCCGCCCGATTTGCGGGTGTACACGCGGGCTTTACGACGTCCACGTGAGCCCAACCCAACGTTCGTTTGGTCACATTATTTGATAATTTTCCCAAAATTAACGGGGAAACACAGATGCCTCACTAGATTTTTTTAGTCACACTGGTAACATCCTCCTCGGAATTTTCTGTTGCTTTGCAACTTTCCTTCCCTTCGACCCCGGGGTAGGCCTCGGGGTCGACAACCCTGTACCCCATTTTTTTGGAGCTTTTACCGTGCCAACTCGCCGTCGCATCAATGCCCCGTCGATGGGCCGTCGCACCTTCCTCTATGGACTGGCAGCTACTACTGCCGCAGCTCCACTAGCAACATGGGGCATTCGCCAGGCCCCTACCCTGGTTGAAAGCCCAGGCGCCGGCCCTATCGCAGCCAAGATCTCGACATCGCCGCTGGTTGATGCTGTCACGATGATGATTGACGACGCAGCCGTCGGCACGCATGCCATTACCGATGCCCTGCACCCGCTTCGCGGATTCGTGAAGGACATCACCCGCGACGAACCGTTCTCCCAGTTCGCCCTGACCTGGCCGGGCGATGACAACCTGCAGCTCTACGTTCGCGCCGAACGCGAAGATGGCAGCTTTGGCCCGTGGTTCCACGCTGATTCTCACGGCCCGATGAATAACTCCGGACAGTCCGGCACCGAGCTGCTGTTCGTTGAGCCCACCAGGCGCGTGCAGGTGTCGACCGTCGGACTGAACCTCCTCGAGGGCCTAGATCCACGCAACATCATTGGTATCGACAACCTTGACCCAGCCACTATCGGCGGTGGCCTGCAGGAACTCGTCAGTGCTACGGCCGCGCTGTCCCTCAACGCTGTCCAGGCAGTTTTCATCGACGGCGTAGAGCAGGTCGGCGAGGTTATTCAGCCAGTTGCGTACGAGTCGTCGATTGCTGGCGCGCCAAATGTAATCAGCCGTGCAGCGTGGGGTGCAGATGAGTCCATCCGCAGCGGTTCGAGCTCCTACAGCACCTTCAAGGGCACGTGCATCCACCACACCGCGGGTTCCAATAACTACTCAGAGTCGCAGGGACCAGCCATTGTCCGCGGCATTTACGCCTACCACGCAAAGACGCTGGGCTGGGGCGATGTTGGCTACAACGCGTTGGTCGATAAGTACGGCAACATCTACGAGGGCCGCTACGGTGGCCTGGACAAGAACATCGAGGGCGCGCACGCAGGTGGCTTCAACAACGGCACCTTCGGTATTTCGGTGATGGGCAATCACGACCAGCTGGAGATTCCGGATGCGGCCGTCACTGCACTCGGCGAGATGGTCGGCTGGCGCATGAAGGTCGGTGGCGTCGATCCGATGTCCACCGCCGCACTGACCAGCGCCGGCTACTCGAAGGCACGCTACAGCTCCGGCCAGACCGTGAACCTCCCAGCCATCTTCGGCCACCGCGACACCGGCTACACCTCATGCCCGGGCACCTTCGGCTATCAGCAGATGGATGCCATCCGCGCTGCAGCCAAAGCCAAGTTTGATGGTGCCGGTGGAGCGGGTATCGCCGGCCGCTCGACGGGTCCGAACAACCAGGACGGAGAGGCCGCCAGCATTCCGCCGATTCCGGGCGCCGGCGAGTCGGGCGACAACGGCGGTTCCCTCGGAAACGTGGAAACGCCCACGCCAGGCGAGGTTGTTGGTGAGTTTCTAACTGAATCCCTGCCAACCAACCCTGCCGAAGCTACGCAGGCCTGGTTCGCACCTCAGAACTAAGTCCCCCGCTTATCCAATCCAGGCATAACCACATCACATTTGTGGTGTAGCACCAGATCTTCGTAATCACCCAGGAGTTATTACCGTGTTTAGTCGCCGCCGCATCAATCGCCGCGCAGGTGCCAAGCAATCCTTGGTACTCGCTGCCGTGGCGACCCTTGCCCTGACACCCGTTGCCGTTGTCGGCGCAGGTGCCGCTTATGACCTCATCGAGGAAAACGGTGCCAGCCCCATCGACCCGATTGTCCAGAGCAAGTCGCTTGCAGACAGCGTCTCCGTTCTCGTCGAAGACGCAGCAATCGCAACGCAGTCGCTTGCCGACGAGGCTCATCCCAACCGTGGTGTCGTCAAGGAAATTACCTCCGATACTGAGTTTTCCCAGTTTGCGCTGACGTGGGCCGGTGACCCTGATATCGCCAGCTTCGTCCGCGCCGAGCGCGCCGACGGCTCCTGGTCCGACTGGTACAGCGTTGACCCGGACTACCCCGCTGAAGGCAATGGCAACGGCCTGAACGGAACGGAGCTCATCTACATCGAGCCAACCAAGCGTGTTCAGGTTTCCACCCACGGACTTAACATCTTCGGTCCGGGGTCCGGCGTGGACCTGAAGGACATCAAGGGCGCTGAGAAGTTGGATTTGTCCAAGCTCAACCTCGACGAGATTAATGCTGAGGGCGCCAAGAAGGCCGTGGAGGATGCAAAGGAATCCGCTACGGATGCAGCCAAGGATGTCGCCAAGGCCGTTGACGATGCCGCTTCCGACTACCAGCAGACTCCGGATGCAGCTCCTGGGGACGCACTCGATGACCCGACTGCTCCGAGCGCTAACGACGCTGCAAATCTGGACTCGCCGAATCTCCCAGTGAAGTGGACGGACATCGAGCCGGTCGCCGATGAACTGCCAATCGACCAGGTCGACGCAGTGCTTATCGACGGCCAGGCTGCTGCATCCGGTATCGACCCAATTGTGGATGCCAAGAATGTCACGGGCATGCCGAAGGTCATTACCCGTGCCGGCTGGGGCGCCAACGAAAATAACCGCTGTAAGGGCGCGGACTACGACAACAAGCTGGTCGGTGCCACCGTGCACCACACCGCTGGTTCAAACAACTACACCGAGAGCCAGTCCGCTGGTATCGTCCGCGGCATTTACCAGTACCACGCACAGACTCTGGGCTGGTGCGACATCGGATACAACGCCCTGGTCGACAAGTACGGCAACATCTTCGAGGGCCGCTACGGTGGCCTGGATAAGAATGTCCAGGGCGCTCACGCAGGTGGCTTCAACACCGGTACTTTCGGCATCTCCATGATGGGTAACTACACTTCGGTTGCTCCCAGTGAGGCTGCACTGAACTCGGTGGGCAACATGATTGGTTGGCGTCTGAAGGTCGCCGGCGTCAAGCCGACCGGCCAGATCCAGATGACTTCGGGTGGCACCAGCTACTCCAAGTATGGATACGGCAAGCAGGTCACTCTGCCGACCATCTTCGCGCACCGCGATGTTGGTAACACCACCTGCCCAGGTGATGCTGGCTACGCCCAGATGGGCAAGATCCGCTCGATTGCCGAGAAGAAGTACAACACCCTCACCAGCGGAAAGATTGACAATGAGGGCCCAGATGGCTTGATTGACCTCCTCGTTCCGCAGGATGAAAAGGGCGATAAGACCGCCGAAGACGCAGATTCGCAGTCGACCGAATCGACCGAGTCAACCGAGTCGAGCTCGACCACTTCGACCACCTCGGCATCCACGGGCACGTCCACGACCTCGTCCTCCGAGAAGTCCTCGAGCGCATCGAGCACCACTTCGTCGACAACGTCGAGCTCCGACTCGACCACCTCGGGCACTTCGAATACCTCGGAGCCAACCGACGCCACGAACACCAGTGACACTGCTACGGCTGACTCCTCCGCACCGTCGGCAAGCGAGCAGAGCAACTCCTCCTCGCCGAGCGCATCCGACGAGCAGCAGAAGGCACAGGCTCTGGAGACAGTCTCGGGTGCACGTTCGATGCTGGCCTCGGCGCTGGGCATGCTCGGCGCACCGGGTCTGGGGCAGACCGCCGATGCCATTCTGGGTGCGGTTGGACGCTCGATTGAAAACGGACCGTCGATTGCTGACCTGCCGGTTCTGATTGACCAGATCATCACTATCAATGAGCAGAACGACCTGGCTGCCGAATGGCGCCAAGTTTCCGAGGAAATGGGCTCGGTTCTCGGCTACGCGATGTCCGGTATCCAGAGCGGTTCTACCGTGGCGAACAATGCTGGCCAGGCCGATGCCCTGCGCTACGTGAAGTTTTCCAACGGCGTAATCACCGACTCCGACACCACCGGCGCTCACGCTATCTGGGGCAAGATTGCTGATGAGTGGGCCCGCCAGGGCTTCGAAGTCGGCAAGCTGGGTGCCCCGACGAAGACCCAGGTGGTCGATGGAAACACCGAGCGCGCTGAGTTCCAGAACGGTTCAATCACCTTCGACCGCGCCACCGGCGAAGTCAAGACCGAGCTGAAGTAAACCCGAAGCAGCCGCTGTCGAGCGCTGGTGGGCTACCTGGCGCGGGAAAACCGCGAGGTTAGCTAGAACCAGCGCTCCAGCACACGAGCAACACCGTCATCATCATTGGTGGCGGTGATTTCGTCTGCAATCTCCTTGACAGTGTCAGCCGCATTGCCCATGGCCACACCCGTGCCCGCCCACGACAGCATCTCGATATCGTTCGGCATGTCACCGAAGCAGACCACATCTTTCGCGGTCGCTCCAACCAGTTCAGACACGTATTCCAGCCCGGCGCGCTTAGTCACGCCCGGCGCGGACACCTCCAATAGCCCGTCTGGCATGGAGTAGGTCACGTGCGCCAAGCTCGCGTCAATTGCAGGGGCTACCAGCTCATATAGCTGGGCACTGTTCACATCTGAGTTTCGCAGCAAGAGTTTCGTCGCGGGTTCTGACAACACGGCCTCTTCAGCAAGCTCACCATGCTCATCCGATTCCCACGCATGGTCATAGGACGGCGCCACCACAAAAAGCTCATCGATGGCGTCATTCGCCGATGTCCCAGCGCGCTCTGCCGCAATGCCGATTCCACCGATGGATCGCGTCGCTTCGCGCGCATGCTTAACGACGTATCGCAGCGTCTCCGGCTTCAGTGTGTTGGCGGCAACTACTTCATCACGGCCGGAGTCGTAAATCACCGCGCCGTTGGCACACACGCACAACGGCTGAACCGGCAGCTGCTCGAGCACTGGTTGCAACCACCGAGCCGGCCTTCCCGTGGCCAGCACCAACGGTGTTCCGCGGCGTAGCATTCGCGTGACGGCCTGCCGCAGGCGGGGAGTTACCCGCTCCCGCGAGTCAATGAACGTCCCGTCAATATCCGAAGCTACGAGTAGTGGATGTAGTCTCTCGGTCACTTCGAACTACTTGCCGTCCTCACTGCTGTCATCTTCACCGTCATCGCAGAACCGGTCGTGCAACAACTGCAACGTTGCGGCTACTCCCCCATGCTCGACAGTGTCGACTACCCAGTCCGCGTTCTTCAGTAAGGGCCAGTCCGCATCGGCCATAACTACCGGCATGCCGACACGCTGTGTGGCTTCCTCAAAGTTCGAGCGACCGGCAAAAAGAATCGCGGTTTCTTCCTTGCGAGCCTGCTTGCGCAGCGTGCTTACCACCGCATTTGTGACTTCCAGCTTGCTCGCGCCCTCCGGAAGCTCCACAACCTGCAGGTCAACCGACTCCAAAGCCGATAGATTCGGCTTTTCTCCCGATTCGTGCAGGACAACGATTGTGGCTCCGTCATTACCGAGCTGCTGCAAGGCCTTGATAGTTTCTTCGCTGATGTTGCCCGCATCGTCGGCAAGCGATGCGGGGTAATCGAAGATAAACGTTTCCGGCTGAGCGGTGATGAGCCTGTTCAAGCGCTGTGGAAGCTTGTCGCGGATCATCATCGACTGGCCGATAAGACGGTAAACGGTCTGCTGCGTCTGCTCGACACCGGAGGCGGAGGCCTTCTCTAGCTGCACGTACGCTTCGCGGAACGTCACGCGCATCGAATCCGTGGCAGTACGCACGGACTCCTTGCTCTCCTTGGCACCGGCGACGACATCATCAGCCATCTGTTCCACAGACTGACGGAACTGCGCCAACAAGGCGGTCGTCTGTTCCCTTCGGCGAGCAGACTCCGCGCTCATCGTTTGCGACGCATCGAGGAACTGTTGCCTGGTCTGATCGCCGAACTCACGAGCGCTATCGCCGAACTCACGTGCCGACTCGGCTAGCTTTTCCTTGAATGTGGCCAGGTCACCGCGCAAATGACGGATACGCTGACGCTCTTCTTCGACTTTCAGATCCTCTGCCTGGGCCTCTTCGAAAGTCGGTGCACCACCGCCAAGGCGAGCCGGTACCCAGTAGGCGCCCTTCGGCAGGGGCCCCTCTTCAGCGGCGTACTCGTCCCAGAGCTGACGGACGCCCTGATCCATGATTTCGTGTAGCTTTTCAGTGGCTTCCGCCGGATCGCCCTCTGGGGTCCACGGTGGCAAAACCGTAATATGAATCGGAGTATTGCTGCGACCGAGATGCTTAGGGTGCCCCTTCGTCCACACGCGCTGGGATCCCACAATCAGCACTGGGATGATGGGCTTGCCGGTGCGCTGCGCCATACGCACCGCACCGGACTTCAGATTCTTGACTTCAAAACTGCGCGAGATAGTCGACTCCGGAAAGATGCCTACCAACTCGTCGTTTTCCAGCTTCTGGCAGGCCTCTTCGAAGGACTTGGAGCCGTCAGTGCGGTCGACCGGAATGTGCCTACAAGCACGCATGATTGGTCCTGCGACCGAGTGGTCGAAAACTTCTTTCTTCGCCATAAAACGGACAAAACGGCGGTGCTTGCGGAATGGAATACCGACATAGGTGAAGTCCATGTATCCGGTGTGGTTAGTAACGAGAACGGCGCCAGAGTCTTTTGGCACGTTTTCCCAGCCCTTAACGGTGAACTTCAAACCTTGGGCAAAGAAGACGGTGCGCGCCAATCCGATAATCGTTAAGTACACAGGATCCTTGAACATGGCTTTTACTCTACAATCTTTCGCACCCCTTAGCGGGGCAATATGCACTGGTATCTGAGACTCGCGGATAAATGTCGTTACAGGCTCATATTCATGTGTAAATCCGAGCGCAGCTCCAGTCATCGCCCCTCAAATACGCCACACGCCCGCCGTGCACCCATTGCCCACCCATCAGCCCTCTTTGGCACCCCCATTATGGGGGATTCTATTGCCAACTGACTTTCAGTCTAAAAGTAGTAAATCTCTATTAACATAGCCATCTACCTGCGGAAAATCGAACAACATTACTGGCGCGATTTTCGTGACTTTTTGCCCCATTATTTATATCTACGTAACCGTAGGTTGGCGCTTACAAGTAAGCCGAGTTTTGGTAACCTGAGCCGTGAGCCGAGAAATTCTCTTCGACGAAAAAATCAACGCCCCCCACCGGGAAGGATTGGAAAATGTCGTCCTCTTCATCTCTCGCCCCATCTGCAGTTCTGAACAAGGAACAGCATGAAAAGACTTGGGAGAAATTCGGTACCGAGCAATACGACGTCGTCATTATCGGCGGCGGTTCTGTAGGCGCTGGCGCTGCGCTCGATGCCGCAACCCGTGGTTTGAAGACTGCGGTCATTGAAACTCGTGACTTCGCAGGCGGTACCTCTAGCCGCTCCTCAAAGATGTTCCACGGCGGTCTGCGCTACCTGCAGATGTTGGACTTCCGCCTGGTAGCTGAATCCCTGCGCGAGCGCGAACTGTCCATGTCGCATCTGGCACCGCACCTGGTTAAGCCACTGCGCTTCGTCTTCCCTCTGACTCACCGCGTATGGGAGCGTCCGTTCATGGCATCGGGCTTCTTCCTTTACGACGTCATGGGTGGTGCCAAGCAGGTTCCGATGCAGAAGCACTACTCCCGCAAGGGAACCTTGAAGCAGGCTCCGGGTCTGAAGGAAGATGCCGTGGTCGGCGGCGTTCGCTACTACGACACTCTGGTTGACGATGCCCGTCACACCATGACTGTCCTGCGCACCGCTGCTCACTTCGGCGCTGACGTCCGCACCTCCACCCAGGTTGTCGACTTCGTGAAGGAAGGCGAGCGCATCGTCGGCGCGAAGCTCCTTGACACCGACACTGGCGCGACCACCACTATCCGCGGCAGCGTTTTCGTCAACGCCACCGGCATTTGGTCCGATGAGATTGAGAAGCTGGCTGGCGTCACCGGCAAGTTCCGCGTCCACACCTCCAAGGGTGTCCACATTGTTATTCCGAAGTCCGCTCTTGAGGGCTCGGTGGCAATGACCTTCGTGACTGAGAAGTCCGTCCTGTTCGTGATTCCGTGGGGTGAGTACTGGATTATCGGTACCACCGACACCGACTGGACCATGAACCTGGCAAACCCGGCAGCTACCCGCGCTGACATCGACTACATCCTCGATCACGTCAACGCCAAGGTTCGCCGCCCGATTACTTACGACGACATCGTCGGTGTCTACTCGGGTCTGCGCCCACTGGTGGAAGGCGACTCTGACTCCACCACCAACCTCTCCCGCAACCACGCTGTTGCCCACGTTGCTCCGGGCATGGTCTCCGTCGCAGGCGGTAAGTACACCACCTACCGCGTCATCGGTGCCGATACCATTGACGCTGCAGTCCAGGATGTCCCACGTAAGGTACCGGAGTCCGTCACCGCTGATGTCCCGCTACTCGGTGCTGATGGTTACCACGCACTGAACAACCAGAAGGCAGAGCTGGCCAAGCAGTTCGGTATCACCGAAAAGCAGGTCGAGCACCTGCTCAACCGCTACGGCTCCCTCATCTACGAGGTTCTGGCTCCGGCAGCCGAGGACAAGTCCCTGCTCGAGCCGCTGGAGGCCGCTGAGCAGTACATGCGCGCTGAGGTTCTCTATGCAGTGACCCACGAAGGCGCAAAGCACCTCGACGACATCCTGGAGCGCCGCCTGCGCGTCTCCATGGAGTACGCACACCGCGGTGTCGACAGCGCTCGGGCCACCGCTGAACTGGTTGCCCCAGCTCTGGGTTGGGACAAGGATACGATGGAGAAGGAGATCAAGGTCTTCATCGAGCGTGTCGAAGCAACCCTGGCAGCTGAACGTGAGCTGACTGACAAGGCCGCTAACGAGATTGCTGCTCATGCAGTGGAAACTCGCGCGGACGTCGACGTCAGCCTCGACCGCTAGTTCATTTCCCACCCTCCCCTAGGTAGCCATACGAGTTAGCTCTTGAATGGCCACCAGCGCTGTAGCCACAACGAAATAGCTTCCTTCTCGGGAAAACGGCTTCGCACTTCAAAGGGCTGATGGGGTCGAAATAAAAGTGCCGGCGAAAAATAGTTTCTCGCCGGCATTTCTTATACCTAAAGAATTCTACGTTGCAAGATTCATCGTGACCTTGCCCGGTCACGACTCACAGAGAGTTTCTACATCTCATGGAGACAATCACAGGATCCCAGGCATTCCTCTGGGAGTTTTTCGGAACCGCCATTCTGATTCTGCTCGGTAACGGAGTCTGCGCCTCTATCAACCTCCGGACTACCCGCGCAGCAAATGCTGGTTGGATGGGCATTGCCTTCGGTTGGGGTATGGCCGTTTTCGCTGGCGCATCTATTGCCGACGTATCCGGCGGGCACTTGAACCCAGCGGTAACCGTTGCCCTGGCAGTCAAAGGCAGCCTGGCTTGGAGCCTTGTCCCCTACTATGCCGCAGGTCAGCTGTTGGGCGCATTCGTAGGTGCAATCCTGGCATGGGCCGCGTTTAAGCAGCTGTTCGATGCCAATGGCGTTGACGACAACGGCAATCCGACCAATGCAAATGCCGAGACCGGCGGCAACTTCTTCACCGTACCGATTCATCCAAATAACTTCTGGAATGCCGTCACCGAGTTCATCGCGACCTTCGTTCTGCTCGCATTCATCCTGTTCGGCCCAGCCGGCGGCGAGCTTGGCCCGCTGACCTACTTCGGTGTCTCGTTCATCATTGTGTCGATTGGTCTTTCCCTTGGTTCCCCGACTGGATACGCTATCAACCCTGTTCGTGACCTCGGCCCCCGTTTGGCCTACGCTTTCGTGCTCCCGATTAAGGGCAAGGGCGATGCGAACTGGGCATATGCATGGGTCCCGATTGTCGCACCGATGCTGGCAGCTGTGGCTGCAGGCGCTCTTGCCTTTGCCATCGGATAACGGGAATATGAGAGTGAACGCACAATAAAATAGCGCAAGTCCGAAAACTCACATTTACACACAATTTCGCTAGGAGTATCCCCCATGATGCACAGCAAATATGTCCTCGCCATTGACCAGGGAACTACTTCCACCCGCTGCATCATCTTCAACCATGACGCAGAGATCGTCACTGTCGCCCAGATGGAGCACAAGCAGATCTTCCCGGAAGAGGGCTGGGTCGAGCACGATGCCCAGGAGATTTGGACCAACACTCGTCGCGTAGTCAGTGAAGCTCTCGCTGATGGCGACATCTCCTCCCAGGACATTGAGGCAATCGGTATCACCAACCAGCGCGAAACCACTGTCGTCTGGGACAAGAACACTGGTGAACCGGTCTACAACGCCATCGTCTGGCAGGACACCCGCACGAACACCATCTGTAAGGAGCTCATGGGGGATGAAGGCGCGGACCGTTGGCGTGAGACCACGGGCCTGCGTATCAACTCCTACCCGGCAGGCCCGAAGGTGCGCTGGATCCTCGACAACGTCGAGGGCGCTCGCGAAAAGGCCGAGGCTGGCGACCTGCTCTTCGGCACCATCGACACCTGGCTGCTGTGGAACCTCACCGGCGGCGCAGAGGGTGACAACGGCGAATCTGCAGTCCACGCAACGGACGTCACCAACGCATCCCGTACTCTCCTGATGGACCTCAAGACCCTCGAGTGGGACGAGGACATTTGCCGTGAAATTGGCATTCCAATGTCGATGCTGCCGGACATCCGCCCGTCAGTAGGCAACTTCGGTCGCGTTCGCGCCCGCGATGCTCTGTCCGGCCTTCCCATTACAGGTATTCTCGGCGACCAGCAGGCCGCCATGTTCGGCCAGGGTTGCTTCGGCGAGGGCGACACCAAGAACACCTACGGCACTGGCCTGTTCATGCTGATGAATACCGGCGAGAACCCGAAGTGGTCCGAGCACGGCCTCATCTCCACCGTCTGCTACCAGGTCGAGGGTGAGAAGCCGGTCTACGCTCTCGAGGGTTCTGTCTCCATGGGCGGCGCACTTGTTCAGTGGCTGCGTGACGAGCTGCAAATGATTCCAAATGCCGCTTCCATCGAGAACAAAGCAAAGAGTGTCAAGGACAACGGTGGCGTGTACATCGTGCCGGCATTCTCCGGTCTCTTCGCTCCTCGTTGGCAGCCGGACGCCCGTGGCGTCATCGTCGGCCTGACTCGCTTCGTTAACCGCAACCACATCTCCCGCGCTGTGCTGGAGGCTGCTGCGTACCAGACTCGTGAGGTTCTCGATGCCATGGTGGCAGAATCCGGCACGGACATCACGACGCTGAGCGTTGATGGCGGCATGACCATGAACGAGTTCCTCATGCAGTTCCAGTCCGACATCCTAGATGTCACTGTCACGCGCCCGAACAACATTGAAACCACTGCTCTCGGCGCTGCATATGGTGCAGGTCTGGGCGTTGGCTTCTGGTCGAGCTTGGATGAGGTCAAGGCTCACATCACGATTGACAAGAAGTGGCGTCCGAAGATGGAGGCCGAAGAGCGCGATCGCCTGTTCCACCAGTGGAACCGTGCCGTTGAACGCACCTACGGCTGGGTCGAGGATACCGATGCTGAGGAGGCACCGAAGC